>CAZWDR010000083.1:0-12120 GCA_964632365.1 uncultured Steroidobacteraceae bacterium
CGAAAGCAGATCGCGTGGCGAGTTGGCATGGGCGGTGGTCAGCGATCCATCGTGTCCGGTGTTCATCGCCTGCAGCATGTCGAGTGTCTCGCCGCCGCGGCACTCGCCGACCACGATGCGGTCCGGCCGCATGCGCAACGCGTTGCGCACCAGGTCGCGGATCGACACCAGCCCGCGCCCTTCGGCGTTGCTCGGTCGCGCCTCCAGCGCAACGAGGTTCTCGTGCGCGAGCTGCAGCTCGGCGGAGTCCTCGATGGTCACGATGCGCTCACCGGCGGGGATGAGCCCGGACAGGCAGTTGAGCAGCGTGGTCTTGCCCGTGCCGGTGCCCCCGGACACCACGATGTTGCGCCGGGCATGCACCGCGACGCGCAGGAACGCGGCCATCGCGTCGGACAACGACCCGTTGCGAACCAGGTCGTGCATGCCCAGCGGCCGGCGTGCGAACTTGCGGATGGTGATGGCCGGTCCGCACAGCGCCAGCGGCGGCACCACCACATTGACGCGGGAGCCATCGGGCAGTCGTGCATCGGCCATCGGCGAGGACTCATCGACGCGCCGGCCGCTGCGCGCCAGCAGCCGCTCGATCGCCCCCTGCAGTGCGCGCACACCGGAGAAGCGCGCGTCACTGCGCAGCAGCCGCCCGGCACGCTCGATGAAGATGTGCTCGGGTCCGTTGACCATGATCTCGCTGACGGAATCATCGCGCAGCAGGTCTTCGAGCACGCCGACGCCCACCACCTCCTGCAGCATCCGCCGTTCCAGCGGTGCACGCTGCGCCGGATCCACCCGTCCATCGAGCAGGTCGCGCAGATGGTGCTGCGCGAGCCGCCACAGCTGCTCATCGCTCATGCGGTTCACATCCACCCGCCGCAGGTCGAGCCGTTGCAGCAGCTCGTCGTGGAGGGTTTCCAGGTCTGGCGCGGTGCGGTCAGTCATGGCCGGGCCCCTGTGCCTCGATCTCCGCCGCGCGTCCGCTCAGCGACTGCTGGTCCTGCGCCGGCAACTGCGACGGCACGCCCGCCTCGAAGCGCCGCGGTGAGATCAGCACCAGCAGTTCGGTCTCGCGGCTCTGGCGACGCTTCGAACGGAACAGCGCCCCGGCCACGGGCAGTGACCCCAGGCCCGGCACTGACGCGCGATCCCGACCCTGCTCGCGCATCACGAGGCCGGCGATGGCCATGGCCTCGCCATCGGCGACATTGAAGGCCGTGCTGGTCTGCCGCTTGATGAATCCCGGGTAGTCGCCGATGCGCACCGATGGATCGATCTGGCTGAGTTCCAGGTCGATCTCCGCGTGGATCGTGCCGTCACGACCCGCGTGGGGCCGGACCTGCAGGATCAGCCCGTATTCCTTGAACTGCACATCGGTGGCGCCGAGGCCATCGGTGACCGGAATCGGGATTTCTCCGCCGGAGACGAACCGCGCGACATCGCCGCTGCGACAGCTGAGCACGGGTGCCGCAAGCGTGAAGGCCAGGCCCTGCTGCTGCAGCAGGTCGATGCGGGAGGTCAGCTCGCTGAGCAGCGAGGCGCGCAGCGACAGTCCCCCATGGCCATCGCCGGCCGCGGCGCTGAGGGTCGGGCCGGCGGCCTGGGCATCCCATCGCAGGCCGAGCGTGTGCAGCTGGTCGCGCCGCACCTCCACCAGCCGCACCTGCATCTGCACCATGGACTCCCAGTCCACCTCGCCGACGAAGTCGAGGACCTCGCCCGGATACAGCGCGGCGATGTCGGCGGCCCGGGCACGATCCGCGGCGCCGGCACGTGATCCCTCCAGCACCACGAAACGTCCGGACAGCCGCGCCCGGACGCCGTCGCTGCCGGCGAGCAGTTCCTGCACTTCGGCCAGTCGCCGCGTCAGGTCCTGCTCGCGCACGCGGATGCGCAGGCGGTGCTGCGTGCCGTCGGCGAGCCACAGCTCCGCGGTGGTCTCGCCGGGCGCCTCGCCGAACAGCAGCAGCTGCCCGCGCTCCGGCGTCGCGAACGACACGACGCGACCGGAGCCCAGGGCCGCGCGGCGCACGTCGGCCATCAGCAGCAGCGTCTCGCCAACCGACAGCGACACGTCATCGGGCAACGGTGGCGCCTGGCCGGCGCGCGTCGGGGAGATGCACAGCACCAGCAGCAACAGCAGCACGCGCGGGTTCATGAGGCCTCCGCGGCGAGCTTCGACCCGCTGCTGAGCAGGCGTCGCAATGGCACCTGCTCACCCTGGCCGCCGATCAGCAGTTCGACCTGCTGCGCGGCGCGGCGGACCACGGGCTGGCGCAGCAGCTCGCTGCTGCTGCGCACGACCGCCGGCTTCGCTGTCGCGTCGTCCTGGCTGCGCAGCAGCACGGCGAGTTCACCCGCCTGCTGTGCAAGCAGCACCCGGGGTGCGTCATCGGCCGTCACGCGCAGCGTCACAGTGGCGAACCTGCGCACCGCGTCCTCTTCGCCGGTGGTGAACGAGTCGCCCACACCGAGGATCTCCACCTGCTGCAGCAGCGGCACCAGCAGCACCGCGCCGCCGGAACGCTGCGCGTAGTGCAGGTCGACCCGATCACCGGCGCGCAGCGCACCGGCCTGTGAATTCAGGTCGTCCACGGCCACGGTGACCGCGCGCTCATCGGCGGCGAGCACGGCCGAGAGCCGCGGCGCGGCGCTTGCGGCAGACAGCACCGCGGGGACGATGGGCGTGCCGCGCGCGATGTCGACCGCCGCGACCGCACCGAGCAGGCCACCGGCCCGGTCTGCCGGTACCGCATCCGGCGGGAGGAAGTCGCGCGGCACGGAACGCACCGCAAGGTTCGTGCGGGCCAGCGCAGTGCCGCGAGCCACGTCGGTGCTGGCGACGACCACCTCGCGTCCCGCGTATCGCTCTGCAAGCCGCGCCTCGGCATCGCTGGCGCGCTGCTCCAGGTATCGGCCGGCGAGCACGGCGCCGACCACACCACTGGTCACCGCGCCCAGCACCAGCAGCACATCCGGCCGCCACCACCGGCGCCACTTCGAACCGCTTGCGTCCACGCATACCTCCGCTTTGAACTAAAGGATCGAAACCAGCAACGAACGGGCCCGTGCGACACGCATCAGGGACCGCAGCAACAACGTCACCACCGACTCACCTTCGAGATAGGGAAGGAACAGCGACGCCACCAGCGCCGCTGTGACCAGCAGGAACTCGGTCATCGATTGGCCCGCTTGCCGGCTCACGGGCGCGACCTTCCGGTGCGCAGGCCCAGCCAGGCCAACGTGCTGCGGCCGACGCCCTCGCCCGCCGTCACCCGCAGCAATCCTTCGCTGCCGGCATGCATCAGGCGGGCCCCATCCGGACCCGCATGCTCGATGGTCCACCCCTGTGCCGACAGCAGGCCGTGCAGCGAGGTGATGACGCGTTCGGCGGACATCCCGCAGGTCGCGGTGCGCTGCTCGAAGCGCTCCCGGCCCGCCGCACCGCGCACCGACCGCAGCCACGTGCATCCGGCCGGCAACGCAAACGGCGGAGGCGCAGCCGTCGCAGGCGCGCGCATCACATCGACCGTGGAATGCAGCAGCTGCGCCGCATCACCGGCGCCGCGCCACTGGATCACTTCGTTGCGGCCACGCTCCAGCCGTGCCCGCACCTGCCAGGACGCCGCCTGCTGCCGCTCGACGACGCTGCCCTCGGCGCGCCAGCGCTGCTCGATGCGTGCCGCGAGGCGCTGCACATCCGGGCCTGTCGCCACCTGCAATCGCATCGACACGCCATCGACCTGCACCGGTTCAGCGATCGCCTCCAGCGTCACCTGGAGACCCCGCACATCGCGCGACTCCAGCGCGCCCGCGGACCGGGCCACACAGCACAGCAGCAGAAGGGCGGCAATGGCCTTCATCGGCAGGTGCCCGGCAGGTCCGCGCGGCCCGGGCCAAGCCGATCTTCCGGAACCCGATCAGGCTCGATCAGGCCCAGGCACAGGTCGCGCAGCGCAGGCTCGAACAGCGACAGCGGTGCACTGAGGGGCCGCCAGATCTCCTGCAGCCCGCGCAGGCGCGCGGTCGGCACCAGGCCGCCGGCACGCGCCGCGACATGCGCCGCGCCGGCCGCATTCCAGGGATCGCCGAGCAGCGCGTAGGAAGCGGACAGCTGCACATCGAGGCGGTCGAATGGCGCAGGCAGTGCCGCCTGCGGTTCGATGTGGCTGGTGACGCTGCCCTGGTGCAGCGTCTGCTCGGGCAGATCGAAGGAGCCGTCGAAGAACGAGAACGCCCGGGGCGGCGCCAGCATCAGCGTGGTGGCCGCACCGGCGACGCCGCCGGGCGCTACCTGCTGCGCGTCGACCGCGACCTGGTCGGCCGCAACGAGCAGATGTCGGCCGAGCGGATCACTCACACCGCTGTCGGAGAAATGCGCGCGGTGCAGGTCTGCCGCCAGTTCGGCGGCCTGCACCTCCGAGCGCCAGACCTGTTGCCAGGCGGCCTCGCGCGCGGCCTCCACGCCGCGCCGGTCCACCTCCTGGTAACTGCCGAGCGTCAGTGTGCCCAGCAGCACCAGCGACAAGGCCGCCGAGCCGGCCGCGAACTCAGCCATGCTCTGTCCGCGCTGGCGCATCACGGCAGCACCGCATAGGGGTCGACCGACAGGCCGCGAAAGCCCGCGACGAGCTGCCTGTCAGTCGCGGCGACCGGCACCAGCCGCGCCTGCCAGTAGGGGTTGAACAGGCTCGCGTATTCGGCACGGCCGTCGGCGCGATCAGCCGGGCGCTGGAAATACACCTCGGCGCTGGCGAGCGCATGCAGCGCGCCCGCGGCGAAGGCCGGCGCGACGGACTCGCGCCCGCCCTCCACCGTGGTGAATCCGGCGGGCATCAGCAACCGGTCGATGGTGCGCAGGTCATCGGCGGTGAGGTGCGCCGCCACGGAATAGACCAGTGGCCGGGGCCGCTGCGATGCCGGATTCACCACATCGCGCACCTGTGGAACGCCCTGGTAGTGCCGGGAATCGGCGATGGCCCGCTGCGCGCGCTGCGATGCCGACGGATTGCGCGACAGGCTTCCGCCATGCTCGCCACGGCTGCGCGACACCTGCCGGGCGTGACGCTGCTGTGCGGCGCCCCAGCCGAGCGGCACCTCGTCTTTGAAGAGCCAGAAATCCAGATGCAGCGACAGGGTGTCGATGCCGCGCCAGGTGTATTCGCCCAGCAGGTCGGTGCCGCCACGCTTTTCCAGGCTCAGCACGCCGACGTCGAAGGGCGTGAAGCCCCGTGAGCGCGTGAACCGGTCGCGCGAATCGCTGAGCAACCGCGTGAAGCGTCGCAGGTCACCACCGCCGCGCTCGTAGCGTTCGGTGAAGCGGTGCTGCCACAGCGATGCATTGCGGGCCTGCAGCAACCGCGTGGCATCGGAGAGCCGTGCACGCGGTTCGGCAGCGCGCAGCACATCATCGACATGGGCCGCTGGTGCCAGCGTCCCCTGCTGGTGCGCGACAGCCTGCAGCGCCGCCATGGCGGTGTTCGTCTGCGACAGGTAGGCCTCGAGCCCCGGCAATGTGCCGGCGAGCGTCGCATCGACCGCACCCCAGCCGCGCTCGAGCGCGCGCATCGGTGCATTCAGGTAGGGGACGTAGCGGGTGATCTCGTCGATGTTGGAGGTCACGCGCCCGACATAGCCGGACCATGCACGCAGCGAGACCATCTGCGCGATCGCCACCTCGTTGGCGACGATCGCGCGATTCAGGTACGACTGGTAGTTCAGCGCGCGGGCCTGCCACTGCGCGGCGCTGAACGCCGCGGCGTCGGCTGCATTCGTCAGGCGCATCTTGTCGTTCACCAGCTGGCCGGCGTTGAACACCAGCACGAAGCCGCCCAGCATCGCTGCCAGCAGCGCCAGCGAAGCGACGATGGCCTGGCCGGAATGCAGCCGACGCATCGTCTTACCGGTTGTCGTAGTTGTTGAGCTGGATGTTGCGGGCGGCCTGGCCCACCGCCGCATCGCCGGCATCCTCGGTTTCGGTGCGGGCCTCTCCGGTGTCGTTGCCACCCAGTGCCTGCGCCGTGACGGCCATCTGCCCGCGCACTGTCTTGCCGAACGCGGTGTAGACGCCGATGGCGGCGATGGCGATCAACGCCACGATGATGATGTATTCGGTCATGCCCTGACCCTTCTGCCGCACGCTGTTCATCACGCTCTCCTCCAGGTCGCCGTTGGGGCATTCATTAGGCCGCGGCGCATGCACGCCGGGCGGGCTGTTAAATCCGCTGTTGCAGGACAAATGGCGGTAACATTCGGCCAACCGTGACCCTGTGCATTCCGACCCTGCGGCCCCTGCTGATCACCCTGCTCTGGGCCCTCGCCGCAGCCGCCTCCGGCACCGCGGCGGGCGCGGAAACCGGCGGCTCCACTGCCCGCGTGATCATCAAATGGCGTGATGCCGCCACCCCTGGCCAGTCGCCGGCCGCGCGATCCACGCGGCTGCAGACGCTGGCGATGCGCAGCGGCCGTCCGCTGATGCGCGGCTGGAACCTCGGCGGCGATCTTTCGGTGGTGCAGCTTGGCGCATCGGTGGCCGGTGAGGATCTGGCCGCCACCCTGTCGCAGCTGCGCAGCGATCCGCAGGTGGAGCTGGCGGTCGCCGACGAGCGCGTGAAGGCGCACGCCTACGTCCCGAACGATCCGCTCTATTCCACGCAGCAGTGGTACCTGCAGGACCAGTGGCCCGCGGCGATCCGCGCGCACCAGGCCTGGGCCATCTCGCGCGGCGGCACCAGCGCCGCCGATTCCACCATCATCGTGGCCGTGCTCGACTCCGGCGTGCGCGCGGACCACCCGGATCTCGACGGCAAGCTGCTCGCCGGCTGGGACTTCGTCTCCACGGCGGCCGTCGGCAACGACGGCGACGGCTGGGATGCCGACGCCTCCGACCCCGGCGATTTCATCACCGCGGAGGATCTGCAGAAGCCCGAGTTCTCCGACAACCAGTGCGGCGGCGGCAGCAACTTTGACCAGCCGCTGGAGAGCAGCTGGCACGGCACGCGCGTCGCCGGGCTGATCGCCGCGGCCAGCGACAACGGCATTGGCATGACCGGCGCGGGCTTTCATGTGAAGGTGCTGCCGGTGCGCGTGCTCGGCAAGTGCGGCGGCTTCGTCTCGGATGTGATCGCCGGGATGTACTGGGCCGCGGGGCTTGCGCCGCCGCCCCCGCTGCTGCAATCGCCGCTGCCGCCGGTGAACACCACGCCCGCGCGCGTGATCAATCTCAGCCTCGGCACGGACCGCCCCTGCACCGACGACATCTCCGAGGTGTATCGCGTGGCCGTGCGGCAGGTCACCGCGCGCGGCACGCTGGTCGTCGCCTCGGCCGGCAACTCCGGCGCGGCGGTGGGCACGCCGGGCGGCTGCGAGGGCGTGCTGGGCGTGGCCGGCATCCGCCATGTCGGCAGCAAGGTCGGCTACAGCAATCTCGGCCCGCAGGTCGGCATTTCGGCGCCAGCAGGCAACTGCGTGTTCAGTGGCGCCGGCCAGCCCTGCGTCCATGCACTGAACACGCTGACCAATCTCGGCAACACCGTGCCGACGCAGAACGGATATTCCACGCCGATGGTGCAGCCCACCTACGGCACCAGCTTCTCGACCCCTCTGGTGGCCGGCACGGCCGCACTGATGTTCGCGGTGAATCCTGATCTCACGCCGCGACAGGTGATCGACGCGATCCGCGCGACCGCGCGCCCCTTCCCCACCACCAGTGACACCGAGCCGCAACCGCCTGTCTGCGCGTCACCTGCGGTGAAACCACTGCAGGACAGCGAGTGCCTGTGCACCACTGCGCACTGTGGCGCCGGCATGCTCGATGCCGGGGCCGCCGTGCAGATGGCCCTGCAGTTGCCACCGGGCGCGCCGGGAGATGGCTTCGGCGCCGATGACGGCGGCGGTGGCGACACCGGCTCATGGCTTCCCGCACTGCTGCTGCTGCTGGCCCTGCGCTGGCAGCGCGTCCCGTTGCGCAGTGCCTTTCTTTCCAGGAATCGAACATGGACTTGATGCAGGCGCTGATCCTCGGACTGGTCGAGGGCATTACCGAATACCTTCCCGTTTCCTCCACCGGTCACCTGCTGATCGCACAGCGGCTGCTGGGCATCGAGGAAGGCGAAGCGGCCAATGCCTATGCCATCGCGATCCAGGCCGGTGCCATCGTGGCCGTGCTCGGCACCTACCGGCATCGCGTCGCCGGCATGCTGCAGGGACTGGCCGGGCGCGACGCGGCGGGCCGCGACCTCGCGCTGTGCCTGATCGCCGCGTTCCTGCCCGCCGCAGTGCTCGGGCTGCTGTTCGGCGATGTCATCGAGCAGCATCTGTTCGGCGTGAAGCCGATCATCGCCGCATGGGTGGCAGGCGGCATCCTGATCCTCGCGCTCGGCCGCTGGATTGCGGCGCGCCGCGACGGCATGGACCTGGCGGGGCTCACCTGGCGTGCCGCGGTGCTGATCGGCTTCATCCAGGCCATCGCGATGTGGCCCGGCACAAGCCGCAGCCTGGTCACCATCCTCGGCGGACTGGCCGTGGGTCTGTCGCTGGCGGCCGCCGTGGAGTTCGCGTTCCTGCTGGGCGTCGTGACGCTGACGGCAGCCTCCGCCTACAGCATCGTCAAGAGTGGCGACGGCATGCTGGGCAGCTACGGCTGGCCCGCGCTGATCACCGGCTTTCTGGCCGCGTGGATCTCCGCTGCGCTGGCGGTGAAATGGATGGTGGCCTGGCTCAATCGCCACGGGCTGGCGCTGTTTGCCTGGTGGCGTTTCGCGGCAGCCGGCCTCGCGGCCGTGCTGCTGCTTTGATCCGGCACGTCCTGCCGGACGATTCTCAGGATTCGGTGATGAACTTGGTGACGAGGCAGGCCTCGAGTCCCTCGACGCCTTCCTCGGAACCGTGCCCGCTTTCCTTCACGCCGCCGAAAGGCGCCTCGGGCATCGCAATCACGAAGCTGTTGATGCCGAGCATGCCGGACTCCACCTGCTCGCCGATCAAATTCACGCGGCGCGCATTCTGCGTGAAGGCATAGGCCGCCAGTCCATAGGGCAGGCGGTTGGCATTGCCGATCACTTCCTCGAAGGTGCTGAACGGGCGGATCAGCGCCACCGGGCCGAAGGGCTCCTCGTTCATGATGCGCGCCGACTCCGGCACCTGCGACAGCACCGTCGGGGCGTAGAAGTAACCCGGTCCTTCCAGTGCATGGCCGCCGGCCAGCACGCGCGAGCCATCGCGCACCGCTGCGTCGATCAGCCCACCCACTGCCGGCAGGCGCCGCGCATGCGCCAGCGGGCCCATGCGCACCGACTCATCCAGGCCGTCGCCGACCTTGATCGTTTTCACGCGCTGCGCGAAGCCTTCCGCGAAGCGCTGATGGATGGACTCGTGCACGTAGAAGCGCGTCGGCGACACGCACACCTGACCGGCGTTGCGATACTTCGCGGCAACGGCCTGGTCCAGCACCGCCTCCACATCGACATCGTCGAACACCAGCACCGGCGCGTGGCCACCCAGCTCCATCGTCGTGCGCTTCATGCCGGATGCCGCCAGTGCGGTGAGCTGCTTGCCGACCGGGATGGACCCGGTGAAATGCACCGCGCGGATCACCGGCGAGCTGATCAGGTGCTGCGAGATCTCCGACGGCACCCCGAACACGATCTGCAGCACGCCCGCTGGCGCCCCGGCATCCACCAGTGCCTGCGCCACGGCGAGCGCACTGGCGGGCGTCTCCTCCGCCGGCTTCAGGATCACGCTGCAGCCAGCCGCCAGTGCGGCACCGAGCTTTCGCGCCGGATTGCCCAGCGGGAAGTTCCACGGCGCAAAGGCCGCCACCGGACCCACCGGCTCGCGCACCACGGTCATGCGCATGCCGGCCACGCGCTGGGGCAGCACGCGCCCATAGGCGCGCCGGCCCTCCTCGGCATACCAGTCGAAGATCTCCGCCGCGCCGCCGAGCTCCATGCGTGTTTCCGGCAGGGTCTTGCCCTCCTCCATCGTCGCGATGCGCGCGATGGCCTCGCCGCGCTCGCGCAACAGGTCGGCCGCGCGGTGCAGGATCTTGCCGCGCTCGCGGGGCCCGAGCGCGCGCCACACCGGCCAGGCGCGCCGCGCGGCGTCGAGCGCGCGATCGAGGTCCGCCGCATCCGCCACCGGCAGCCGTCCGAGTTCGGCGCCGGTCGCAGGATTCAGGACGGGAAGGCTGCGGCGGCCATCCAGGCCGAGCCGCTCGCCGTCGACCAGCAGGTGCAATTCAGGATAGGACATGGCTCTCACTCACTTGGGGGATGACGCGTGGCGCCGTGTGGCAAGGGGAATGGCCCATTCTAGCAACGCCCCCCGCCGGTGCCGTCGATCAACGTGTTCCCCGCCGCGTCGCCGGGGCAGCGCGCGTCAATGTGCTTAAATACCGCCCTTTCGAGCGGCCCTCACGAGGATCACCGGAACGATGATCAGCACCCCCGCATACCGGCGCATCGCCACCGAGGAAGCGTTCTTCACGAAAGACATCAGCGCCGGCTACCGGCGGCTGATCGACGCAGGAACGCTGGACGACCCGGGCTTCCGCACCATGTGGGGCTTCTACAGCGGCAGTCTCAGCGAGCGCGCGCGTTTCATCTTCGACGGTCTGCACGGACTCGGCGAGCAGCGCATCGCGCACATGGATGCGGCCGGCATCGACCACCAGGTGATCGCTTTGACCGCGCCCGGCGTGCAGGTGTTTGATCCGGCCACGGCCACGAGCCTCGCCATCGACGCGAACGACCAGCTCGCCGAGGCCTGCCGCAGATATCCCGACCGGTTCACCGGCATGGCCGCCATCGCGCCTCATGACCCGGCGAATGCGGTGAAGGAGATGGAGCGTGGCGTGCGCAAGCTCGGCTTCAGGGCCGTGATCGTCAATTCGCATACGCAGGGCCATTACCTGGACGAGCCACAGTTCCTGCCGCTGCTCGAGGCCGCCGAGGCACTGGACGTGCCCATCTACCTGCATCCGAACACCCCTTCGCCGGCGATGATCCGGCCATTCCTCGAGGCCGGACTGGATGGCGCGATCTACGGGTTTGCCGCCGAGACCGGGCTGCACATGCTGCGCATCATCGTGGCCGGCGTGTTCGACCGCTTCCCGAAGCTGCAGTTCATCATCGGGCACACCGGCGAGGCGCTGCCGTTCTGGCTGTACCGGCTCGACTACATGCATGCCGCGACGGTGCGCTCCGAGCGCTACGCGAACGTGAAGCCGCTGCGGCATCCGGTGAGCCATTACCTGCGCAACAATGTCTACGTGACCAACAGCGGCGTGGCCTGGCAGCCGGCGATCGAGTTCTGCCAGAAGGTGCTGGGCGCCGACCGCGTGATGTACGCGATGGACTATCCCTACCAGTACGTGCCCGACGAAGTCGCGCTGTGCGATGCGATGACGATCCCCGACGCGGACAAGCACGCCTTCTTCGAAGGCAATGCACGCCGCGTGTTCAAGCTGTCCTGAAGGAGACCGACCGATGAGCAAGCACGTCTGCGTGCGCGAGATTCCCCGGCCCGATGCGGCCGTCAGCCAGGCGCTGGCCGGCCATGGCGTGGCCACGGTGCACGAGGCACAGGGCCGCACCGGCCTGTTGGCGCCCTACATGCGTCCGATCTATGCCGGCAAGTCCATTGCCGGCCCCGCAGTCACGGTGTCGGCGCCGCCGGGTGACAACTGGATGATCCATGTGGCGGTGGAAGTGTGCCGCCCCGGCGACATCCTCGTCGTCGCGCCCACCTCGCCCTGCAGTGATGGTTACTTCGGCGACCTGCTCGCGACCTCGCTGCAGGCGCGTGGCGTGCAGGCGCTGATCATCGATGCCGGCGTGCGCGACGTGGCGACGCTGAAGCAGATGGACTTCCCGGTGTGGAGCAAGTGCGTGTACGCGCAGGGCACCATCAAGGCGAGCCTGGGTTCGGTGAACGTGCCGGTGATCTGCGCCGCGCAGGTGATCAATGCCGGCGACGTCATCGTGGCCGATGACGATGGCGTCTGCGTGGTGCGCCATGCCGAGGCCGCGAAGGTGGCCGAAGCGGCCGCGAAGCGCGTCGCGATGGAGGAGGAGAAGCGCAAGCGCCTGGCCTCGGGCGAGCTGGGCATGGACATCTACAAGTTCC
>CAZWDR010000084.1:0-5026 GCA_964632365.1 uncultured Steroidobacteraceae bacterium
GTTGTCCTACACATTCCAATCCAAATAACAACCCTGCCTCCCGCAAAACGGTTAGACTGCCCTTTGATCGTCGTCCGTCCGTTCATGCATCAGCGCCAGGAAAGGCGCTTCCGCTCGAGCCGAAACGCCTGCCGATCAGGTGTCAGGTTGCTGGATCGTCTTCTGCCGTCGTGTGAGCGGCTCTCTACGACCCGTGTCCCTGCCATTTATCAACAACTGTCATAGAGAGAAGAGTTACATGGCCAAGATTTATGTCGGCAATCTGCCGTTCAACGCTACCGAAGACCAGGTCCGCGCGCTGTTTGCACAGCACGGCACGGTCGAGTCGGTTGCCCTCCCGAGCGATCGCGAGACGGGCCGCCCGCGCGGCTTCGGTTTCGTCGAAATGAGCAGCGCCGATGCGGCGCGCGCCATCCAGGCCGTCAACGGCAAGGATCTCGGCGGTCGTCCCCTGCGCGTCAACGAGGCGCAGGACAAGCCCCGCACCGGCGGCGGTGGTGGCGGCGGCGGTAGCCGCGGCGGCTACGGCGGCGGCGGTGGTGGCGGCAATCGCGGCGGCGGCTACGGCGGCGGCGGTGGCGGCGGCGGAAACCGCTGGTAACAGCCAAACAGACGGGCCGGCAAAACCGGCCCGTTTGCTTTATCGGGCAACCGCCGTACCGGGGAGGCAGTCGATGGCCAAAGTGAATTTCAAGCAGCAGAAGCGGCAGCGTGAGAACGCCCGCAAGCAGCGCCAGACCGAGCGCCTTTCGCGCCGTGGCGAAAAGCCGGCGGGCGACGAGGCCGCGGCGCTGGCCGGGGGCGCTGTGCCCGCGACCGAGACCGAGACCGAGACCGCGACCGAAACTGAGGGCGAGACGCCCGCCACGGCTGCCCAGCCAGCCAGTGCGGCGACGTGAGCCGCCCCGCGCGCTTCACGCTGCCGGGCAACAGCCGCGAGCGGCTGCGATTCGAACAGAAACAGGCCGCGCCGCTGGCGCAGCTCTACCCACAACTTTCGGAGGTGCGCGTCGAGTTCGACTTCGACGATGGCACCGACACACCCCCCTCGCTGCAGACGTTCAGCCATTTTCCGGCGGCGCGCAGCCTGTTCCGCTATCCATGTCCCTGCCACAGCTGTGACGGGGAATTCGATCTCACCGGTCCGATCGCAACTCTCGCCGGCGCCGTGAAACGCAACCCCCGGGTTCAGCGCCTCACGGTCATCTGCCCTGGCCAGCGCCTCGAGGCGCACCAGCAGAAGTCCGCCTGCCCGATCCGCGCGACGATCAACCTCAGCGCCTCGGCGCACACCGGAGAAGCACGATGATGCCCACCAACACCGACTACGCCCAGGACCTGCGCGCCCAGCTCGAACGCCGGCGGCTCGAAGCCGAGCAGGTGCGCCACCAGGCGCTGCTCGACCAGCGCGCCTTCGACAGCCCGCCCGATACACGCGTGCGCGTGTGGGAGCGACTGCATCAGCTGCGCCTGCCGAAGGATCCCGGCCACGCCGTGCTGGCGCGCGTCGCAGAGCAGACCGGTCTTGCGCTGTCCGACGTGCAGGAAGTGCAACGCCAGCGCGCGCAGGCGGGCTGATCCATTCGCGCCGGCCTGCGGCCGGCGTTCAGGATGCCTGCGATATAATTTTGCGCGGGTTCATCCAACCATCAGGACGAGGGGGATTCTTCATGAAAGCCAGGTTCAATTTGGGCGCAGCACTGCTGACGCTGTGCGCGTTCGGACTCACTGCCCAGGCGGCGCAGCCCGGCGGTGGCGCAGGCGGACCGCCGCGCGGCGGCGGTGGTGGTGGACTGGTGCCGATGCTCGTTGAAAGCAATGCCTTCCCCGACGGTGGCATCGCGCCGCTGAAGTTCTCCTTCTACGGTTCGAACACGCAGCCTGACTTCAAGATCAGCAACGTGCCCGAGACCGCGCAGACCTTCGCGATCATCATGCATGACCTCGATGTCGCGATGGGTGGCAACACCGACGACGTGCTGCACTGGGTGGCCTACAACATCCCCGCCACCAAGCCGGTGACGCAGATCGAGGAAGGCAAGCTGCCCGAGGGTTCCGCGCAGGGTCGCGGCATCCGCGGCAACGGCTACATGGGCATGGGCGCGCCGAACGGTCCGCGCTACCACCACTATGTGTTCGAGTTCTATGCGCTGAACTCCAAGCTCGACCTGCCCGAGACCGCCGGCCGTCCCGAGCTGCTCGAGGCAATGAAGGGCAAGGTGGTCGGCAAGGCCGCCTATGTCGCGCGCTTCCGCAATGACACCAATGCCACGCCGGCCGGTGGCGGCATGGGTGGCCCGCCGCGTGGCGGCCCTGGCGCCGGTGCACCCGGTGCGGGTGGCCCCGGTGGTCCCGGTGCCGGTGCACCGCGCGGTGGTCCGGGTGCCGGCGCGCCTGGCGCCGGCGGACCGCAGCGTCCCGCGCAGTAAGCGTCCGCGCAACGCGCTGACCAGCATCCCGCCGCGAGCCGATCGCGGCGGGATTTTTTTTGCTCAGAACGTCTTGCGCAGCGACAGCGACACGGTCCGCCCCAGCGCATTGAGCAGGTAGGGCTGGTAGCGCAGCGGCGTTTCGCCCGCGTCATCGTGCACGCGCTGCTTCGCGTCGAACAGGTTCTCCACGCTCAGCGACACGCGCGATCCCTTCAGCGCGCCGGTGCTGTCGAACACCGTGCCGAGATCCGCGAAGGCGGAAACATCCAGCCGCAGCAGCGGATCGAACACCAGCGTGTTCCGCGCATCGCTGGTGCCGGTGACGATGCGCGAGCGGCTCTTCCAGTTCACCGTCGCCTGCAGGCCGGTGCCGTTGTACGCGGTGCCGATTCGCGACTGCACGCTGTGGCGCGACTGACCAGTGCCGGAGCCGGCGCCGCCGGAGAGCAGGTCCTGCTCCGGCAGACCTGCGCGCGCAAGGCGCCGATTGGCGAGCTGCCAGGTGTGCGTGACATTGGCGTTGAACCGCCAGCCGGCGCCGGCCAGGTCCTCGGCGCCGCTGCCGTCGAGGAAGATGATCGGCTGTCCCTGCACCATCTGCGTCGTCTGTGGTGCCGCGGACCGCGCGCCGCCGAAGGTGCGACGGAAGTTGCCACCCCAGCGCAGCTGCGAGGTCTCGCTGCGCGCGAACGACACCAGCCGCGCGTCGATCTCCACCAGCCGGCCGTCGGCGTCACGGCGGTACCGGTCGGGGAAGGCCAGCTGCACATCCTCGCTGACCGCCGGCAGCGGCGACACCGCATCGCGCCCGATGGTGCGCTGGAACTCGGCATTCACCAGCAGGTCGGTCGCGGCCAGGGGCCGCAGCGTCATGCCGATGCGCGTGCCGCGCCGCTGCTCCACATCAAGATCCGGATTGCCGCCGGTGATGTATCGCACCAGCACCGTTTCCTGGCGCACGAAGTCGTAGGTGCGGAAATCATCCAGCGTCACCAGCGGGTTGGTCAGTGATTCCGGCTGCGGCGCGACCTTCTCGTGGTTCATCGCCACGCGCAGTGTGAAGCGGTTGCCGAACCGCCAGTTGAGGCCATACCCATAGTCGAACAGCGTGCCCACCGCCGTCACATCGCGCGCGCTGCCAGACAGTTCCGCGCCCATGCCGAAGGACTGCGGCTGCGGCTTGCCCAGCAGCGGCACCTGCAGCGACGCGAACGCCATCTCGTCGCGGCGGCTGCGATGGCTGCGGATCAGCGTCGTGCCGGTGGTGCGCGAGCTCTGCCCGCTGTCGCGGGCCTCGCCGCGGAACGACAGCGTCGCGTTCCCCGCCGGCAGCTTGTACACCGTGCCGGCCACCTGCAGCTGCAGGGCGGCATTGTGGTTGCGCGAGCGGGCGTGGTCCTGCATCAGGTCGGCCAGCAGCTCCGGAGGCAGCGGCGCGAACGGATTCAGCGTGCCGGCATCGATCGCCGCCTGCAGCGCGGTGGTGTCCAGCCGCCGGTCGATCAGTGAGTTGGTCTGGCGCCAGGTGTATGAGCCACTGCCCATCACGCGCCAGCGCCCGAGCTGTGTGTTCACATTGACCGAGGCGTTCAGGAACCAGGGATTGGCGGTCTGGCGCAGCGGCGCGCCCAGATGGCGTGCAACCGCCACATCGGTGGTGAACGGCGAGTACGGCGACGTCGCCGGCACATGCAGCAACGCGGTGGGCGCACCGGTGAATCCGGTCGACTCGCTGCGCTCCGCATTGAAGTTCATGTTCAGGAAGGTGTTGCGCGGCAAGGGCAGCGACAGGTTGCCGTTCAGGCCGAAGCTGTACTGGTCCTGCACCAGCGTGCGATAGCGCGACAGGTCGCTGGTGTTGCCGAGATTGGCCCGCGGCATGAAGTCATCGAGGGTGGGCGTCGCAGTGCCCACCGGCACACCCAGCAGCGTCACCGGCGTTCCGGCCATCGCGCTCAGCGCCGGATCCACCTCGCCACCGGCCATCGGCCACGACACCACATTGCCGACGAGGTCATACGGGATGAACCCGGCCGGCTGCGTCTGCACATCGCGATGCGCCTCGAGCAGCGGCTCGGTCTTCGCCGCACGGAACGACAGGTTGCGGAAGAAGTTGCCATCCACGCGGGTCAGGTTGAAGTTCGCCTGCGTGCTGAAGCCGCGCCCCGCGGTGGCGCCGCGCACTGTGCCATTCACCAGGCCCTGCCGGTACGCATTCTTCAGCGTCACATTGATCACGCGCCGCGTCGGGCTGTATCCCAGTGCGGCGGCCGCCTGCGGCGGCAGCACCTGGATCGACGCCACGGATTCAGAGGGCAGCTCGTTCACGCTGCTGATGCCATTCGCCGGCCGCCCGTTGATCAGGATCACCGGCCCTTCTTCGGTGTTGTCCACGTCGGGCGCGACCTGCGCGAGCAGATCGCCCACCGTGTTCGCGCCATAGGCGGCCATCGCGGCCTCGTCGATCTCGGACTCGGCATACAGGCCTTCGACCAGACGACCGTCGGTGCCGTAGACGACGACTTCTTCGAGTTCGAAGAGGGCTTCATCGGATGCGGCTGTGCCCGAAGCGTCGGCGGGCGTGGGCGTGGGCG
>CAZWDR010000084.1:5126-11953 GCA_964632365.1 uncultured Steroidobacteraceae bacterium
AGGGCTTCATCGGATGCGGCTGTGCCCGAAGCGTCGGCGGGCGTGGGCGTGGGCGCGGGCGTGGGCGTAGGCGTGGGCGCGGGCGTGCGCGTGGGCGCGGGTGAGGGCGCGGGTGAGGGCGCGGCGCTAAGGGTCTCTGCGGCGTTCGTTCCAGAGTCCGGTCCAGAGTCCGGCCCGGAGTCAGCAGGCGTCGCGGCAGGAAGAACATGCGGCGCCGCGGATACACAGGCGCAGGCAAACATCGCGACGAGGCGCCAGCTGCTTCGGAAATCCATTCCGCGTTCCTTTTCTTGTTGTCAGTCCGTTGCCAGATCAACTGCGCGCCGCGGTAAAAAAACCGATGGGCTGCGCGCATTCTGACGAGCGGGCCGGAGAAAAGTTACGGGGAAATGCGCTTCATGACGCAAATTTGTGGCGGGGGTGGGACGGACGATCGAGGGGGACGTGTGGGGGAGCTGCGCCCGACATACCAACCAGTCGGTATTCTTGCCGGCACGGAAGCACACGTCCCCGTTGAGGCCGGCCAGGTGAACCGGGCGCCTACCGCTGACGTCTCAGCGGCCGCGGGGCAACGCCGGGCTCGCAACGCACGACCGCCGCGCCACGCTTCCGCCCCCTAGAACGACTTGCGCAACGACAGCGACAAGGTCCGTCCCAGCGCATCCATCAGATACGGCTGGTAGCGCAGCGGCGTGGCGCCCGATTCATCCCGCACCCGCTGCTGCGCGTCGAACACATTCTCCACGCCCAGCGAGAGGCGCGTGCCTTTCACGAACTCGTTGCCGGGCAGGAAGGTATCCAGGTTCGCGAACGCCGACAGGTCAACGCGCAGGAACGGGCTGAACACGATGTCGTTCGGATCACTGCTGGTGCCGGCGATGATGCGCGAGCGGCTCTTCCAGTTCACCCGGGCCTGCAGGCCGGTGCCGCGATAGGAAAGGCCGATGCGTGACTGCAGGTTGTGCCGCGACTGGCCGCTGCCGGTGCCGGTGCCGCCATCGAGCAGGTCCTGCTCGGGCAGGCCGGCGCGCGCCAGCCGCCGGTTCGACAGCTGCAGCGTGTGCGTGAAGTTGGCATTCAGGCGCCAGCCGGCCGCTGCGCCGGCGTCATCGCGGCCACCGCCGCCGCCGAAGCCGCCACCGCCACCGAAGCCACCACCGCCTCCGGAGCCGCCGCCGCCGCCATCCCCCTCGCCACCGGCGCCCGCCCCGAACGTGCGCCGCACGGTCGCGCCCCAGCGCAGCCGCTCGGTCTCGGTGCGCGCGAACGACACCAGCCGCGCATCGATCTCCACCAGCCGCCCTTCGGCATCGCGGCGGAAACGATCCGGGAACGCGGCCTGCACATCCTCGCTGACCGCTGGCAGCGCCGACACCGCATCGCGCCCGATCGTGCGCCGGTACTCCGCGTTCAGCATGAAATCCGACTCCTCGAACGGCCGCAGCGTGAAATTCACGCGCGTGCTGCGCCGTCGCTCCACATCGAGGTCCGGGTTGCCGCCGGTGATGTAACGCACCAGCACCGTCTCCTGGCGAATGAAGTCATAGGCGCGGTAATCATCCACCGTGACGATGGGATTGGTGAGCGAGTCCGGCTGCGGCGCCACTTCCTCATGGTTGATGCCGACGCGCATCGTGATGCGGTTGCCCACGCCCAGGTTCAGCCCATAGCCATGGTTCTGCAGCGCGCCGACCACGCTGACATCGCGGGCACTGCCGGAGAACTCGGTGCCGAGCCTGAAGCCCTGCGGCGAGGTCTGCAGCAACGGGATCTGCAGCGACGCGAAGGCCTGCTTCTCCTGCTGCCGGCGCACGCTCTCCCGGAACGTCGTGCCGGTGGTGCGCGAGCGCTGGCGGTTGCTGCGCAGCTCGGTGCGCACGGAAAGATTCGCGTCGCCCGCCGGCAGCTTGAACAGCGCGCCGGTGGCCTGCAGCCGCAGCGAGGCGTTGTGGCCGCGCGAGCGTGCGCGGTCGATCAGCAGGCCATCGAGCAGCTCCGCGGGCAGTGGCGCGAACGGATCCACCGTGCCCGCATCAATCGCTGCCTGCAGCGCGGCGGTGTCGATCTGGCGATCGACCACCGAGCCTGACTCGCGATACATGTAATTGCCGCTGGCCTGCGTGCGCCAGCGTCCGAGCTGCGTGCTCAGGTTCGTGGCGATGTTCGCCGTCGTCGGCTTCGTCTCCTGCTCCAGCGGATTCCCCAGGTGCCGC
The DNA here is from genome assembly GCA_964632365.1 of uncultured Steroidobacteraceae bacterium. GTDB lineage: Bacteria > Pseudomonadota > Gammaproteobacteria > Steroidobacterales > Steroidobacteraceae > ZC4RG30. The sequence continues at coordinate 7,340 of CAZWDR010000084.1, forward strand.
GCCACGGCCACATCGCGGCTGAACGGCGAGAACGGCGAAGAGGCCGGCACATGCAGCAGCGCGGTCGGCGCGCCGGTGCGCGACACCGACTCGCTGCGCTCGGCACTCACATTCAGGTTCAGCGTGGTGTTCTCGCCCAGCTCGAAGCCGAAGCTGGCATTGGCGCCCAGGCTGTACTGGTCCGCAAGCAGTGTGCGGTAGCGACCCACGTCACTGACATTGGTGATGCCGGCATTGCCGGCCAGCTGCGCCAGCGTCAGGCCGGATGCCTGCGGTGGCAATCCCAGCACGGTCACCGGCGCGCCGGCCAGCGCGCTGAGGTCAGGATCGATCTCGCCACCGGTCACCGGCCACGACAGCACATTGCCATCGAAGTCATAGGGCAGCCCGGCGCGCTGGCTCTCGATGTCGCGGTCCGCCTCGAGCAGCGGCTCGGTCTTCGTCGCGCGCAGTCCGATGTTGCGGAAGCGGTTGCCGTCCACCTGCACCATGCGCAGGTTCGCGTTGGTGCTGAAGCCCTGGCCGGCGGTGGCGCCGCGCACGGTGCCCTGTGCCTGCCCTTGGCGGAACGAGCGCTTCAGCACCACATTGATCACGCGCCGCGTCGGTTCATACCCCAGCGCCGCGGCCGCCTCGGGCGGCAGCACCTGCACCGAGTCGATGGCCTCGGAGGGCAGATCGTTCACGCTGCTGACGCCATTGGCCGGTTTGCCGTTGACCAGCACCACCGGGCCTTCCTCGGTGCCGTCCACATCGGCGGTCAGCTGCGAGAGCAGGTCGCCGACGCTGTCCGCGCCATAGGCGGCAAGGTCGGTCTCGTCGAGGGCGGTCTCGATCACCAGCCCCTCCACCTGCCGGCCGTCGGTGCCGAACACCCGCACCTCCTCCAGCTCGAAGATTTCCGCGGAGCCGGCGCCATCGTCGGCGGCGACGGCATCCACTTCCGCGGCGAGGGCGGTGGTCGCCGCGAGCGGCAGCGCGACGGCCAGCCCCAGCAGCGCCCGCAGCAGGGCGGATGCCGCAAGCGGCGAGCCAATGACAGCAACAGAGCCGCGCGCAATGCGCGCATCCAGACCAGACGTCCCCATCCCGTAACCCCCAGACCCGACTTTCTTGTGCGCGCCGCGGGCGGGGCGCCGGCACGGGCCGGCCCATCCGCAAGGACGCAAAAAGGTCTGACGGCTGCCGGGCGGAAAAGTTACGCGCCGTCCGACAATTGCTTCCAGCACCCCGCCATTGATCCGCTGTGCATACAGTTAAAGCTTCGCAACGTTGCATTGGCCCGCTGCAAATACCGACGTGGTCACGGGTTGAAGTCTTCCCGCCCGCCACAATTGTGTGCATTCTTGGATGGAAGGATTCGGGGCGCCCGGCTCAGGTGGGCGGCAGGCGCCCGTTGCGAGCCCACGGCAACTGAAAGGAGGTGATCCAATGGCACACTCATACGCTGGTCTGGTCGCGTCTCATGGCGCATTGGTCGGTGGTGAGGCGCTCCGTTAAGGAGTGACTTCCGAACTGGCCACGAGGCCATGCAGGGATGCGCGCAAGTTAAATGCTACGCGCGCGACCGGGTCCAGTGGATGGACGCTTCGATGCAGTTGCCGGGCGGGTAACCCCCGCTGGTGAAAGTGCTCGGGCAGGAATGGCGGAGTCCGCGAGGGCTCCGCCATTTTCTTTGGTGCCGGTCCCGGTCTCGCGCCGTCCGTTTACTATGGCGGGCAGACTGGCCTGTAGTAAACACAGCGTTTACTATGGAGAGGAAGTGTCTCCATGTTAAACACATCCTCACGCTCCGGGACCCTCCGTCAGCAGCCAGAGGGCTACCGAGCCTTCATCCCTGCGCCGCTGCCGCCCGTTCCGCCCCTCGACCTCGCGGGCAATCTGCAACGCCTCCTCTCCGACGCAGACCGCGCGCTCGGCCGCCTCGATGGATCCATCCAGACGCTGCCCAACCCAGACCTGTTCGTCTACATGTACGTGCGCAAGGAAGCCGTGCTGTCCAGCCAGATCGAGGGGACCCAGAGCTCACTGCATGACCTGCTGGCGGCCGAGGCGCACCTTCCTGACGACCGCCGCCCGAAGGATGTCGAGGAGGTCACGAACTACGTCCGCGCGATGAACCACGGCCTGGCGAGGCTGCGGGAGCTGCCCGTGTCCGTGCGCCTGATCCGTGAGATCCATGCCGAGTTGTTGCGCGGCGTGCGGGGCTCGCGCCTCACTCCCGGCGAAGTCCGCCGCAGCCAGAACTGGATCGGTCCAGGCGGCTGCACGCTCGCCCAGGCCACCTTCGTCCCGCCGCCACCGGGGGAGGTGCCCATGGCGCTGGGCGCACTGGAGTCCTTCCTGCATCAGGACGACCAGATGCCCCTGCTGGTGAAGATCGGACTCGCGCATGCGCAGTTCGAGACCATCCATCCATTCCTGGACGGCAACGGCCGTGCTGGCCGGCTTCTCATCACCTTCCTGCTGTGCGAGCGCGGCGTGCTCAGCAAACCCGTGCTGTACCTGTCGCACTTCCTGAAGCAGCACCGGCAGACCTATTACGAGCGCCTGCAGGCGGTGCGCGAACAGGGCGACTTCGAGGGATGGCTTGCGTTCTTCCTGCGCGGAGTGGTCGAGGTCAGCATCGAAGCCACGGGTACGGCGCGACAGATCCTCCAGCTGCGCGAGCAGCACCGGCATGCCATCACCGAGCGTCTCGGACGCGCGGCAGCCAACGCGCACCGTGTACTCGAGCGGCTCTATGCGCAACCAATCCTGAGCGTCAAGGATGTGCAGGCGCTGCTCGGAACCACCTTTGCCGGGGCGAACCAGATCGTGCAGCGCCTGGAAACACTGGGGGTCGTGAGCGAAATCACCGGCCAGGCGCGCCACCGCCGCTTCAGGTACGACGCGTACATCCAGCTGTTCGAGCGCGGCGTGCGCTGAAGACCCGACTCAGCCGCCCCGTCGTACCCACCGCTCACGCCGCGCCGCGAGCGACGCCTGCTCGCGCGCCATGTGCTGCGCCAGTGCGCGCTCCATGTCGGCGAGCTGCTGTGGATCAAGATAAGCCTGCGCCGCGGCGAGGATGCGCCGATGGCTCTCCTCGCGTGCCGCGAGCCGCTCGCCGTGCCGCCGCAGATGCGCGGGCACCGCATCGTCCCAGTCCCACGCCATCAGGCGCGTCTCGTCCTGGCGGCGCTTGAACTCCGCCGTCATCGTCGCGAACAGCGCGTCAGCCTGCTGGTCGGTCAGTGGTGAGGTGGTCGCCACCAGCGTGCGGATGCGCTCCACGCTCTGCCGCGCCTCGGCGCGCGCCGGGTAGTCGTTCCAGAACTGCTGCAGCCGATGATGATTGTTCGACCAGAGGCCCACCGTGGCGAGCAGCGCGATCACCCAGACGCCCAGCAGCGCCGCCATGCCGCGCGCGTTGATGCGCTTCACGTCGAGGAACAGGCGCAGCCCAGCCGCCATGATCAGCGCCAGCGGAATCGCCGCCAGCAGATAGACGAACACCTTGAACGCCACCTGCTGCGAACCGAACGCGGCGAAGAACTCCGCCACCGCCGGCACCGTGCCGGCGTTCACGAGCGCCATCACCAGCAATGCGCTGAGCACCAGGATGCCGATCGCGGTGAGCGCGACGACGAAGATGCCGGCCACGCGCTTCACGATGCGCACCGCGCCGGTGAGGACCAGGTGGATCAGCGAGCCGGCCGCAGTGACGCCGCGCGCGGCGAAATGCCGCGTGCCCGGCGGAATCGCCGCGAACCCGTCGCGCAGGTCGCGATCGATCGACGCCAGCGTCAGCGGACGGCCGCGCATCTGCAGCTTGTCGGTGGTGCTGCTCGCCATCGGCACCAGCGCCCACAGCAGCAGATAGACCACCACCGCCGTGCCAAAGAAGAACACCAGCGCCACGAACAGCAGCCGCACCACCAGTGGCGAGAGGCCGAGGTAGCTGGCGAGTCCGCCGGCCACGCCGGCGATGACCTTGTCATCCGGGTCGCGGAACAGCCGACGCGGCTCACCGCCCGGCGGCGGTGCCGTCGTGCCTTGGGCCTCATCGAACTGGTCGATGGTGCCCATCGCCGCGATCACGCGCTGCACATCGCCCATGCGCACCACCTGCGCGGCGGATTCCCGCTGCAGCAGCTGCTCGGCGATGCGGCCCTCGATGTCCGCGACGATCTCGGCCACGTCCGGGTGGAACTGGAAGTGCGACTGGATGGACTGCAGGTATGCCTGCAGCCGGTCATAGGCGTCTTCCTCGATGTGGAAGACCGTGCCGCCGATGTTCGCGCTATGCGTCTTGTTCATGGGCATCCCGCAGGTCGTTGATGGAGGTGGTGAAGGCCACCCATTGCTCGTTCATCTGGCGCAGCGCCTCGCGCCCGCGCGGCGTGAGGCTGTAGTACTTGCGGGGCGGCCCGGCGGGGGACTCGACCCAGGCATAGGAGAGGTATTGCGCGCGGGTCAGCCGCGCGAGCAGCGGATAGACCGTGCCCTCGACGACCAGCAGGTTGCTGGCCTTCAGCGCGGCGAGGATGTCAGAGGCATAGACCTGCGTGCCGCGCGCGATGACCAGCAGGATGCAGTAGTCCAGCACGCCCTTGCGCATCTGGGCCTGGA
>CAZWDR010000085.1:0-11607 GCA_964632365.1 uncultured Steroidobacteraceae bacterium
CCGCATCGAGAACACCACGTCCTTGCCGTCACGGCGCTCGACCTTCAGCGGCAGGTAGCCGAGCTCGGGCGCGCACCAGAAATAGGTGGCCTTGCGCGAACCGGGCCGCCGGCTGCTGTAGATGTCGGTGCGGTAAGTGCCCGCCACCGACTCGACGGTCTCGCTGCCTTCCACGGCATAGATGTAGTCCTTGATGCGGTCCTCGTCGACCATCACGAAGCGCGACGGCGTGCGGCCGGACATCAGCTCCTGCATCAGCGCCACCTGCACCGACTGCGGATCGAGCAGGCCGGGCTGTGTGGGCAGGTCGAACGGCTTGCCGTCGACCGTGCCGGTGACCCGCCCGGCTGCCCAGTCGAAGCGCACGTCCTGGTTCTTGTCACCGCTGGTGAAGGTCAGCGGCACCACGCGCGAATTCACGATGTGGAACACGCTGCGCGATACCTGGTTGGCCGGCAGCGCGAGGCGGAAGAGTCCGCGACCTTGCAGGCGCGATTCATAGGACCAGTGGTTCTCGCCCGGGATGCGGTCAAGACGCAGGGTGCCGGTGCCTGCGGACATGCCGCCCCAGCGGATGGCATAGCTGGCCGCGAACGGCTGCAGCGTGGCGGCGGCGGCGGTCAGCGGCAGGCAGAGCAGTGCGGCCAGCAGCAGGGGCTTCATTGCAGCCTCACCGGCGCTTCGAGCGCGCGTCCGTCGAGTGTGGGGCAGCCCTCGTTCCATCGCAGCCGGCCGGTCGTCAGCCATTGGATCACCATGGGATAGAGGATGTGTTCACGAGCATGAACCCGTGCTGAAAGGCTGGCAACCGTGTCCCCGGGGAGCACCGATACGGCGCTTTGCGCGATGATCGGGCCACCATCCAGCTCCGCCGTGACGAAATGCACGCTGGCGCCGTGCTCGGCGTCCTGCTCCGCGAGCGCGCGCGCATGGGTGTCCAGGCCCTTGTGTCGAGGCAGCAGCGAGGGATGGATGTTGAGCAGGCGGCCCGCGTGTCGCTGGACGAAGGCCGGCGACAGCACCCGCATGAACCCGGCCAGGATGACCATGTCTGCGCCGCTGTCGGTGATGGCGGCATCCAGCGCGGCCTCGAAGGCGGCGCGATCAGCACGGCCATCGCGATGGTATGCGCGGCGGTCGACGGCGATGGCGTTCAGGCCCAGCTCCCGTGCCCGGTCGAGACCAGCGGCGGTGGCCACATCGCTGATCACGGCTGTGATGCGCGCGGGGATGTGTCCTTCGGCGCAGGCGCGGGCAATGGCAACCATGTTGCTGCCCGCGCCGGAGAGGAGGATGGCAAGCCGCGCGGGCGGCTCACTCGTCGATGACGACACCGGTGTTCCCGGCACGGATCTCGCCGATCACGGTGGCGGTCTCGCCGGCCGCGGTGAGGATCTGCAGCGCCTGCTCTGCATCGGCCGGCCGCACCACGGCGATCATGCCGATGCCGCAATTGAAGGTGCGGTGCATCTCGCTGGCGGCGATGTTGCCGGTGGCCGCCAGCCAGTCGAACAGCGGATCGCGGTGCCAGCGGCTGCGCACCAGATGCGCCGCGAGGCCATCGGGCAGCACGCGCGGGATGTTGTCGGTGAGCCCGCCGCCGGTGATGTGCGCGAAGGCCGAGACCGGCAGCGCGGCGGCCAGCTGCAGCATGCTGCGCACGTAGATGCGCGTGGGCTCGAGCAGCCGGTCGAACAATGGACGCCCGTCGAGCATCGTGCCGGCATCGGCACCGGCGCGCTCGACGAGCTTGCGGACCAGCGAATAGCCGTTGGAATGCGCGCCGGAGGAGGCAAGGCCGATGATGACGTCGCCGGCCTGCACGCGGGTGCCGTCAAGCACCTGGCTGCGCTCGACCACGCCGACACAGAAACCGGCCAGATCGTAGTCGCCGCCGTGGTACATGCCGGGCATCTCGGCGGTCTCGCCGCCCACCAGTGCACAGCCGGCCTGCAGGCACCCCTCGGCAATGCCGGCGACCACCGTCGCGGCCACGTCGACCTGCAGCTTGCCGGTGGCATAGTAGTCGAGGAAGAACAGCGGCTCGGCACCCTGCACGGCCACATCGTTCACGCACATCGCCACAAGGTCGATGCCGATGTGCGCATGCCGGCCGGTGTCGATGGCCAGGCGCAGCTTGGTGCCGACGCCGTCGGTGCCCGACACCAGCACCGGCTCGCGGTATTTCTGCGGCAGTGACACCAGCGCACCGAAGCCGCCGACGCCGGCGAGCACTTCGGGCCGCAATGTGCGCCTGACGATGGGCTTGATGCGATCGACCAGCGCATCGCCCGCGTCGATGTCGACACCGGCGTCGCGGTAGGTGAGGCCGCTGGTTGGCTGCATGGTTCGTCCGAGAGGGGGTTTGCGCTATTGTATAGGACTTTCACTGCGCGCTTGCCGCCATGCGCCACATCCCCAACCTGATCTGCCTGCTCCGCATCGCGCTGATTGCGCCCCTGGTCATGGCCATGCTCGATGGCCAGCGGGCGCTGATCCTGGTGCTGTTCGGCATCGCGGCGATTTCAGACGCGCTGGACGGATTCCTCGCCAAGCGCTTCGGGTGGACCTCCGATCTCGGCCGTTTCCTCGATCCGGCGGCCGACAAGCTGCTGCTGATGTTCGTGTTCATCACCGCCGCATGGCTCGACATCGCGCCGTGGTGGGTGGCCGCGGTGGCGATCGGGCGTGACCTGACGATCGCCGTCGGCGCGCTCGTCTTCCGCCTGTGGTTCGGGCCGCTGCATGGCCGCCCCACCGCGATCAGCAAGACCAACACGGCGGTGCAGATGATCTACCTGCTGGCGGTGATCCTGGCCAGCGCCAGTGGCATCCCGCCCCGCGGCGTGCTCGATGCGCTCGCGCTGGTGGTGGTGCTCACCACGCTGGTCAGCGGCGCGGACTACGTGGGGCGCTTCATGCAACGCGCCTTCGCGCGCATCGCGGCCACGTGAGGCAGTTGCCGCTCGGCGTGCGGCTGCTCGAGCGCGCCGTGTTCGACAGTTTCGTCAGCGGCTCGGGCGCGGTGGCCGTTGCAGCGGCGCGCACGCTGGCATCTGGTGGCGGCCCGCGCCTGCTGTACCTGCACGGCATCGAAGGCTCGGGCAAGTCGCACCTGCTGCAGGCGATGTGTGCCGCGCGGACCGGTGCGGCCTATCTGCCGCTGCCCATGCTGCGGGACATGGGGCCGGAGGTGCTGGCGGGCCTTGCCGCGCAGCCGCTGCTCGCGCTGGATGATCCGGATGCGATCGCTGGCGATGATGGGTGGGAGCAGGCGCTGTTCGCGCTGTACAACGACTGCCTCGCGCTGGGCACGTCACTGGCAGTGGCTGCGCGCGTGCCGGCAGCAGATCTGGCCATCCGCCTGCCGGACCTTCGTTCGCGGCTCGCGGCGATGCCGCACTTCGCGCTGCATCCGCTGGATGAGCCGCAGCAGCGCGAGGCGCTGCGCCTGCGGGCCGCGGCGCGCGGCATCCTGCTGCCAGACGAGACCCTGCACTATCTGCAGCGCAGGTTCGCGCGCGACATGCCGAGCCTGCATGCACTGCTCGACAGGCTGGACGTGGCCTCGCTCGCCGAGCAGCGGGCCGTCACCGTGCCGTTCATCCGGCGCGTGCTGGGAGAGCCGCAGGACAACTGAGCGCGACGCGGTTTCGCGGCCAGCGCGTGCTGCGCAGTCAGCGCGTCGGGCGCAGGCGCAGCGCGAGCGTCGCGACACGGCGGCCCAGTGCGCGCGCCAGCGTCACCTCGTCCTCGGTGAGCGTGCCTTCAGGTGAGGCGGATTCGACATGCGAGGCGCCATAGGGCGTGCCGCCGGACTGCGTGGTGTTCAGGGCCTGCTCGGTATAGGGCACCCCGGCGCAGACCATCCCCTGGTGCAGCAGCGGGACCAGCATCGACAGCAGCGTGGACTCCTGGCCGCCGTGCATGGTCTGGGTCGAGGTGAACACCGCGGCGGGCTTGTCCACCAGCGCGCCCTCCACCCACAGCGCCGAGGTCTGGTCGAGGAAATATTTCACCGGCGCGGCCATGTTGCCGAAGCGGGTGGGGCTGCCCAGCACCAGCCCGTCGCAGTGGCGCAGGTCATCGAGCGTGGCCCACGGCGCGCCTTCGGCCGGCACGGATCTCTGCGGCCGTTCGCTCTCGGCCGACACCGGCGGCACGCTGCGCAACGTCGAGCGCGCGCCGGCCACCGACTCGATGCCGCGACACACCTCGCGCGCCAGCCGCGCCGTGCTGCCCCCGCGCGAGTAGTAGACCACCAGCACCTGCACGTCGCCGGGCGGCTGCATCAGCGTGCCGCCGTCGCCACGCCGAGGTCGTCGGCGCCATTCCAGCGTGAGGTCCAGCGCGTCACGACCAGGTCCGGGTATTGCCGGCGGCCAACGCTGCCGTTGTAGCGCGCCAGCGCCTTGCGCACGTCGTTCTTCTCGCGCTTCAGGTAGTGGCGCAGGATCGCGCAGCCCATGCGGATGTTCGCATCCACCTGCACCAGCTGGTGCCGTTCCATGCCGAGTTCCTTTGGCCAGAACGGCATGATCTGCATCAGCCCGACCGCCCCGGCGCTCGACACGGCCCAGCGGTCGAAGCGGCTTTCCACATCCATCACCGCCATCACAAGGCCCGGCGGCAGGCGCGTCTCGCCAGGCCGGTGTGCCTCGCAGAACACCATCTCGAGGATGCGCACGCGCTCCCCGGCATCCTTCACGATGTTGCGCAGGCGCGGCTCCATCAGCGAGAACCACACCGCCGAGTCGAACTTGTCGGCGAAGCATTCTGCTTCGGCCACCGCCTGCGCGACGATGGCGCGCAGTTCGGGCTCGCTCTGCGCCACGCGCGTCTGGGCCGATGCCGCGGGCGCAAGCCCCGCCAGCAGCAGCAGCGCAGTGGCGAGCCTAGCGGCCCAGCCGGCGAAGGATTTCTGGGACGAGGTCATCGGAGGCGATCTCGGTGGTTTCGCCGCTGCGCCGGTGGCGGTATTCGAGGCGGCCGGCGGTGAGGCCGCGATCGCCGATGACGATGCAGTGGGGGATGCCCAGCAGCTCCGCGTCGGCGAACTTCACGCCGGGACGCGCGTCGCGGTCGTCGAGGAGCACGTCGACGCCGGCAGCCTGGAAGGCCGCATACAGCGCGTCGGCCTTGCGGCGCACGGCTTCGGAGCGGTCATGGTTCAGCGTGACGAGCAGCACGGTATAGGGAGCGATCGGGTCCGGCCAGATGATGCCCTTGTCATCATGATTCTGTTCAATGGCCGCCGCCACGATGCGCGTCACACCAATGCCATAGCAGCCCATCAGCGGCGTCAGTGACTTGCCATCCGGGTCGAGCACGGTGAGGCCGAGGGCCTGACTGTACTTGCTGCCCAGCTGGAAGATGTGCCCGACCTCGATGCCGCGGCGGATCACCACCGACCCCTCGCCGGAGGGGGAGGGATCGCCATCCACCACATTGCGCAGGTCGGTCACCTGCGGCTCGGGCAGGTCGCGGCCCCAGTTCACGCCGGTGAGGTGGGCATCGGTGGCGTTGGCGCCGCAGACGAAATCGACCAGCGCGGCGGCCGCATGGTCCGCCACCACCGGGCAGGCCAGGCCCACCGGACCCAGGAAACCGGTCTCGACGCCGAGCACCGCCTGCACGCGCGCGGGGCTGGCCATGCGCAGCGGCTGCGCGACGCCGGGCACTTTCTGTGCCTTCACGGCGTTGAGCTCATGGTCGCCGCGCAGCACCAGCGCCACGACGCCATCGTTGTCGCCTTCGACGACCAGCGTCTTCAGGCAGCGGGAGGGCGCGACCTGCAGCAACGCGCTGAGCGCCGCGATGCTCTTCGTGGCGGGCGTCGCCACCTGCGTCATCGGCTGCGTGGCGGCGGCGCGCCTGCCATCGAAGGCCGGCGAGGGCGCAAGCTCGAGGTTCGCGGCGTAGTCGCCGACGTCGGACACCGCGATGGCATCCTCGCCTGAATCGGCCAGCACCTGGAATTCCTCCGAGACGCTGCCGCCGATCGCGCCGGTGTCCGCGCGCACCGCGCGGAAGGTCAGGCCCATGCGCGTGAACATGCGCATGTAGGCCTCGCGCATGGCGGCATAACCTTCGGCGAGCGACGCCTGGTCGACGTGGAAGGAGTAGGCATCCTTCATCACGAACTCCCGGCCGCGCATCACGCCGAAGCGCGGCCGGATCTCGTCGCGGAACTTGGTCTGCACCTGGTAGAAATTCACCGGCAGCTGCCGGTAGCTCTTCAGTTCGCGGCGCGCAAGGTCGGTGATGACCTCCTCGTGCGTGGGGCCGATGACGAAGTCGCGCTGGTGCCGGTCTTTCAGGCGCAGCAGTTCCGGGCCGTACTGCTCCCAGCGGCCGGATTCCTGCCACAGCTCGGCCGGCTGCACCGCGGGCATCAGCAGCTCGAGCGCGCCGGCGCGGTCCATTTCCTCGCGCACGATGGCCTCGACCTTGCGCACCGCGCGCAGGCCGAAGGGCAGGAAGGTGTAGATGCCGGCCGAGAGGCGGCGGATGAGCCCGGCGCGCAGCATCAGCTTGTGGCTGATGACCTCGGCGTCGGCGGGTGATTCCTTGGCAGTGTGGATCGGGTAGCGGGAAAGGCGCATTTGCGTCGGGGAAGGCCTTCGGGGGCGGTCCGCAAGTCTAGCAGGACGCGCCTGCGATGCGCCGTTGTGGCCGGAGCGCCGGCGGCCCTATCATGGCTTTTCGACCATGGAAGCACCTGTGCCCGACAACCGCCCGCGCAGCCGCGCCATCTACCTGCTGCCGAACCTGTTCACCACCGGGTGCCTGTTCTCCGGCTTCTACGCGATCATCGCCGCCATCGACGGCAACTACGATCGCGCGGGCCTGGCCGTGTTCGCGGCGATGATCTGCGACACCCTCGACGGACGCGTGGCGCGCATGACGCGCACCGAGAGCGCCTTCGGCAAGGAATACGACAGCCTCGCCGACATGGTGTCCTTCGGCGTGGCGCCGGCAATCGTCGCCTACCAGTGGGGCGTCGCGCGCCTGTTCGAATACGGCTGGGTGTGGGGTCGCATCGGCTGGGTGGCCGCCTTCACCTATGCGGTGTGCGCGGCGCTGCGCCTGGCACGCTTCAATACCCGCACGGCGGTGCAGGACAAGAACTTCTTCGAGGGTCTGCCCAGTCCTTCGGCCGCGGCCATTGTGTCCGCATTCATCTGGGCGGCCTCGCACTGGCGCGAGCCGGGCCTGCCCGGGCTGATCCTCGCCGCATTCGTCACCGCGTCCGCCGGCGCGCTGATGGTCAGCAATTTCGCCTACAGCAGCTTCAAGAACCTCAACGCCGAAGGCCCGGTGCGCTTCGCGACCTTCCTGCTGGTGCCGCTGGGCTTCATCCTGATCGCGATGTTCCGTGCGCACGCGCTGCTGGTGATCTTCGGCGTGTATGCGCTGTCGGGTCCGGTGCTGTGGATGATGCGGCGCAAGCGCCGCGAGAAGCGCCATGCGCACGAGGAGCCCGGGCCGGGGGATGCGGTCTGATGGCGCGCGCGGCATACCTCGCGGCGCTCGGGGTCACGCCGTGGCGGCAGCGGCGTGCGCTGGCAGTCGGGACCCAGTCCGGATCGCGTCCGGCGGCCGCGGCCGTCCTGCCAGCCTCGCGACTGGCACCAGTCGAACCCGGTGCCGACGTCGCGGCGCCCGCCGACACCTGGGACCTGCTTGCTGCGCAGGTGGCCAGCTGCACGCGCTGCGCGCTGCATGCCAGCCGCAACTGCACGGTGTTCGGCGTCGGCGACCGCAATGCGCGCTGGCTGATCGTCGGCGAGGCGCCGGGCGAGGAGGAGGACCGGCGCGGCGAGCCCTTCGTCGGACGGGCGGGCCGCCTGCTCGACGCGATGCTGCAGGCCATCGGCCTGTCGCGCCAGCAGGTCTACATCGCCAACATCCTCAAGTGCCGTCCTCCTGGCAACCGCAATCCGCAGCCCGCCGAGGTGGCGCAGTGCATGCCCTATCTGGAGCGGCAGATCGCGCTGCTGCGGCCCGCCATCATGCTGGCGGTGGGCAGCGTCGCGGCGCAGAACCTGCTCGCCTCCGACCAGCCGGTCGGGCGCCTGCGCGGCCAGGTGCATGAATTCGGGGTGGCCGCCACGCCGCTGGTGGTGACCTACCATCCGGCCTATCTGCTGCGCTCACCGGGCGAGAAGCGTCGCGCCTGGGAAGACCTGAAGCTCGCGCGCCGCATCGCCGGCGCTGCCACCGCTTGAGCCTGCAGCACCAAGCGCTGATCCGCGACATGGGGCCGGAGGATGTCGCGGCCGTGGCCCGCCTGGAAGGCGAGTCGTACGCCTATCCGTGGAGCGCGGGCATCTTCCGCGACTGCCTGCGCGCCGGCTATTACTGCTGCGTGGCCGAGGATGGCGACCGGTGCGTCGGTTACGCGATCATGAGTGTCGGCGCCGGCGAGGCGCATGTGCTGAACCTGTGCGTGGCCGAGGACTTCCGGCGTCGCGGCCTGGGCGCGAGCCTGCTGGGCCACCTGATGGAGTTCGCCGCGTCGATGGGTGCGAGCGAGATCTTCCTCGAGGTGCGTCCCTCCAACGCGGCGGCGCTGCACCTGTACAGGACGCACGGCTTCACGCAGATCGGCCTGCGCCGCGCCTATTACCAGGCCGCCGGTGGCCGCGAGGACGCCGTGGTGCTCCGCCGGCCGCTGTCGCCGCGCGGTCGCTGACGATCAGGCGGCGAAGTCCTTCCAGGGACCGGTGATCGCCAGCGTCTTGCCGGGGCTGAAGACGTTCACGAACAGTGTCGAGCCGTCCGGCGAGAAGCAGGCGCCGGCCAGCTCGGTCTGCAGGTGCAGGCGGGCGAAGTCATACAGCTCGCCGCGCGGTGTCACGCCGCGCAGATGGTTGTCGACATTGCGCGTGTACTGGTCTTCACAGACGATCAGGTGGCCGTTCGGGGCGACGGTCAGGTTGTCGCCATAGTTGAACGTGGTGATGTCGTCGGATTCCACGAACACCTGCACGCGGCCCGGCTCGCGCGCCTCCTGCGCCTGGCCTTCGAAGCGCGACGGCCGGTAGCGCATCACCTGGCCCAGCTTCTTCGTGCCGCCGCTGGTGCAGCAGAAGAACAGCTCGTCCTGGCCCATGTGGATGCCCTCGCCACGTGCGAACAGCAGGCCGCCCTGTGCGTGCCCGCGCTTGCGCAGGTCATCGTCCGGACTTTCCACGCCGTCCATGTCGATCCAGCGCACCGCGTGCCAGGCACCGCGGGCCATCACCGTGCCTTCGAGGTTGCGGCTGTCAGTGAGGTCGCGTTCCACCAGCGCCAGCGCCTGCAGTCGGCCACCGCGCGCCAGCTCGCCGCGCGCCGCGGGGAGCAGGCGGTACAGCAGGCCGTCGTTGCGGTCCTCGGTGAGGTACACGATGCCGGTGCGCGGATCGATGGCCGCAGCCTCGTGGTTGAAGCGTCCCAGCGCCGTCAGCGGCACCGGGTCCACCGCGGTGCGCGCGGTGGCCGGCACCTCGAACACCCAGCCATGGTCCTTGCCGACCCGGGTGCCGGTGCGGGTGAGGTCTTCCTCACAGGTCAGCCAGCTCCCCCAGGGGGTGGTGCCGCCCGCGCAGTTGCGGATCGTGCCGAGCAGGCTCACGTGCTGGCGCACCACGCGGCCGCTGGCCATGTCGACGACCAGCGTCGTGGTGCCCCCGGGGAGCGGCGCGCCGTCGGCGTTGCGGTCATAGGTGAGCGGCTCGCTGGCCGGGGCTTCGCGCAGCGCGCCGCGATCGACCTGGTGGGGCTGCAGTTCGTGGTTGCGCACCAGCGCCACCTGGCCGCCCCCCAGGTCGAAGGCGCCCATGCCATCGCAGTAGTCGGGCACCAGGCAGCCGTCATCCATCCGGTCGCCGTACGCAGAGATCACCCGGTAGCTGAAGCCGCGCGGCAGGTCGATGAGGCCCTGTGGATCGGGCTGCAGCGCCCCATAGGCGCGCGGCCGGCCCGGCGGTCCTGCCGGCGTAGTGGTGGTGCAGGCGCCCAGCAGCCCGGCAAAGGCGGTGCCGGTGAGGGCCAGCGTGAATTCGCGACGTGTGCTCAAGATCGACTCCCCCTGCGATCGCGTCATGCCGCGATGCCCGCGGCGACGGTACTGCAGGGCGGACCGCGTGGCAAATGCGCTTGACGGGCGGAAGGGCGAGGATCCCGGGTGGGGCGCGGCGGGCCTGGATGGCGCGCGGCGGCGCGCCTGGTTGCCGGTCTGTCCAGCATCGCAATGCCGTTTCCGGCAATTCGCGTGCCGGCTGTCAGCGGCGTGCAAGGTGTTGAGCCTGATCGGGCAAGTCGCGGCCGCGGACGCCGCGCAATGCTGTGCCTCGTCGCCAACCACCGAAAGGACCCGTCATGTCGTCACCCGCGCTTTCCCGCCGCACACTGCTGCTGACCGGTGTGCCGGCCCTGGCTCTGGGGGCCTGTTCGCTTCCGAAGCGCAGTGGTGAGGACGGGCCGGGCATCCTGCATCAGTTCCACGCGCCGCGTCCGGCGCGCGAGGCGGATCATGCCGTGGTCTACCGGCGCGAGGACGAGTTCTGCGCCTGGACCTACACGCGCGGATTCTGGGAAGACGGCAATGGCCACCTGATGCAGAACTTCGATTCGATGACGGTCGATTATTCGAAGCTCGATGCGCAGGGCATCACGCACAACAACATCTTCACCAATTCCACCGGCCGCAGGATGCTCACCGTCCGTTCCACCGATCGTGGCCGGACCTGGAGCGGCGACAGCCCCGAGGTGGACCTGGTGAACCGCGGCGGCAATTCCCGTCCCACCTTTGCGCAGTCGGGCCCGATCAACTGGCTGGACCGCAACAACCTGCTCTATTCGGCGTTCGGCGGCCGCAACCTGCAGGTCTCGAAGGATGCGGGGCGCACCTGGTCGGCGCCATCGCCGCAGCCGCTGGACGGACTGAAGTCACTGACCTCGCTCAGCTCGTACCTGGTGCGGCCGGATGGGCGCTGCCTGCATTTCATGTACGAGACGGAAAACGGCTGGAACCGACGTCCGCTGGTCTACGGCAGCGTGGACGGCGGCACCGAGTTCCGCTTCATGTCATTCATCACGCCCGAGAACGATCCCTTCCAGAACACCAAGGGGGATTACCAGACCACCGCGCCCTATGGCGGGCATCGCTGGTTCTATCCGCGCGCCATCCTGCTGCCCAGCGGGCGCATCCTGTGCTCATTGCGTTGCCAGCGCGATCCGCAGGGCACGATGTGGTCGGAGGTCTACAAGAGCGACGACGGCGGGCGCTCCTGGGGTCATCTGTCGCGCATCAACGATTTCGGCTCGCCGGCCAGCCTGGTGCACATGCGGGACGGGCGCATCGTCGCGGTGTACGGCTACCGGCTGCCCGATTACGGCATCCGTGCCGCGGTCAGCGAGGATGGCGGTGCCACCTGGGGCGGGGAACTGATCGTGCGCGGTGACGGGGGCAGCTGGGACCTGGGGTATCCGAATGCCTGGGAGGCGGGACCGGACCAGGTGGGCTGCATCTACTACTTCAACTCCCGGAACGATCCGGTGCAGATCACCGGCGGCAAGCGGCATATCGCGCGCAGCCTCTTCAGGATCTGAAGCGGG
>CAZWDR010000086.1:0-3216 GCA_964632365.1 uncultured Steroidobacteraceae bacterium
GCGGCAACCGCCGCTACTACCAGCGCCAGGACGTGATCGTGATCCGCCAGATCCGCAGCCTGCTCTATGAGCAGGGCTTCACGATCGGCGGCGCGCGCCAGAAGCTCGAGGGCGAGGAGGCGCGCACCGATGTCAGCCAGAGCCAGCAGATCGTGCGGCAGGTGCGTGCGGAGCTCGAGGAGCTGCTGCGCATCCTGCGCCGCTGATTTTCGTCGCTGATCTACCGCGGGGGGTGCGCATGATGGGATTCCAGTCGGACCTGCGGGTCAGCGCATGGATGGGGGCCAGCACGACGCTGGCCACGACGCGGGCCACGATGCTGGCCGCGACGCTGGCGATCACCCTTGCGGCCTGCGGCAATGCGCCCGAAGACATGGCGAGCGAAACGCCCGCGATGACCGCAACGCTGCCGGCCGGCATGCAGCCGGCGGCCAGCATCCTCGACCTGATGCTCGAGCCCATCGACACCCATGCCGATGCGCTGTGGGAAGCGGTCGCCACCGTCAGCACGGTGGAAGGCACGCGCGACGTGCATCCGGACAGCGACGAGGAATGGGCCGAACTGCGCCGCAAGGCGCTGGTGCTGATGGAGGCCAGCAACCTGCTGGTGATCCAGGGACGGCGCGTCGCGCACCCGGGCCAGGAGGTCGAAGGACCGGGCGAGAGCACCGATTACACGCCCGAGCAGGCGCAGGCCGAGATCGACAAGGATCCGGCAACTTTCACGACCTTCGCGGCCGCGATGCAGGGCGCGGCTGCGCAGCTCGTGGCGGCCATCGATGCACGCGACGTCGAGGATTACCTCACCGCTGGCAGCAATCTGCAGGAGGCCTGCGAGGGCTGTCACCGGCGCTTCTGGTATCCCGACTCGCCGTTCCCGCCGGGTCTCGAGCCGGGGCAGTAACGCCGGGGCTCAGGCCGCGGGCTGGCCGGGCAGCGGCTCCATCTGCCAGTCGTTGACCAACCGGTAGCGCGCCGCCTTGATCTGGCGGAAGAGCCCATCCTCCAGCCAGTACATGCCGAAGCTGATCACGCGCAGCACTTCTCCGGCGCGCAGCGGGCGGTTGAAGTAATTCGGTTCGGGCCAGTCGCGGAACACGCGGAATTCCGTCGGGATCTCGGCCGCCACGCCGTTGGCGTCGGCGACATAGTGGTTCACCGTGACCGTCTCATGGATGTAGGCCTTCACTTCGGCATAGAAATCGCGGATCGCCGCCGCGCCGTTCAACGTGGCGTTGCCGAGTTCGAGCACCACCTCCGGATGGTAGAACTCCAGGAACTGCGGATCGTTGGCGTTGAACCACGTGACGTACTGCTCGTAGCGTTCGCGGGACATCACCTCCGGCGCGTCATCGGACTGCCCCTGTGGCGACCCGGCCGGCGCGCAGGCCGGCAACAGTGCCAGCCCGGCCAGGCCGGCCGCGGCGCCCACGGCGCCGGTGGAAATGAAGTGACGGCGGCCAGGCATCGTCGCGCTCATGGGCATTCCCCTCGGGTTGTCGCAGGTGCAATCAGGCAGGCGCGGCGCCGCGATGGCTGTCCGGTGCGCGCGCGCGGCCGCGATGCTTCAGGCACCGCATGAACCGCTGTTCCAGTTCGTCATGCACGGCCGGCGGGGCGGCATCGAGGCCCAGCCATTCGATGCGCATGGCTTGCCACGCGCGCTCGTCAGCCTGACGCTTCTGGCCGAGCCCCTGGCTCAGCAACTGCATCTCCTGCTCGCGCCGGAGGCTGGCATCCTCGGCCGGCGTGGCGCAGTCGCCGAGGATCTCCGCGTGGATGCACAGCCGGCGCAGGGCCAGCTCGCGATCCGCATCGCTGGGCGCCGTGAATCCGGGCGACCCGGCGCGGGCAAGGGCCTGCCGCAGCGCCTGCACGACGCCCTTGTCCGGCCAGCGCGGAACACCGGCGATGAAGGCTTCGGCGGCCGCTTTCAGCTCCGCGTGTGCGGCATCGCCCTCGATGACGGCGCGCTGGCAGGCGCGCACGTGGCGCGCCGCGGCCAGCACATTGCTCTCGACCGCCTCGGCATCGCGCTGGGCGAGCCCTGCGATCCGCGCGTCATATGCGGACATCGCGCGCTGGTAACGCTCGTGCAATGCGCGCGCGTCAGGGCGCGGGAACTCACCCAGCGCATGGAAGGCTTCCTGCCACGCGCGCAGCTGTGCCTCGCCGGTGGGCCGATCAGCCGGCCCCTGTTCGCTGGCCAGTTCGATCTGCAGGCACAGGTCTTCGGCGGCGGCCTTCGCCTGCTCGAGCACTGCGGCCTGCTGCGCGACCTCGGCGTTGCGCCGCTCGAACACGACGTTGCATGCGGCACGGAATTCCTCCCACAGCGATTGCGATTGCGCATGGGGAACAGGGCCCGTGATCTTCCACTCCGCCTGCAGGCGCTTCGCCCCCTCGATGGCGCCTGCGACGTCGGGCATCTGCTCCAGCTGCCGTGCGCGCGCGATCAGCGCCTGCTTCGCAGCGGCATTGGCGGCATGAAGGTCGTTGAGGCGCACCCGCAGACGATCGAGCGCGCCGAAGAAATCCGCATCCAGCGCACGGCCCGCGTCGCGGTCAACCGGCGAATGCCGGCGCCACTCCTGCGGTGCCTCACGCAGCACACGCAGCATCAGTGAATGCTCAGGCTGCCCGGCATCCAGACCCGCCTCGACCGCCAGCACCCGCTCGAGCACGTGCCGGCGGGCCTCGAGATTGGCGCGGCGCATGGCCGCCTGCTCGGCGAGGTACGCCTTGCAAGGTTCGAACGCCGCCGCGTAGGCCTGCTCGAACCGCTCCGACTCGGCGGTCGCCTCCACGGAGATGCCCTTGTTGATCGTGCGCCATTCCTCGCGCAGCGCACGCAGGTGAGCCACCCGCGCTTCGGGTGGTTCCTCCACACCGATCAGTGCTTCCACTTCCTCGATCAGTTCGATGCGCTTCGGCGCGGCGACATAGTCCTTCCATTGCCGCAGCTCGTTCAGCCGCGCATCCAGCTGTTCCAGGTTGCGCGCCAGCGCGGGCGGCAGCGTGGGCGCGTTCTCGAGTGCGGCATCGACCGCGCGGCGGAAGCGTGCGGCCTTGCGTGTCTCGCCGCGCGCCAGCGCCGCGCCGCTCAGGCGGATCAGTCGGCTCACTTCGCCATTTCGCTGCGCCGTAGCGGCCTGTTCCTCGTCGTCGGCGGCCTCGTCTGCCGGTGTGTCGAGCTCTGCGTCAGCGGCGATCGCG
>CAZWDR010000086.1:3316-11545 GCA_964632365.1 uncultured Steroidobacteraceae bacterium
TCGTCACGTTGGTGCGCCGCGATGACTGCCAGGCAACGGTCGATGGCGAGCTGGCCCCGTTGGCGAATGCCGGCGTCGATCGTGTCCGGCAGCGCCTGCCAGCGTGCCTGGTATTGCGTCAGCGATGACAAAAACCGTGCGTCATGCGCCCGCGCGGCGTGCTTCTCGAGGGCTGCACAGAGGGCCTCGGCTTCCGCACTGGCCTGGGCCTGTGCGCGCTGCTGCGCGAGCAAGGCATCCAGGCGTTGCCGCGTCAGGCGGTAGGCTGCCTTGTCGCGGCTGCGCAGCCGCGGGAGCAGGGCTTGCCACAGCGCAGGATCCTGGATCGCGGATGCAGCCGCCTGGCGCACCCGCGTGGTCTGCCCCTCGACCGCCAGCCGCATCAGTTCGGAGGACTTCAGCGCGCCGGTCTCGATGTCGCGCAGCAGCCGCTGCTGCTGCGCCGGATCGACCACAGGTGTCGCGGGCGGCGGCGGCGGCGGCGGCGGCGCGGATTTGTCAGCCGCAGGGGCTGGCGCTGGTGGAGGAGGCGACCGTCGAAACAGGCGGGAGAACAGGTTCATTGCCCCGAAAATGATACAGGAAGCCGTGTCGCAAACCCGGATGCGCGCGTTCCCGGATGCTGAGGTATCGTAGGCAGACAACAAGAAGGGCGGGGAGACGACATGCGAACAGTGCTGGCCGCTGGTGCGGCAATGATCATCGTCCTGTCAGTCCTGTCTGCAAACCTGTGGCTCGACCTTCGCACCGCGCGGCAAGACGGCGCCGAACTGCGCGCGCAGATGGCCCGCATGCAATCCTCCGCTGCGCCGAACGCGACGGTCAGGGCGACCCCGACCCAGGTGGCTGCGACCGTGGAGCCGGTCATGGCGGTTGCCACCTCGGACCTGAATGCGACGGCGCCGACGGCTGAGCCGCCGCCACCTCCGCCCGCCGTCGAAGTGATGCCTCCGCCCCGACCCGTCCAGGCACCCGTCGTGATCACCGAGGCGCGGCGCACCGGCGCCTTGCTGCAGTCTGATCGCACCGCGACCGCGCGGGCGATGTTCTGGAAAGACAGCATCGCCCTTGCCGGCCATGCGCTCAGCACCGAACAGCTCCAGGCACTGAATGCGGTCGCGATCGCCGAGTTGCGGCGCGAAACCGAGGAGGCTCTCGAGGCCGAGGCAACGATGGCTGCCCCCACGGATGTGCAAACTGCCGTACGGATGCGCGAAGAAACCATCAATCGCCAGAACGAGACGAACCAGCGCATCCTGCGGGCCGTGTCGGCAAAGCTCACCGCCGCGCAGACTGAAGCACTGCGCGCGCAATTTGCGTCCGGGCATGCCGCGCGCATGGCCACATTCGAAGCCGAGCGCGAGATGTTGCAGCAGCAGGGGCGTTGAGACCAACCAGCCATGGCCGCAGCTGACGAGGTAGCAGGATGATGATGATCAGAAGGACGACCATGCTGGGCATGGCACTCGCCGCAGGGATCACATCGCTGGCAGGCGCTGCACAGGCTCCGGCGAGAGTCGATCCTGCCGCCTGCGAAGCACTGGTCGGCAGCGGGACCCTCCCGCAGACCGAGATCACGCGCGCAGTCCGGCATGCAGCGGCGGGTGGAAGACCCGCCTTCTGCGAGGTGCAGGGCGTCATCCGTCCCGTGCCCGGCTCCGAGATCGGCGTGGTCTATCGCCTGCCGCAGGACTGGAACGGCAAGACGCTGGCCCTGGGCGGTGGCGGCTGGATGGGCAATGTCACGCTGCAGGCAGCGACCGAAGGCCTGACCCGCGGATACGCCACGCTGCAAACCGACGCCGGACACACCACCGGCACCGGCTTCGATGCATCGCCCTGGGCGCTGAATCCAGACGGCACCGCGAATCGCCCGAAGCTCGAGGACTTCTCACACCGCGCCATCCACCTGATGACCCAGCGCGGCCGTGAACTGGTCGCGACCTATTATGGGTCTGCAGCACGGCAGTCCTATTACCAGGGCTGCAGCACCGGCGGGCGCATGGGCATGATGGCCACGCAGCGCCATCCGCAGGACTTCGACGGCGTGATCGCGATGGCACCGGTGTACAGCCTGCAGGTGCAGACCAGCGCCGCGCTGCGTTCCAACGCATTCGATGCACCCGGCGCGCGTCTCACCGCCGCGCAGGCGCAACGCGTGACGAGCGCCGTGCTCGACGCGTGCGACGCACGCGACGGCGCCGCGGATGGCGTACTGCGCGATCCGCGCGCCTGCGACTTCGACCCTGTCGTCCTGCAGTGCGCGGCCGGCGCCACCGGCGATGAGTGCCTGGCGCCCCCGCAGGTGCAGGCCCTGCGCAAGGTGTATGCGGGCGAGCGTGCACCTGACGGCACCTGGGCGTCGTTCCCGCTCGAGAAGGGCGGGGAGGTGGGCTGGAATCCGTTCGTGCCGGTGCTGGCCGCGGGTGATCCGGGCATGCGCAGTGGCGGCCTGCATGCGCTGCGCGGACCGCTGCTCGGTGATCCCGCGTTCGACATGTCCCGGTTCACCGCGAAGGACGTGCCGACCGTGCGCGCCAGCTGGCTTGCGAAGGAATACGAAGCGACCAATCCCGACCTCACCGCATTCGTCGCGCGCGGCGGCAAGCTGATCCTCGGGCACGGCTTCAACGATCCGGGTCCCAGCGCACGCGCCACGGTCGATTTCTACGAGGCATTGCAGAAGGCAACCCGCGGCGCGGACAAGGCCTCGCGCTTGTTCCTGGCACCGGGCGTGGGCCATTGCTCCGGCGGCCCCGGGCCTGACCAGGTCGACTGGCTCACGGTGATCGAGAACTGGGTCGAGAAAGGGCAGGCGCCGGAAGAAGTCCCTGCGACGAAGGCCAACTCGCAGCTGAAGTGGAACCTGTGTGCGTATCCCAAGTTGCCAACCGGCACGGGGGATGGGGGTTACGCCTGCCGGTAAGGCAACGTTGGCGATGGCGGGATGTGATAAAGTCGCGAAGCTCTCAACGGTCGGGGCGTGGCGCAGCCTGGTAGCGCACTTGCATGGGGTGCAAGGGGTCGGAGGTTCAAATCCTCTCGCCCCGACCAATTCAGATCCAGTCGCGGAACCACTCCGCGCGCGGTCAGTCGACCGCCCTGAAACTCCGCCAGATCCGGTCCCCGCATGGCGCCTCCCGCGTCGCCTGCAGCCGCCCGCACGAACCCGCCCGGATCAGATCCACCACCGGTATCCGTGCCGCCCACGCTGCCATGGAGCGCGGCACCGGCGTCGTGACCTCCAGGGTCCGCAGTCGCAGCGTTTCACTGTGCCGCATCGAGAATCGCGGGCACCGGCGACTCCAGCCACTCATGAAGACACCGCCTCTGGAACCACGGAACCCGTCACGCGGCGGAACACCCGGCCACAGCAGGCCGAACTGCTGAAAGGGATCACGACACAATGGTTCACGGCTGCTCCGGGCGAGAAGGGGACTGCATCGACTCTATGCGCCCACCCGCTCAGGGATTGCCGTATTCAGCGCAAGCTGCAGGCCCCGACGTGCTCAGCCCGCCGCCTTCAGTCCCACCAGCCCGCCGAGGATGGCGACGATGCTGACCACCTTCACGGTGTTCAGGCTCTCGCCATGCAGGATCACGCCGGCGATCACAGTGCCCACTGCACCGATGCCCACCCATGTTGCATACGCCGTACCCAGCGGCAACACCTTCAGCGCGCGCGCCAGCAGCACGAAGCTTGCGATCAGCGCAGCCGCCGTCAGCAACGAGGGAACGAGACGATTGAAGCCGGGATTGGCTTTCAGGCCGATGGCCCAGCCGACTTCGAGCAGACCAGCCAGGATCAGCATCAACCAGGCCTGTGACATGCGGGCTCCGTGCAGACGGGGTCGTCCCCGGGTATGAGTCCAGGCCACGGGTCGTCCCGCGCCGGCAGGAGCCTAGCAAACTCTGCCCTGAAAGCACCGCGGGAACTGCCTGCCGCGGCGGCGCACGGGCGGTGGATCGCGCAGCCGGGGAGCCGCGCGCGGCCCGCCATGACGCCCCGGGGCAAGCGTGGATTTAATGATGTCCGCAGGGCCGGCCGGGTTAGGCTCCATACCTCACCACCTCCACACGGAAGACCGGAGGACCGATGCGAACACTCGCCGCCGTCGCGCTCGCGCTGCTTTCCATGCCTGCGTTCGCGCAGGATCTGCTGGCCGGCATCGACCCCCATGTGCTGCAGGGCCTGCTGTCCCCCGGAGACCAGTCGCTGGTCATCTCCCGCACGGTGCCGGCGGAGTTCGCCGCGGTGCGCATGCCCCGCGAACTGCAGTTGATTGGCGGCGCGGAACGATCGCTGGGTGCCGGCGGTCCCGGGGCTCCCGTCGCGGTCTCTGTGGGCTACAAGACTTCGGGAACGCCAGAAGCCGCCGCGAAGCTGGCCGTCGATGCGCTGGTCGCCAGGGGCGGAGTGCCGCAGGCGCAGATGCCGACGCCCGGGTACGGCGTCTTCGTCTTCTCGGTGATGACGCCCCAGCAGACCATCTGCCTGGGTGAGCTTCCGGTCACGCTGGTCACCAATGCCATGGACGGGACGACCTATGTCGTGCTGTCCACACAGCGCGGCACAACCAATGCCGCCTGCAATGGACGCATGCGCCCGATGCCGCCAGCCGCGATGATGGACCCGGACCTTCCCAAGCTGCAGATGCCGGCGGATCCTGCGACTGGCCGACCGGCACAGGTCTCCGGCAGCAGCGGCGGCTCGAGCCAGAACGGCAGCACGCGGGCCTCGGTGCGCTTCCTGTCACAGGATTCGCCCGCCAATGTCGCGGCCCATTTCGCGCGCCAGTTGCAGGAGCAGGGCTGGTCGCAAGACACCGCATGGAACGGCACCGTGACCGCAGGTTCGCAATGGTCGAAGGCGCGCGCAGGAAAGCCGGCATTGACCGCCGCATTGCGCGTGGCGGCAACGGCCGAAGGCCTTCGCACCGCGATCCTGAACATCAGCGCGCGTTGAGTGAAGGAGAACGCCATGCGCAACCCGGCCTTTCGCAACCTCGCAATGCTGCTCCTCGCACTGACGCCGCTGGTCTCACCGGCGCAGAACCTGCTGGAGGGCAGCAACCCGGATGTCCTCAACGCGCTGCTGTTCCAGGGGCGGAGCGAAGCGAAGCAGACGGTGACGCGCACGTTGCCCGCCGACCTGGCGCGTCTGAGCCTGCCGGACGATTTCACGCTCATCGGCACCGCGACGCGGGCCGATGGCAACGGCAGCACCACCGCATTCAGGACCTCGCTGGACACAGGCGCCGCGATGGACGCGCTGCTGGCCGCGCTGCTGCGGGACGGCTGGGAAGTCGAGATGCCGCAGCAGATGGTCCCGCAGACCTTCTCGACCCCGTCGCGCATCGCGGCGCGCCAGCTGTGCCGCGATGGCGTGCGCCAGACCGTGAGTGTCCGCGACCATGATCCGGTGCGCTACGCCGGGCTGCACCGGTCGCCGGCCCAGCTGCCGCGCCCCTGCCACGCACCGCAGCCGGGCATGGGGGCGCCCGACTTCCAGGCCATGCAGAGACTGATGCCGACGCTGGACTTCCCGGCATCGGTGCAGGTGCAGGGGCTGGGACCCAGTGGCGGCGGGAGCGGGGATTCCTGGAGCGCCGGCACCCGGGTGCACAGCCCGGAGGAACCTGCCAGTGCGCTGGCCCTGCATCTCTCGCGGCAGCTCACCGCACAGGGCTGGACGCGGGATGCGGGGTGGAGCGGCGCGCTGGGCGCAGGCTCCAGCTGGACGCGCCAGTCAGAACGCGGCGCGCTGGTCGGTATCCTCGATGTGACCGACGTGGGTGATGCGGTCCATGACGTGCAGTTCCTGCTGCTGATCGGCAACTGATTCATCCGCGCGACGCGGCACGCGACCGGCTCTTCGCGGCAGGTCGCGCGACCCGCTCGATCAACGCCATCGCCGCGGCGGGATTGCGTTCCTTGTAGCCGCCGATGACATACAGGAACACTTCGCGCCCGTCTGCGGCCCAGGCCTTCGCGCGCTCGGCCCATCGGTCCAGATCCCGATCCGCATATCCCCTGGGTTCGGCATCCACCGTGCCGAGAATCCGTGCATAGACGAAATCCGGATGATTGTCCTCGATCAGCGGGTACGGTGAGTCACCGGACAGCACGATGGCCACCTCGTGGCGCCTCGCCAGTTCCTGGAGTTCAGCGCCGACGAAGCTTTCATGTCGCACCTCGATCGCATGGCGCAGCGCGTGGCCTTCGACACTGCGCGGAAGCAGGGCCAGGAATGCATCCAGATCATCGGCATCGAATTTCTTGTTCGGACCGAACTGCCAGTTGATCGGGCCGAGCTTCTCCTTCAGCTGCAGCACGCCACCACCCAGGAAGCGCCGGATGGAATCGCCGGCCTCGGCGAGCACGCGCCGGTTCGTGGCGAACATCGGCCCCTTCACCGAGAAGATGAAATCCGGTGGCGTGGCGGCGTACCAGTTCTCGAAACTCGCCGGCTTCTGCGGGCCGTGGAAAGTGCTGTTGATCTCGATCGACGTCAACGCATGGCTCGCGTACTCGAGTTCACGCTTCTGCGGATGGCCCGCCGGGTAGAACGTTCCCCGCCACGGCTTGTAGTTCCAGCCGCCTATGCCGATGCGGATGCGCTGCGGAATCTTGCGAGGCATGACTGTCTCCTTTGAAACGGCCGTCATCGACACAGCTGGTACGGGCCGCGGTCCAGATGCAGATGGTCGTGATGCGCGGCGTTGTAGTCGGGACTGAGCACGCCGTCGAAGAAACGGCAGGCCGCGTCGCGCACTTCGCGCAGGAAATCCGCCGCATCCGACCCGGTCTTCCAGTCGCGCACGATGCGGATGCGGCGGCCGTCCTCGAGCACGAATCCGGCCACGTCCCACGCCTCGGCGGTGGCGTGTCGGCTGCGAGTCGCAGCCGGCCGGTTGTAGACATTCCGGCAGGCATAGCTGCCGAAATGCTCGATGCGCGCCACGCCCTGTCCGAAGTGCCGCAGGGCTGCCGGCTGCAGGCCATGGCGCTCCCACATCGCCAGCGACACCGCCGTCCGGCAGCTCAGCGCAAAAGCCGGACGCACATCGGCCGACGTGTGCCGGATCCGCACGGCCGTGGTGAATCCGCAGTCCGGGCCGGTCTGCTCGTCACCGATCGGTTCGTACGTGAATCCGGCGGTGGCCAGCAATGCGAGGCATTGCTGCGCATCCCTTCCCACGCGCGCGAGCTTGAACGGGGTGAGCGCATTGGGCACCTCGCCGATGTCGAGCGGCGCCCAGGGATTGAAGCGCGGCGGAACCTGCCAGCGACCAGACTCGAACATGAATGCGATGGCCGCCATCAGCGTGGCAAGAAGCAGGAAAGGCCGCGCCATTCGCCAGTTCATGGGATCGAGTATGCGGCCTCAGTCGGGTCGGTCGCTCTCGCGCTGCGCGGACTGCTGCATGCCGCGATGTCAGACCATTCCTACCGTCAGAAGCCGCTGCGCGATTCAAACATGGTCGTTACGATTGATCCATCAGCGCACGAAGCTGCCCACCTGACAGATGGATGCGAACCGGGATACTTCGGTGCCGACCACCGTACCTGCCGAACACGACGCACTCGTTGCCGGGTTGCGTGCCCGCATCGGCCAGCTCGAGGCGCAAATCGTGGCGCGCGACAACCTGCTGGCGGTCGCCGCGCACGAGCTGCGCAATCCGATGCATACCATCCTGCTGCTGGTGCGCGCCGCGATGGTGATCGCCGAGCGCGAGCAATGCGGCAACCTCACACCGAAACTCGAACGCATCCGCCACGTGGTCGATACATACATCAAGCGCGCCACGCTGCTGCTCGATTCGGTGCGGCTGGAAGCGAAAGGGTGGGCGGCAGAGCGCATCAGCCTGGACCTGAGCGAACTGGTTCGCGAGATCGCCGCATCGCACGAACCGGAGGCGCAGTTCGCCGCATGCACGGTGCACTTGGATCTGCCGCCCTCGCTGCGCGGCGCCTGGGACCGGCTGGCGGTGGAGCAGATCGTCAGCAACCTGCTCTCCAATGCGATCAAGTACAGCGACGGCAAGCCGGTCGAGATCACACTGGCAGCCCGGGGAGACGCCGCGCAACTGACCGTGCGCGATCACGGGCCGGGCATTGCCGCCGACGACCAGGCCCGCATCTTCGAGCGCTTCCAGCAGGCCATCGGCTCGGGTGCCCGCCGCAGCGGATTCGGAATCGGGCTGTGGCTGGTGCGATCGCTGGTGG
>CAZWDR010000087.1:0-11295 GCA_964632365.1 uncultured Steroidobacteraceae bacterium
GTCCCTGGATGGCAAAGCGATGCGCCTCGTCGCGGATGCGCTGGATCAGCCGCAAGGCGCGGGAATCCGCCGGCAGCGCCAGCACCGAGCCGCTCCATCCCAGGTGCAGCCGTTCCTGACCGGGCTTGCGGTCGGGGCCCTTCGACACACCAACCACAAGCTGTGATTCGAAGCCCAGCTGCACCAGCACTGGCAGCACCGCGTTCACCTGCCCTGCCCCGCCATCGATCAGCAGCAGGTCCGGCGCGGGAATCTCCCCCGCGCGCACGCGCGCGAACCGGCGCCCCACGGCCTCGCGCAGCGCGCCGTAGTCATCACCCGCCACGGCCTGCTCGATGTTGAAGCGGCGATATTCCTTGCGCGCGATGCCCTCGGTGGTGAACACCACGCAGGAGGCCACGGTGCCCTCGCCGCCGGTGTGGCTGATGTCGAAGCACTCGATGCGTGCCGGGGTCACCGGCAGGTCCAGCCCCTCGCGGAGCGCCTCGAGCAGCTCCGCGGTCTCGCCGCGGCGTGACAGACGCATGCGCATCGATTGCTGCGCATTGCCGCTGGCCGCTTCCACCCAGCGCGCGGCGAGGCCGCGCGCCGGTCGCGAGACGGTGATCTGCCGCCCGTGGCGCAGGCACAGCGCCTCGCTCAGCGCCGCCGCATCGGGAAGGTCCAGGTTCACGCGCACCTCGGCCGGCGGCTCCTCGCGCGCGTAGTGCTGCAGCAGGAACGAGGCCAGCACCTCTTCGGCGCCACCGGGCGCGCGCGGGAAATACGCGGTGGTGCCGAGGTTGCGGCCACCGCGCACCAGCAGCAGGCTGATCACATAGTCGCCGGGTTCGCCGACGATGGCGAACACGTCCACATCGCGCGAGCCGCCGGTGTCGATGGCCTGCTCGGCCTGCAGGCTGCGCAGGTCGATGAGCTGGTCGCGCAGCGCCGCGGCCTTCTCGAAATCCAGCGCGGCAGCCGCCTGCCGCATGCGTTCTTCCATCGCGCGTGTCACCTCGCTGTCGCGCCCCTCGAGCACCAGCACGGCCGACTCCACATCGCGGGCATAGGACGCCTGGTCGATCATGCCGACGCAGGGCGCCGAGCAGCGGCCGATCTGGTACTGCAGGCACGGGCGCGAGCGGTTGGCGAAGAAGCCGTCGCGGCAATTGCGCAGGCGGAACAGCTTCTGCAGCTGCAGCAGCGAGGCGCGCACGGCGCCGACATCCGGATACGGCCCGAAGTAACGCCCCTTGCCGCTGCGCGGCCCGCGATAAACCGACAGCCTCGGGAATGGATGGGCGTGGAGCTGGATCCACGGGAAGCTCTTGTCATCGCGCAGCACCACGTTGAAGCGCGGCCGGTGTTCCTTGATCAGGTTGTATTCCAGCAGCAGCGCCTCGGTCTCGGAGGCCGTGACGGTGACCTCGATGTGCCGGATCTGGCGCACCATCGCCTCGACCTTCGCGGCCTGGCGACCGGACTGGAAGTAGCTGCCCACGCGATCGCGCAGGCTCGATGCCTTGCCGACATACAGCAGCGCGGCGGGATCGGCCACTTCGCTGCCATACATGCGGTAGACGCCCGGGCGGCGCGGCAGGTTCGCCGCGAAGGCGCGGCCATCGAAGCTCAACGCAGTCTCCCCGGCAGATCCAGCTGCACGCGCGCGCCGCCCAGTGACGACTCTCCCAGGTCGAGCCTGCCGCTGTAGAGGCCGGCCATGTCACGCACCATCGCCAGACCCAGTCCGTGGCCGGGAGTGTGCTCGTCGGCGCGCGCGCCGCGCTCCACCACGCGCGCGCGATCGCCCGGCGCGATGCCGGGGCCGTCATCCTCGACCACGATGCGCAGCTTCTGCGACGCGCCGGCGGAAGCTTCGAACGAAGCGCTGACCCGCACGCGCGCGCGGCACCACTTTGCGGCGTTGTCCATCAGGTTGCCCAGCACCTCGGTGAGGTCATCCCGGTCGCCGACGAACAGCAGCGGCTCGGGGATTGCGAGCTCGAGCGCGAAGTCCTTGCGGCCGTGGGCCTTGAGCATCGCGGCGCGCAGGTCCTGCGCGATGGGCAGCAGCGCGACGGCATGCTTGCCCACGCTGGCGCCGCCGCTGGTGGCCGCGCGGCGAAGCTGGTGCTCGACGATCGCGGACATGCGGTCGACCTGGGCGTTGACCTGCGCCGCGCCGGGCGTGCCCGGCGACAGGCTGGCGCGCAGCACCGCCAGTGGCGTCTTCAGGCTGTGCGCAAGGTTGCCCAGGGTGTCGCGATAGCGCGCGATGCGCGTGCGCTCGGCGCCCAGCAGCGTGTTCAGGTTTGCCACAACGCCGGTGAGCTCGGCCGGCCAGCGCTGGTCGAGCTGCTCGCGCTCGCCGAGCTCGACCTCGCGGATCTGTGCAGCAAGCCGGCGCAGCGGCGCCAGCGCCCAGCGCAGCAGCACCGCCATCGCCAGCAGCAGCAGTGCGGCGACCACGGCAAAGCCGCCGGCCAGGCCGCGGCGGAAGGTGGACAGCTCCGCGTCATAGGAGCTCATGTCGGTGGCCACGGTGAGGGTCAGTCGGCCCACGTCCTCCCACAGGCGGCCGCGGCTCAGCGCGGCAAGGCGCTGGCCGCCGAGCCCGCGCAGGGTGTGGAAATCATCCTCGCCGGGCTCCAGTTGCGGACCGAAATCCGTCACATGCCCGGTCGCGGACGGCGAACGCCACAGCGTGTGCGGGCCGGCGCGGATCGCCGCATACAGCCCGGAGCCCGGCACGGCGAGTCGCGCCTCGTTGTCCGCGAGGTTCGAGACCACCTGGCCGTCCTCCCCGACGTCCACCGATTGCAGCAGCGCCAGCATCTGCACCACCAGCAGTTCGCGCTGCGAGAGCTCGGCCACATTGCGGAAGCGCGCTTCGAGCACGGCGATCATCACGCCGAAGAACAGCAGCAGCAGCAGCGTGAGGAAGATCAGCAGGCGCTGGCTGACGGAGCGCATGCTCCTCCTTCGGACCGCGCGACGGCGGTCAGCCCGCCGAGCGCGCCACGGCGAAGCGGTAACCGCGGCCGCGCAGCGTCTCGATCGGCTTGATGCGCTCGTCGGGGTCGAGCTTGCGGCGCAGCCGACCAATGAACACTTCGATCACATTGCTGTCGCGCTCGAAGTCCTGCTCATAGAGCTGCTCGGTGAGGTCGGTTTTCGAGATGATCTCGCCGGCCTTCAGCATCAGGTGTTCCAGGATGCGGTACTCGAAGGTGGTCAGGTCGACCGGTCGACCCTCAACGGTCACCGTCTGCGCGCGCGTATCGAGCACCACTGGTCCGCAGGTGAGCGTCGAGGACGCCCAGCCGCCACTGCGCCGGAGCAGCGCCTGGATGCGCGCCAGCACTTCCTCGAACTGGAAGGGTTTCGCCACATAGTCGTCGGCGCCGGCGTCGAGCCCTTCGACCTTGTCCTGCCAGCGGTCGCGCGCGGTGAGGATCAGGATCGGGAAATGCCGGCCCTTGCTGCGCAGGCGGCGGATCAGTTCCAGCCCCGGCAGCTTCGGCAGGCCGAGGTCGATGACGGCCACGTCCACCGGATATTCAACGCCGGCGTAGAGGCCTTCCTCGCCATCCGCCGCCACGTCGACGGTGAAGCCGGCCTCGGCCAGGTTGCGGCGCAGGGCCTCGCGCAGGATGTCCTCGTCCTCGACCACCAGCGCGCGCATCTACAGTTCCTTGCCGGTTTCGGGGTCGACCTCGACCTTCCACACCTTGCGGCCGTCATCCAGCCGCAGCACCAGGATGCGGCGGCCCTTGCGGTCTTTCATTTCCTGGCGCACGACGCGTGCGTCGTACTTCTTCTCGATCTGGCGGATGATGCGGTCGGGTGACTGGGCGGCCACCGCGCGCGGCGGCTCGCGCACGCCCATCGCAGGCCCACCCGGATCGAAGCGGCCGCCTTCATCCCGCGGCTCCAGCGCAGCGGCGGAGGCGGACAGCAGTGAAAAGGCAAGGACCGGCAGCAGCCTGCCGGTCCCTGCGCTCACCCGGTTCGAGCGGCGCGTCATGCGTCTATCGTAAGCCATCAGCCGCGGCGGCGGACATCCCGGATCGCCACATGGCGACCCGGATCATGGTCCATCCGCACCACATCGCGCCGGCCGCGATATTCATAGGTCACGTGATAGGCGACGACCCGGCGCTCGACGCGGGGCTCATGGCGCACTTCGCAGTGCCGCACGTCGCGATACTCCACCCGGCGGCCGCGGTCGCCGGCCAGTTCGCTGCCCACCACTGCGCCAGCCACGGCGCCGGCCACCGTGCCCAGGCCCCGGCCATCGCTGACGCGGTTGCCGATCACGGCACCCACCACGCCACCGGCCACGGTGGCCGCGGTGCGATCCCCGCCCCGCCGCACCTGCCGCTCGCGTTCGGTCCAGCAATGCTCCACCGGCACGCTGAAACGCACGCGCTCGACGATGGGCTCCACCCGCACCACACGGGCGCGCTCGCCGCGCGGAGGTCCATCGTGATGGGGATGCCGGTCGCGTCCGCCGGCCTGCGCCGCCAGCGAGGTTGCACCGAACGCCAACGCTGCAATCGCCACGAGAATCCTGCTTCGCATCACCGCCTCCAGTGGCCCGCGGATCGTGCAGGCCTGGAGACGATGGTGCGCAGGAGCCGATGAATCAGGACTGAATGCCCTTTTTCACGTCATTCCACAACTGGTCGAGGGCTTCGGGCCCGAGGGCAGATGGGTCGAGGCCACGGCGGCGGGCAAGCTGCTCCAGGGCCCCGAATCGCTGCTCGAACCGCAGGTTCGCGCGGCGCAGCGCGGTCTCCGGGTCGACACCCAGGTGACGGGCCAGGCTGCTGGCCGCCAGCAGCAGGTCGCCGATCTCGTCCTCCAGCGACGAGGTGCCCTCGCCGCGGCGCGCTGCATCGACCTCGGCCAGTTCCTCCAGCACCTTGGCGCGAGCGCCCTCGGCATCCGGCCAGTCGAACCCTGCGCGCGCGGCACGCTTGCCGAGCTTGGCGGCACGCGCCAGCGCCGGCAGCGTGTGCGGCACATCGTCGAGCGTGCCGGTGGCGCCGCGCGCGGCGCGCTCCTCGGCCTTGAACTGTTCCCAGTGACGCGCATCGCGGCCGGTGTCGCCACCGAACACATGCGGATGCCGCCGTTCCAGCTTGTCGGCGATGGCCTGGGCGATGGCATCGAAGTCATAGTCGCCGCGCTCGCTGGCGAGCTGCGCGTGGAAGACCACCTGGAACAGCAGGTCGCCCAGCTCCTCGCGCAGCGCGGCATCATCGCCGGATTCGATCGCGGCGATGACCTCGCAGGCCTCCTCGAGCGTGTAGCGCGCGAGACTGCGCGAATCCTGCGCCAGGTCCCAGGCGCAGCCTTCGGCCGGGTCACGCAGGCGGCGCATCACGCCGAGCAGGCGTCGCACGCCGGTCAGCGGCGCGACGTCGTCGGGCGATGCGCGCATGGCTTCAGCCGCCGCCGCTGGTGCCGCCCTTGATCCCGCCGCGGGTGAGTTCGGCCGGATCGAGCAGCGACTTCAGCTGCTCCGGGGCAAGGTCGGTGTTGGCCGCCGCCACCTCGAGGATGGGACGACCCTCGGCATAGGCCTTCTTCGCGATCGCCGCGCCCTTCTCATAGCCGATCACCGGATTGAGCGCGGTGACCAGGATGGGGTTGCGGTCCAGTGCGTCCTTCAGCCGCGCCTCGTTGATCGTGAAGCCGGCGATGGCGGCATCGGCGAGCTGGCGCGACACATTGGCCAGCAGGCGGATGCTCTCGAGCAGCTTGTAGCCCACCAGCGGCAGCATCACGTTGAGCTGGAAGTTGCCGGACTGGCCGGCCACCGTGATGCTCAGGTCATTGCCCATCACTTCGGCCGCGACCATCGCGGTGGCCTCGGGGATCACCGGATTCACCTTGCCCGGCATGATGCTGCTGCCCGGCTGCAGGGCCGGCAGCGCGATCTCGGCAAGGCCGGCCAGCGGACCGCTGTTCATCCAGCGCAGGTCATTGGCGA
Organism: uncultured Steroidobacteraceae bacterium; assembly: GCA_964632365.1. Taxonomy (GTDB): domain Bacteria; phylum Pseudomonadota; class Gammaproteobacteria; order Steroidobacterales; family Steroidobacteraceae; genus ZC4RG30. The sequence goes on from CAZWDR010000087.1 coordinate 5,984, forward strand.
TCTTCATCAGCGCGACGGCCAGCGTCTTGAGCTGGCCGGAGAACTCCACCGCGGTGTCCTGCGTGGCGATGCCCTCGAACAGGCTGCCATTGGGACGGAACGCGATGCGCGTGGCGCTGGCGAGTTCCTCGCAGAACCGCGCGGAGAAATCCGGATGCGCGTTGATGCCGGTGCCCACCGCCGTGCCACCCTGCGCCAGCTGGAACAGGCGCGGCTCGACGGACTGCAGACGCTCGATGCCCTTTTCAACCTGCATGCGCCAGGCGCGGATCTCCTGGCCGAAGGTCACCGGCATCGCATCCATCAGGTGCGTGCGACCGGTCTTGACCACGTTGCCGACCTGCGCTTCCTTCTTTTCGAGCGCCGCGGCCAGATGCTGCAGCGACGGCAGCAGTGACTCGCGCCATGCGAGCGCCGCACTGACGTGGATCGCGGTCGGGATCACATCGTTGCTGCTCTGGGCCATGTTCACGTCGTCGTTGGCATGCACCGGCTTGCCGAGGTGGCCCGCGGCGAGCCGCGCGATCACCTCGTTGGCATTCATGTTGGTGCTGGTGCCCGAACCGGTCTGGAACACATCGACCGGAAACTGCTGATCGTGTTCGCCGCCGGCGACGGATGCGGCCGCCTTGCCGATGGCATCGGCCACTGCCGCATCGAGCAGCCCCAGGGCGCTGTTCGCGCGTGCCGCGGCGGCCTTGATCAGTGCCACCGCACGGATGAAGTCACGCGGCATCGGCCGGCCGCTGATCGGGAAGTTCTGCACCGCGCGCTGGGTCTGTGCACCCCACAGTGCCGTGGCCGGCACTTTCAGCTCGCCCATGCTGTCGCGTTCGATCCGGAATTCGCTGCTCATGAAGTCACGCCCCTGCCAACAGTTGCAACCGCTTCGGTTATCATTGCGATTCTATCATTCGCTCCCCCCGCGCCGACCAACATGGAATCAAGCCTGACCGCCCTCTCGCCTGTCGACGGGCGTTATCGTGCTGCCACCGAAGAACTGGCAGGCCTCCTTTCCGAAGCCGGGCTGGTGCGTGAACGCATCCGGGTCGAGGCCCTGTGGCTGCAGCAGCAGGCCGAATCGCTGCACGGCAGTGCGGCGCTGCCTTTCGCGCCCGCAGTGAGCCGCCGCATCGCGGAGTTGGCCGATGATCCCGGCACCACCGCGGCCAGCACCGTCAAGGGCATCGAGAAGCGCATCAACCACGACGTGAAGGCCGTGGAATATTTCGTGCGCGACGAGATCCGCGCGGCGGGTGCCACACCGGCCCAGCTCGAGCTGGTGCACCTCGGCTGCACCTCCGAAGACATCAACAACATCAGCTATGCGCGGCTGCTCGACCGTGCGCGTGCGCAGGTGCTGCTGCCCGCGATCGATGCGCTGCGCGGCGCGCTGGCCGCCATCGCCGCCGAGCACGCGGACCTGCCGATGCTGGCGCGCACGCACGGGCAGACGGCTTCGCCCACCACCCTGGGCAAGGAGTTCGCCAACATCCATGCGCGGCTGACGCGCGCCCGCGCGCGCCTTGCGGCCGTGCAGGTCCTCGGCAAGTGGAATGGCGCGGTGGGCAATTTCAATGCCCACGTGGCCGCATTCCCGTCCATCGACTGGCCGGCGGTGTCGCGCCAGTTCGTCGAGCAGCGCTGCGGCCTCGGCTGGAACCCGCACACCACGCAGATCGAACCGCATGACTGGATCGGCGAATACTGCGACGCGCTGGCGGCCATCAATGTGATCGGCATCGACATGTGCCGCGACATCTGGGGCTACATCTCGCTCGGCTATCTGCGCCAGCGCGCGGTGGCCGGCGAGGTCGGCTCGTCCACGATGCCGCACAAGATCAATCCCATCGATTTCGAGAATGCCGAGGGCAACCTCGGCATCGCCAACGCGCTGCTGCGGCATTTCAGCGAGAAGCTGCCGGTGTCGCGCTGGCAGCGCGACCTCACCGACTCCACGGTGCTGCGCAACGTGGGCGTAGCGCTCGGCCACTGCGTGATCGCGTGGCGCGCGGCCCTGCGCGGGCTCGGCAAGATCGCGCCGGACCCGGCCACGCTGGCGAAGGATCTCGACGGCGCGTGGGAAGTGCTGGCCGAAGCGGTGCAGACGGTGCTGCGCGCCGAGGGCGTGCCCGATGGCTACGAGCTGCTGAAAGAACATTCCCGCGGCAAGCCGCTGACGCAGGATTCCCTCGGCGCGCTGATCGCCAGCCTGCCGATCCCGGTGGAGCGCCGCAAGGCGCTGCAGGCGCTGGGTCCCGCCGGCTATGTCGGGCTCGCCGGCCAGCTGGCCCGGCTGCCCGGCGGCACCTGACATAAGCCCGGCCAAACTGCGACACGTCCCGCAGTTCAGGGCCGGTGCCCCCGCCGGCGGCGGCAAACCGTGAAGCCGTCCACAAACCCGCAGCCGCCCCCATCCCACACTCCCGCTCATGGGCGCTTCGCAGTATTACTTCGCTTCACCGGCAGGCCTGCTGCCGGGCGGCGGCATGGCACCGGTCACGGTGCTGGCCCGCGGGGGTCTGTCACGACCCGAGGCCGATCCGCTGCAGGTGCTGACGACGCTCGATGACGTGCGCACGGCCAACCGGCGCGCGCTGTCGATGGCGCAGCGCCTGGTCTCGATCTACAGCTCCGACCTTGAACCGAAGCTTTACGAGCACTCGCCGTTCCTCGAGGTGGTGCAGCGTTTCCTGCTGGCCCACAGCTTCGCGAAGATCCGGCTGCTGACGCAGCGGGCGGTGTCCTATACGACCCCGCACCAGCTGGCCGCGATGCGTCGCCGGCTCTCCGGCCACATCGAGATCCGCTGCGTGGCCCCGCAGTACGCGGCGCGCACGCAGGGCATGCTGATCGCCGACAGCCGGGCCATCGTCTATCGCGCGCAGGCCAGCAGCTATGAAGGGGTCGCCGGCTTCGGCCAGCCGCCCACCGCGAAGCTGTACCTGCGCGAGTTCGATGAGATGTGGCTGGCCAGCGCGCCAAAGTACTAGCCACCTCGCTCCCCTATACTTCGCGCCATGACCTGGCGCCCCGATCTCACCGTCGCTGCCATCGTGCAGCGCGACCAGCAGTTCCTGATCGTCGAGGAGCGCATCGGCGGCGCGCTGGTGTTCAACCAGCCCGCGGGCCACGTCGAGGATGGTGAGTCCATCGTCGAGGCCGCGGTGCGCGAGACGCTGGAGGAGACCGCCTGGCGGTTTACCCCGCGGCACCTGCTCGGGCTGTACCTGTGGCGCAATCCGGCCAATGGCGCCAGCGTGCTGCGGGTGGCGATCAGCGGCGAGGTGAGCGGCCACGACAGCACCCGCCCGCTCGACACCGGCATCGTCGCGGCGCGCTGGATGAGCGCGGCGGCGCTGCGCGCGGAGCCTGCGCGACTGCGCAGCCCGCTGGTGATGCGCTGCATCGACGATCATCTGGCGGGCGTCCGGCACGACCTTGCCGCGCTGAATCACCTGGGCCCCACGCCGGTCCCGGCCGACCGCTGAGGCGCGGCGGTGGGCGAGCGCATCATCGTGGCGCTGTCCGGCGGCGTGGACTCCGCCGTCACCGCGCTGCTGCTGCGCCGTGCGGGCCATGACGTGCAGGGCCTGTTCATGCACAACTGGGAAGAGGACGAGGCTGGCTACTGCACCTCGGCCGAGGACTTCCAGGACGCGCGTCGCGTCGCGGCCGAGCTGGGCATCGCGCTGCACCGGGTGGATCTTTCCGCCGAATACCGCGAGCGCGTGTTTGCGGATTTCCTCGCCGCAAGCCGCGCGGGCCTGACGCCCAATCCGGATGTGCTGTGCAATCGCGAGATCAAGTTCGGCGACTGCCTGCGGCATGCACGGCGGCTGGGCGGGCGTTTCCTCGCCACCGGCCACTATGCGCGCATCGTGCAGGGCGACGATGGCCCGCAGCTGCACAAGGGGCTGGATGCTGGCAAGGACCAGTCCTATTTCCTGCATGCGGTCGCGCGTCCTGCATTCGCGCAGGCGCTGATGCCGCTGGGTGAACTGCACAAGGCACAGGTGCGCGAGATCGCGCATGCGGCCGGGCTGCCGGTGGCCGGCAAGCGCGACAGCACCGGCATCTGCTTCATCGGCGAGCGGCCCTTCCGCGATTTCCTGGCGCAGTTCGTGCCGCATTCGCCGGGTCCTGTGATCAGCATCGACGGGGAACGGCTGGGCGAGCACGTGGGCCTGCCCTTCTACACGCTGGGCCAGCGCGGCGGCATCGGCATCGGCGGCCAGCGCGGCGGCAGCGGCGCGGCCTGGTATGTCGCCGCGAAGCGGCTCGCGGACAACACGCTGGTGGTCGTGCAGGGCGGCGAGCATCCGGCGCTGTACACACGCGAACTGCGCGCCGGACCGGTGAACTGGCTGTGTCCGGCACCGCCGGCGCCCGACATACCCCTGGCGGTGCGCCTGCGCTATCGCCAGCCCGACCAGCAGGCGCGCGTGGCGCCGCTGGAAGGCGGCGATGTGCTCATCACGCCGCATCTGCCGCAACGGGCCGTGACGCCGGGCCAGTCCGCGGTGCTCTATGCCGGCACACGCTGCCTCGGCGGCGGAGTGATCCACCAAACCGCGTATAATCCCGGGGATTCCCCGCCGGAGGCTCCATGACTGACAGTTTCAATGCGCGCACGACCCTCGATGTCAACGGCAAGCCGTACACCATCTGGAGCTTCGCGGCGCTGCCGGCCGAAAAGCTGGCCCGGCTGCCCTATTCGCTGAAGATCCTGCTCGAGAACCAGCTGCGCTTCGAGGACGGCCTGAACGTCACCAAGGCCGACATCGAAGCCCTGCTCGACTGGGACGCGAAGGCCGCGCCGGCCTACGAGATCTCGTTCACGCCGGCGCGCGTGATCATGCAGGACTTCACTGGCGTGCCCTGCGTGGTCGACCTGGCCGCGATGCGCGAGGCAGTGGCCACGCTGGGCGGCGACCCTGACCGCGTCAATCCGCTGGCCCCGGCCGAGCTGGTCATCGACCACTCCGTGCAGGTGGATGAATACGGCACCGCGCAGGCGCTGGCCAACAACAACCGCATCGAGTTCGAGCGCAACAGCGAGCGCTATTCGTTCCTGCGCTGGGGCCAGAACGCCTTCCGCAATTTCAAGGTCGTGCCGCCGAACACCGGCATCGTGCACCAGGTGAACCTGGAGTTCCTGGGCCGCGTCGTGTTCGCGAAGGATGGCACGCCACCCGAGGCCTATCCCGACACCCTCGTGGGCACCGACTCGCACACGACGATGATCAACGGCCTGGGCGTGCTCGGCTGGGGCGTGGGGGGCATCGAGGCCGAGGCCGCGATGCTCGGCC
>CAZWDR010000088.1:0-9255 GCA_964632365.1 uncultured Steroidobacteraceae bacterium
AACCCGGCCTACCACCGCAATACCACCGGGCCTGAGATCCTCTCCGCGTTCTCGGGCAAGCGCCTCGACGCCTTCGTCACCGGCTGGGGCACGGGCGGCACGCTCACCGGCGCGGGCGAGATGATCAAGCTGGCGCGTCCGGAAACCCGCGTGATCGCGGCGGAGCCGGAGAACGCCGCGCTGCTGTCGGGCAAGCCGTTCGCGCCCCACAAGATCCAGGGCTGGACTCCGGACTTCGTGCCGGGCGTGCTGAACCGCAAGGTCGCCGACGCGATCGTCGAGGTCGGCGATGCCGATGCGATCGCCACCGCGCGGCAGCTCGCGACGCGCGAAGGCATCTTCTGCGGCATCTCAGCCGGCGCGACCTTCGCCGCGGCGCTGAAGGTGGCGCGCGAATCGAAGCCCGGGGCCGTGATCCTCGCGATGCTGCCGGATACCGGCGAGCGCTATCTGTCGACGGCGCTGGCCGAGGGCATCAACGAAGGCAGCGACCCGGAAGCGCCGACTCCGTGACGGCCGTGCGCAAGGAAGAGGAGATGGGATCGGCGCTGCGCGTCGCGACACTGCCGAGCCCGTTTCCGCTGTATCGGGGCGGCGCGCTGCAGCGCGCCGAGGTGGCGTACGAGTGCTGGGGCACGCTGAACGCCGAGCGCAGCAACGCCATCCTGCTGTTCACCGGCCTCAGCCCGTCGGCACATGCGGCCTCCTCGGCCGCGGACCCGGTGCCGGGCTGGTGGGAAAGCATGATCGGGCCGGGCCGCGCCATCGACACCGACCGCTGGTTCGTGATGTGCGTGAACTCGCTGGGCAGCTGCTTCGGCTCCACCGGCCCCGCCTCGGTGAATCCGGCCACCGGCCGGCTGTACCGCCTCGAGTTTCCCGAGCTTGCAGTCGAAGACATCGCCCGCGCCGGCTTCGAGGCCGCGCGTTCCCTGGGCATCCAGCAGCTCGATACCGTGATGGGTCCATCGCTGGGCGGCATGGTGGTGGTGGCCTTCGCGGCGGTCGCGCCGGGCGGCGCGCGCCGCCTGGTGTCGATCTCCGGCTCATCGGCCGCGTCGCCATTCGCGATCGCGCTGCGCAGCGTGCAGCGCGAGGCGGTGATGAGCGATCCGGCGTGGAAGGACGGCCAGTACATCAGCCCCGAGCATGGCCCACAGGCCGGCATGCGCCTGGCGCGCAAGATGGGCACGATCACATATCGCTCGGCGGCCGAGTGGGCGGGACGCTTCTCGCGCCAGGGCATCGGCGAGGTCGGGCGTCGCGCGGTGGAGCAGGCGCTCAAGCGTGTGCCGGCCGGGTTCGGGCCGCGCTTCGCGGTCGAGACTTATCTCGAGGCGCAGGCCGAGAAGTTCGTGCGCGTGTTCGACCCGAACTGCTATCTGTACCTGTCGCGCGCGATGGACTGCTTCGACATCGCCGAGCATGGCGCGCCGGCCGATGTGTACCGTCGTTCGGGCCTGCGCCAGGCGCTGGTCATCGGCGTGGAATCGGACTTCCTGTTCGCCATCGACGAGCAGGCGGCGATCGCGAGGGGTCTCACCGAGGCCGGCGTCGAAACCCGCTTCGCGCCGCTGCCGTCGATCGAGGGACATGACGCGTTCCTGGTGGACCTGCCGCGCTTCGATGCCGCGGTGCGCGGGTTCCTGAACGACTGAGAGGCGGCTCGCGCGCGCCGCGCGCATCTGCCCCCGCGGGCCGCGCTCAATCCGGTTCGGAATCCGCGGCTGGCCTTGATGGTGCCGCCGGCAGCGTGAAGTAGAAGCGCGCCCCCTGGCCGGGGGAGGACTCGGCCCAGATGCGCCCGCCGTGGCGCGCCACGATGCGATGGGCGATGGCCAGCCCCACCCCCGTGCCGGGAAAATCATCCACGCTGTGCAGCCGCTTGAACACGCCGAACAGCTTGTCGGCATGGCGCGCGTCGAAGCCGGCGCCATTGTCCGCCACCGAATAGACGCACTCGTCACCCTCGACCCGACCGCTGAGCCGCACCACCGGCTGCGGCTGCCGGGAACTGAACTTCAGCGCATTGCCGATCAGGTTCGACCACACGTGCCGGATCACCGTGGAGTCACCCATCGCCGCGGGCAGCGGCGCGACCTCGATGCGCGGCTCCGGTCCCTGGTAGGTGGCGAGCGCCTCGGCCACGGTGCCGCGCACCACCGCATCCATCTGCAGCGGCGCCATCTGCAGCGGCTGCCGCGTCGAGCGGGAGAACGCGAGCAGACCCACGATCATGCGGTCCATGCTCTGGCTGCCGTCGTGGATCACCTGCACGATGTGGCGGCCTTCCTCGCCGAGCTTCTCGCCATAATCATCGTGCAGGCGCAGCGCGAAATCCTTCACGAACAGCAGTGGCGCGCGCAGGTCGTGCGACACCGAATAGGAGAAGGACTCGAGATCTGCATAGGCGGCAGCGAGCTCCTCCGCGCGGCGGCGCTCGGCCGCCTGCAGCACCTGCACCTCGCGGCGCAGGCGGATCATGTTCAGCGCGCGGTGGATCACCGGCCGCGCGGTGCTCATGCTGAAGGGCTTCAGGATGTAGTCGAGCGCGCCGCCCTGCATCGCCATCACCGCGGTGTCGATGGTGCCGTGGCCGGTCATCACCACCGCACCCAGCTGCGGATCGATGCCGCGCACCGCCGCGATCAGCTCGATGCCATCCATCTCCGGCATCATCAGGTCGGTCAGCAGCAGGTCGTACCGCCCCGGCTGCAGGGCCGCCAGCGCGTCACGGGGCGAGCCGAAGCCGCTGGTCCGGTAACCATCCAGCTCCAGCGTGTCGCACAGCGCGCGCAACTGCAGCGGCTCGTCATCCACAATCAGCAATCTGCCGCGGACCGTGCTGTCATTCATGGCGCGAGCTCCGAGAACGTGGCGCGCAGTTCGTGCACGCGCGGCGGCTTGCTCATCACGCGATCGACGAACTGCGGCTTGTCGTGGGCGGCGATCATGCGCTGGCCCCAGCCGGTCAGCAGCACCACCGGGGTGTCGGGCGACAGCGCCTTGATCGATGCAGCGACCTTGCGGCCGTCGACGTAGGGCATGCCGAGATCGGTGATGACCAGGTCGAAGCTCTCGCCCTTGCGGCGAGACTCCGCGAAGGTGTCGATGCCAGCCTGGCCGCCGCTCGCTGCGGTGATCAGGTGGCCATCCTGCTGCAGCGTGTCGCGCAGCGATTTCAGCAGCAGCGGATCATCATCCACCAGCAGGATGCGCATCGGCCGCGGCGGCAACGCGATCGTGCCGATGCGCACCGTCGCGCTGCTGGCCACGCCGCTGGCCGTGAACACCAGCCGCATCGTGGTGCCCATGCCGGGCTCGCTGTCGATCTCGAGCGAGGCGCTGTGCCGCTGGACCATGCCATACACCATCGCCAGTCCCAGGCCCGTGCCGCGCTCGCCCTTGGTCGTGTAGAACGGCTCCAGGCAGCGCCGGCGCGTGTCCTCATCCATGCCCACCCCGGTGTCGGACACCTCGATGACCACCGACGTGCCGGAAGGTGCGGCGACGGGCCGGCTGCGCACGGTGAGCACGCCGCCCTGCGGCATCGCATCCACCGCGTTGAAGATCAGGTTGGTCAGTGCGTCGCGGATCTCGTTGTCGGCGCCGGTGAACTCGGGCAGGTCCACCGCAAGTTCGGTCCGCAGCTCGATGGCGATGCCCTCGCGTTGCGACTGGTCGCTCCAGCGCGGCCGCGTGAGCTCCACCACCTGCTGGATCACGCGGTTCACGTCGACGCGGTCAAGCGTGCGCTGCACGTCGCGCTCGCGATAGAACTCGCGCATGCGGGCCACGGTGCGGGCCACATCGCTCACCGCCTGCTGGATGGTGGACAGGTAGCCACGCGCGCGATCGCTGAGGTTCGGCTCATGCTCGAGCAGCGCCTCGGTGTACAGCGACACCGGCGAGATCGCATTGTTGATGTCATGCGCGATGCCGCTGGCCATCTGGCCCAGCGCCCGCAGCCGCTCCTGCTGCAGCAGCGTCAGCTGCGACTGCCGCAGCTCGTCATAGGCATCCTGCAGCGCGCCATACAGCGTGGCCTGGCGGCTGGCCAGCGCCACGTGCTCGGCCAGCTGGCGCAGGAATTCGCACTCGGGGCTGCTGAAGGCGTTGCGCTCACGCCGCGCGCACACGATCACCCCGTACACGTCGCTCTCGAACATCAGCGGCGCCAGCACCACCGACAGCAGGCCATTGGCCGCGAAGCAGCGCATGACCGGCAGCGGGATCTGCGCGGCATCCGGTTCGTAGACCAGGTCGCCGAGCAGGCTGCGCTCGACCGCGCTGGCGCCTTCGGGCACCTCACGCCCGTCCGTGATCTCGCGGCCATCGGTGAAACCCAGCGCCGCACTCTGCGCGCGGCTGGCCGGACCGACGCGGGCCACCGTCACCTTGCGCGCCACGGCCTCGTGCAGCAGCACCGCGGCGAAGTCCACCGGCAGGTTGTTCTCGAGGTTGGCCAGCACCACCTCGAAGATGCTGGGCATGTCCTGCCGATCGCCGATGGCGCGTGTGATGTGCTGCAGCAGGTGCAGCCGGCCCAGGTGCGCCTGGAGTTTCTGCTCGCCCAGCCCGACCTGCCGCAACATGTGGTTGAAGGCATCGGTCAGCGCGTCGAACTCGGTGGTGCCGGTGTGCGCGGCGCGCACCGAGTAGTCCTGTCTCTCCGAGACGGCCACGGCCGTCTGCTGCAGCTGCAGGATGGGCCGCATCAGCCGTCCGCGCAGCCGCTGCGAAATGATGTAGGCCGCAAGGCTCGCGAGCGCGGCCACCACCAGCACCACCAGCGCATACAGTCCGGCGCGTTCGTACAGGGTCGACAGGTCCGCGCGCATGTAGAGCGTGCCGAGCTGGCGCGTCCCCTCGGTCACCGGCTGGAACACCGTGGCCGACAGACCGTCGACCTGGTATCCGGCAGAACCGCCGGCTGGCAGCCTGGGCAGCAGGCGCTGGTCGAAGTTGGCGGGGTAGGCCGCGAACATCCGGCCCTGGGCGTCATACAGCGCGGCCTGCGTGATGTTGGGATCGGCGCGCAGCGCGGACAGCACCACCGCGGCGTCCGCCTGGTTCTGGAACGCCAGCGCGGCGGTGCTGTTGCCGGCCACCGCGGCACCCACCGCCTGCAGCTGGCGCACGCTGTTCTGCCGGAAACTGATCAGGTCATAGGCGAAGAACGTGGCCGAGGTGATGATCAGCACGGAGCTGCAGGCGATCAGGATGGCGCGCATGAAGGCGCGGCTCAGCGATGAGGACAGCCGATGCATCTCAGGCTCCCGCCCCGTCGATGATCTCGGCCGCGCGCAGCAGGTTCGAACTGATGCTCAGGCCCGCGGCGCGGGCCGCGGCCAGATTGATGCGCAGGCGGATCCGGTTGCGATCATTCACCATCTCGATCATCACCCCGCGGCGCACCGCGTCCGGGATGTCCGACACGGTCAGCGTGCCGGTGCGCGCCACCTGGCCCAGCAGTTGTGTCAGCTGCGAGGCCCCGGACTGGCCGATGAACAGGACCTGGCCGAAGTCCGCTTCGGTCCCCGGAGCCAGCGGCCGCACCTGCAGCGGTCGACCCTGCACAGACTCGCCGCGCACGGCCTCCTCCAGCAATGGCAGCAGTTCGGCCGCACCGGCCACCGAGATCACGAAGGGCAGCGCTGCGTCCGGTTGCCGCGGCGGCCAATCGATGAAGTGCGCAAAGTTGAACAGGAACACGGCCTTGACCTGCGCCTCGCCGGCCGCCTGCGCGGCCCGCGCCTGCACATCCAGCACGGCGACCACAAGGCCGCAGAGCATCGCGCGCCGTCCCGTGTTCAGTGGCGCCACGTCAGCCTGCCGTACACGCTGCGCTCGATCAGCGCGCGATCCGGACCGGGAAAGCCATACTCGGCATGGCGCCGATGCAGAAGGTCGCGGCCGACCAGGGCCACTTCCAGATTCCGCGTGGCATGCCAGGCCAGGCGCGCCTCCATCTCCAGGTAGTCGGGCACCGTGCCCACAGCAGGCCCGTCGCTCACGTGCAGCACGTCCACCCAGCGCAGACCCGCATCCAGTTCCAGGCCCCACGGAAGCGTCACCGCGGTCCCGACCGAAACCTGCTGTTCCGGATCAGCGGTCTCGTTGCGGCCATTGGAGATGTCGACGCGCCCTTCACGCACCTTCAGGCGCTGCTCCATCAGGTTGTAGCCGGCGCGCACGCTCCACTGACTGGTCAACTGCATCGTGCCGGAGAACTCCAGTCCCCAGGTCCGGCCGGCCAGGTCATTGGCGAAACGGAACGGCAACAGCACCTCCGGCGTGACGGTCACGGTCCGGACGTCCTCGTAATCGTTCAGATAGAGCGACAGCGAGGTGGAGACACGGCTGCCGATGCGCGCCCGATGCCCCAGCTCATAGGCGATGAGCCGCTCGGACTCGAAGTCCGGATTGCCGTACAGCAGCGGGAAGCCCGGCGGCGCCGCCTGGAACAGCTCGCGATCGAGGCGCGAGGGAATGCGCACCGCGCGCGACACGGCTCCCCAGATCATGTGCAGGTCGCTGGGATGCCACTGCAACCGCGCGCTCGGCTGCAGCTCGAAGCCGGTGTAGTCATGATGCTCGAGCTTGGTGCCGAGCGTCAGCGTGAAGCGTTCGTGCAGCGCGATCTCGTCCTGCACGAACAGGCTGTAGAGCTGCTGGTCCAGTCGCGCGGGCAGCACGGCCTGGGCCGGTGCATTGTCCAGGTCGTCGCGCATGTGCCGGAATCCCGCGCCCCAGGTGAGCGTGTGGGCGCGATGCGGCCGGAAGCGATGCTGGAAGTCCACGTCGAAAGTCAGCAGGTCGTCACGGAAGCGTCCGCCCGCGGCGAGGAAATTGCCATCGAGCACCAGGTCCGGCACGGCATCGTCGTAGCGCGACCAGTCGACGTAGGCCTGCAGGCTCAGTTCCCCATCGTTCTGCTGGCTGCGCGTCCAGCGACCCAGCAGGTTCGCGCCGCGCAGGATGGTGCGCTCGCCCGCGACCTGTGGATCTTCAAGCGTGCTGTCGTGGAAGTCGCCTTGCAGCGTGAACGCGCTGGCCGTGCTTCCCGCATCAAGCCGGAATCCGGCCTGCCCGCGTTCCCAGGCGTCGCCGCCCGGCGCGCCGCTGGCGCGGATGCTTTCATCCTGGGCCACATGCTTGCCGAACACGCGCAGGTGCACGCCCGGCGCAAGCTCCGTGCCGTAGCGCGCCGCGGCCAGCAGATCCAGTTCGCCGCCGGCGGCCACGGTCGCGAACCAGCCCTGGGTTTCCGCGGCCCGGCGCGTGATGATGCTGATGACGCCGTTGACCGCATTGGCACCCCAAAGCGTGCCGCCAGGTCCGCTGATCACCTCGATGCGCTCGACGTCCTCGAGCAGGTAGCCCTGCGCCTCCCAGTACACGCCGGAGAACAGCGGGGTATAGACGGTGCGCCCGTCGACCAGCACCAGCAGCTTGTTCGCCAACTCGGTGTTGAAGCCACGCGCGCTCACCGCCCAGCCATGTGAGTCGCGCTGCGCCACCTGCAGGCTGTGCGCCAGGCGCAGCGCCTCGCCGAACGTCGTGGCGCCGGAACTGCGCAGCTGCTCGCGCGTGATCACCTGCACGGCGGCGGGCGCATCGCCGAGACGCTCGGGGCGGCGGCCGACGGAGGTGACCTCGATGTTCATCAGGTCCTCCACGCTCATGCGCTTCAGATCGCTGATCGAGGTGCGTGGCTCGCCGGCGGCGAGCCCACCGCAGCACACCCCGGCAACGAGGAAAGCAACGGTGTGGCGCATCACGCGGATCGGGCCCGCCTGTGCGTCCCGGCCGGCAGCCGGGACTCTGCCGGCACTGGTGTCGAGAGTGGACAAGGTTTCCCTCTCTGGCAGCACTACGCTGCGTTGGTCCCTTCGCGATGAAGGGCGCACCATTATGTGTCGCAGCGCATCAACGAGGAAGGTCATTGACCAGTCAAACCAAGCACGCGGGTGACAAATCTGCGCCTGCCGCGGGAGATATTCCCGACAACCATCGCTTAGCGAATCGTTTGGACAAGAGTCTCGTTGCGGCCCGGAAATCGCGGTTTGGACCGTGATACGGTGCCGCAATGGACGATGAGCCTTCCCAGGCCATCCGCATCCTCTTCGTCGAAGACGTCAAGGAGGATGCGGAACGGGCTGCCTACCAGATCAAGCGCGCGAACGTCCGATGTGACTGGCGACGGGTCGAGACCGAGTCGGCGCTGATCGGCGAGCTGGACCAGTTCCGGCCCCAGCTGGTGCTCTCCGATTTCTCGTTGCCGCAGTTCGACGGCATGTCCGCGCTGCGCATCGCCTGCGAGCGGGCCCCCGACGTGCCGTTCCTGTTCCTGTCGGGCACCATCGGCGAGGAGCGCGCGATCCAGGCATTGCGCGCCGGCGCGGTCGACTATGTGCTGAAGGAGAACCTCGCGCGCCTGGTGCCGGCCATCCAGCGCGCGCTGGGCGAGGCGGAGGCGCGACGCGAGCGCATCCGCCAGCAGGAACAGATCGCCCGCCTGAACCGGGTGCTGCGCATGCTCAGCGGCATCAACGGGCTGGTGCTGCGCATCCGCGACCGCAACGAGCTGCTGCGCGAGACCTGCCGCCTTGCTGTCAGCGAAGGCGGCTATGCCGCCGCGGTCGCGGCCGCCGAAGTGCCCGGCTCGGCCAGCATCCAGCCGGTCGCCTGGAGCGGGCTCGACGCCGACGTCACGCGCCTGCTCAGCGATCGGCTCGCGCGGACGCTGCCGGATGAAAACAGCGCGGCGGGGAACGTGATCCAAGCCGGGCGCGAACTGGTCTGCAACGACAGCGCCGGTGCGGAGGCCGATCCGCGGATCGATGCGCTGATGCGCGACACGCAGATGCGCACACTGGTGATGCTGCCGCTGGCCGTCGACGGCACCACCATCGCGGTGCTGGTGCTGACGGCGCGCGACGCCGATGTGGTCAGCAGCGAGGAGCTGGCTATGCTGCGCGATGTCGCCGGCAACCTTTCCTTCGGCCTGCAATATCTGCAACGCGACACCCGCGCGCGCTTCCTGTCGCACTTCGATCCGCAGACCGGCCTTGCCAAGCGGCCACTGTTCTGCGAGCGCGTGCAGCGGCTGATCTCGCTGCCGGTCAGTCCCCGCTCGCGTCATGCGGTGGTCGTGATGGACATCGAGCGGCTGAGCTTCATCAATGATTCCTTCGGCCGGCGCATCGGCGACCTGCTGCTGCAGCATGTGGCCGACCGGCTCAAGCAGAG
>CAZWDR010000088.1:9355-11145 GCA_964632365.1 uncultured Steroidobacteraceae bacterium
TACGCGCGCAGCGCCGGCGAGCAGCAGGTGCGCTACAACGCGGCGGCGCGCTCCAACCGCATCGGGCAGCTGGCCCTGGAGCATCGGCTGCGCTTCGCGCTGGAGCGCAACGAATTCGAGCTGCACTACCAGCCGAAGGTCAGCGTCGCCTCGCGTCGCGTGCAGGGGGCCGAAGCGCTGCTGCGCTGGCGCCAGCCAGAGGAAGGGCTCATTTCCCCGGCGCTGTTCCTGCCGACGCTCGAGTCCACGGGGCTGATCGTGCCGGTCGGCGAATGGGTGATCCGCCAGGCTGCCGCGGACTGCCAGCGCTGGATGCAGGACGGACTGGCCCCGGTGCGGATCGCCGTCAACGTCTCGCCGGTGCAGCTGCGCCAGCCCGAACTCGAACAGCAGTTCCTGGACGCCGTGTCCGGATGGTCCAGCGCCGACTGGGGGCTGGACATCGAGATCACCGAAGGGATGCTGCAGGAAGACTCCCCGCAGGAGGTCGCAATGCTGACGCGACTGCGCACCGCCGGCATCCGTGTCGCCATCGATGACTTCGGCACCGGTTACTCATCGCTCAGCCGCCTGGCCATGCTGCCGGTGGACACCCTCAAGATCGACCGCAGCTTTGTGGCGCAGAGCCTCGACAGCAGTTCCGGCAGCAGCCTGGTGCGCACCATCATCGCGCTCGCCCGCGCGCTGGAGATGCACACCGTGGCCGAGGGCGTCGAGCGGCCGGAGGAGCTGGAACTGCTGCTGCAGCTGGGCTGCGACAAGTCGCAGGGTTTCCTGCACAGCAAGGCATTGCCCGCGGCGGAATTCGCGACGCTGCTGCGCAATGGCCGCGGCAATTTCGTGCGCCCGGCGGCGCTGGCTTCCCAGCCGGCGCGGCGCGCACGCGGCTGATCGGCGCGCACCGCCCCGGCGCACCCTACCCGCTGTTGCGCAGTGCCGTGGCGACCGCGTTGATGCTCAGGTGGATGCCTTCGGCCACGCGCGGATCGGCATCGCCGGCGCGGTGCCGGCGCAGCAACTCCACCTGCACCAGGTTCAACGGCTCGATGTAGGGCAGGCGCAGCCGGATCGAGGCATCGAGGCGCGGGTTCTTCTCAAGCAGGCGTGACTGCCCGGTGATCTGCAGCAGCACGTCCCGCGTGCGCTGCCACCCGTCCTCGATGCGACCGAAGTAGTGCCGTGCAAGGTCTGCATCGGTGACCAGCGTCAGATAGCGGCGTGCGATCGCAAGGTCGCCCTTCGCCAGCACCATCTCCATGTTGTCCAGCGTCGCCCGGAAGAACGCCCACTGCTGCGCCATCTCGACCAGCAGCGGCCGGTCGGCGAATGCCGCCAGGGCCTGGCCCGCGCCATACCAGCCCGGCAGCATCACGCGTGTCTGCGCCCACGAGAACACCCAGGGAATCGCGCGCAGGTCCTCGATGCGGTCGGACTTCGTGCGTGATGCCGGCCGCGAGCCGATCTTCAGCGTCGCGATCTCCTGCAGCGGCGTGAACTCGCGGAAGAAGCGCCGGAAGCGCTCATCGCCATAGACCAGGTCACGGTAGGTGGTGAACGCCTGCGCCGAGATCTGCTGCATCGCCTCGAGGAAGCGCGGCTGCTCGCCGGCGTCATGCCCCGGCGGCGCCAGTGACGCCAGCACCGTGGCGCTGGCCATGGTCTCGAGATTCGCGGCCGCGTTCTGCGGCGTGCCGTACTTCGCGGCGATCACCTCGCCCTGCTCGGTGATGCGGATTCGCCCCTGCACCGTGCCGCGCGGCTGCGCGCGGATGGCCGCGGCCGCAGGACCG
>CAZWDR010000089.1:0-11054 GCA_964632365.1 uncultured Steroidobacteraceae bacterium
ACCCCCGGCGACCCGGACCCCGAGACGCTCACCGTGCCGGTGACCATCTCGGCCACCAAGAGCCGGCCGGTGCTGACGCTGGGCGGCGGCTATGGCACCGACACCAAGGTCCGCGGCACGCTGGGCTGGACAGACTCGCGCGTGAACGACAAGGGCCATCGCCTGCGCTTCGAGCTCGAAGCCTCGGAAACCACCCGCAGCATCGATTCGCGCTATGACATCCCGATCGGCGATCCGGCCCTCGAGAAGTTCTCGATCGAGCTGCTGAACCGCTTCCAGGAAGTGGCCGACGTCGACACCAACGAGATCACGCTGCGCCCGTCGGTGACGCGCGTGCACAACCGCTGGCAGACGGTGACCTCGCTGTCTGCTACGCGCACCACGAACGAGTCGGCCACCGGCGAGTTCGCCACGAACCTGCTGGTGCCCGGATTCGTGCTGGCCTCGATTCCCGAAGGCTTCCTGGGCGAGGCGCTGTTCAGCCGCGGCTTCTACGCGGAGCTGCAGGGCTCGCAGCGCGCGCTCGGCGCGCGCACCGACTTCCTGCGCCTGGACGTGCAGCTCGAGCGGCGCATCGAACTGAGCTTCATCTGGCACCTGCTGCTGCGCAGCCAGGTCGGCACCACCCTCGTCGATGACTTCGACGAGCTGGCCACCATCTTCCGCTTCTTCGCCGGTGGCGATCGCAGCGTGCGCGGCTTCGGCTACCAGAGCCTGTCCCCCACGGTGACCACCGTGAATGATGCGGGCGAGGAACGCACGGACCGCGTCGGCGGCCAGCATCTGATCACCGGCTCGGTCGAACTGGTGCGCGACCTGCCGCGCAACCTCGCGCTGGCGGGCTTCGTCGATGCCGGCAATGCCTTCAACAGCTGGGGCGACCGGCTGGAATATGCCGCCGGCGTCGGGCTGCGCTACCGGCTGCCGGTGGTCTCCATCGGCCTCGATGTGGCCAAGCCGCTGTCCATGGACGGCAGCTACCGGCTGCACCTGAACATCACGCCGAAGCTATGAGGCTGCGCACCCGCATCCTGCTGGTGGTCGCGGCCCTGGTCGTGCTGGTGCCGACCGCGGGGCTGTACTGGGTCGCGACCACCGAGGCCGGCCTGCGCTTCGTGGTCGAGCGCGCGCGCCGCGTTGGGCCGGTGGCCATCACCGCCGAGGGGGTCAGCGGCACGCTGGTGGATGGCGTGCGCGTCGGCACGCTGCGCATCGAGCATCGCCTCTCGGACACCCGCATCGAGGAGGCCAGCGGGCGCATCGGCCTGTGGACATTGCTGATCCGCCGCCAGATCGAACTGCCGCAGCTCACCGCGCGACGGGTCAGCGTGCAGCTGCTCGATGATCCGGTGGTCCGCCCGGAGCGCGAGCCCCGCTTCCTGCCCCCGATGCTGCGCATCGACGGCGAGGCGATCGAGGTCGGCGAACTGCTGCTGACACTGAAGAGCGGGCGGGAGCTTGAATTCCGCGCCATCTCCGGCGCGGTGACGCTGCAGCACAAGCAGATCAGCGTGCGCGACGCCAGCATCGACTGGGAGGACTGGCAGCTGCGCGGCACCACGCGCCTGCACGCGGCGCGCCCGCATGGCCTCGATGGCCAGGTCGATGCGCTGTGGCGGCCGCAGAACCAGCCCGAGTGGCGCATGAGCGCGAGCTTCGACGGCGACCTCGACGCACTGCCCTATCGCCTGGTGCTCAGCGAGCCGTTCCTCGCCGACGCCACCGGCACCGCGGTGCTGCGCAGCGGCTGGCGCGTCGCCGGCCACGCGGTCGCGCGCGATTTCGATCTCACCGATTTCGGCGGTGGCGACGCGCTGGGCCTGCTGTCCGGGGAGCTCGATGTCGAAGTGGATGCCGAGGGCATCCGCGCGCGCGGGCAGGTCACCCCGCCGGGCCTGGCCGCCGGCGCGCTGGACGTGGACTTCGACGGGCACTACGGCAGCCGGCGCCTGACCATCCGCGAGACGCGCCTGCGGCATCCGCCCTCGGATGCGCGCGCCAGCGTGCGCGGCACGGTGGACCTGCAGGCAGGCGGCCCCCTGCTGACCCTGGATGGAACATGGAACACGTTCCGCTGGCCGCTCGCCGATGCGGATCCCGCCTTCACCAGTCCCGATGGCCGCTTCCGCCTGACCGGCACCGGGCCGTGGCAGGTCGAGGCCGATGGCCACCTCATCACCGCCGATGTTCCGCGGACGCCGGCACGCGTGCGCGGCCGGCTCGACGGCGCCTCCTTCCTGATCGAGGAGGGCCAGCTCGCGCTGTTCGGTGGGGATGCGCGACTCACCGGCGAGGCGCGCTGGAACCCGGCCGAGAGCTGGCGGGTGCAGGGCCGCATGTCCGGCATGGACGCCGCGCAGCTGCGCGACGACCTGCCCGGCACGCTGGACTTCGATTTCAACGCCAATGGCGGTCCGTTCGGCGAGGACGGCAGCCTGGCACTGACCATCCGGCGTCTCCGCGGCGAACTGCGCGACCTGCCGGTGCGCGGTGGCGGCACGATCTCCCGCCGCAACGCGCGCGACGACTGGCGCTTCGCCGAGGTCGATGTGGGCGTCGGCACCGCGCAGGTCCAGCTCGATGGCGGGCTCGGCAACGCGCGCGACCTCTCCTTCCGCGTGCAGGCCGATGACCTGAGCCTGATCGATCCTTCGGCACGCGGCGCGCTCACTGCCAGCGGCCGTTTCGCCGGCACGCGCGAGCAGCCGATCCTGCGCGTGGAGGCCGAGGGCCGCGACTTCGAGTGGCAGGACTATCGCCTCGAGGCGCTGGTCGCGGATGTGGATGTGGACCTCACCGCCGGCGACGGCCGCGCCGCAGGCGCGCTGGTGCTGCAGCAGCTGACGCTCGGGGCACGCACCATCAACACGGCCAGCATCGGCCTCACCGGCACGGGCGACAGCCAGCGCCTGACCGTGGCGGTGGACGCCGCCCCGCTGCAGGCGCGGCTCGAGGGCCGCGGCGGCCTGCGCGAAGGACTGTGGCGCGGCGAGATCACCCGTCTCACCATCGACCAGCCCGGGCGCCTTGCGCTGCGCAGCGAATCGGCGGTGTCGCTGCTGCTGGGCCTGCGCGAGTTCGCGCTCGGCCAGCTGTGCCTGGTGGGAGATCCCGCCCGCCTGTGCACCAACGCGCGCCGCGCAGAGGACGGCAGCTGGGACATGGCCTTCTCGGCCGACCGGCTGCCGCTGTCATCGATGACCGCCGGACTCAGCCAGGACTTCGAATACGAGGGCACCATCGACCTGCACGGCGAGCTGATGGGCGAGGCCGGCGCGTTGCCCACGGGGCTGGTGTCCGGGCATCTGGTCGATGCGCGCCTGCGGCACCGCGTGGGCAGCGGCCGCGAGCAGGTGATGTCGCTGGGCACCGGCACCATCGATGCCAATGCCTCGGCCGAGGCTTTCTCGTTGCGCGTGGGCCTGGATGCCGGCGAGACGGGCACCATCCAGGGCCGGCTCGAGGGCGAGCGGCAGGGCACGCGCTGGCAGGATTTCCCGATCCGCGGCGAGCTGGATGCCGACACCGACGGCCTGTCATTGATCGACCTGTTCGTGGTCGAGATCGACAAGGCCAGTGGCAGGCTCGCCACGCGCGTGGACATCAACGGCACGCTGGGCGAACCCACGCTCAATGGCACCCTGCAACTGCGCAATGCCTCGATCGATCTTTACCAGATCAACCTGTCGCTGCGCGATCTGTCGCTGGACGCGAGCTTCAATGCCACGGCGCTGCAACTGGAGGGCAGCTCGCGGCTCGGCGAAGGCATCGCGCGATTCAACGGCCGGCTGCGCTGGCGCGACCGCGAGCCCTACGGCAACCTGCATGTGGAGGGTGAACGCCTGCAGCTGGTGAACGTGCCCGAGGCGACCATCCTCGCGTCACCGAACCTCGACTTCGTCATCGCCGGCAAGCGCATCGACGTCACCGGCGAGGTGCTGCTGCCGTTCGCGCGCATCGAGCCGGCCGATCTCACCAGCGCGGTGCTGTCCTCCGGCGACGAGGTGCTGGTGGGCGAAGAGACGGACGAGGCGTCCAACATCCACAGCAACATCCGCCTGGTGCTGGGCGATGCGGTGCGCATCGAGGCGCTGGGACTTTCAGCGCGGCTGGGCGGCACGCTCGAGGTGCGCACCGATGTCGCGCAGACCAGCCGCGGCGTGGGGGAACTGGCCGTCTCTGAAGGTCGCTACCAGGCGCTCGGTCGCCTGCTCGACATCGAGCGCGGGCGCCTGATCTACAACAATGTGCCGCTGAACGACCCGGGCATCGACCTGCGCGCGCAGAAGGTGTTTCCCGATGCCACCGCCGGCGTCAACGTGCGCGGCAGCCTGCGCGCGCCTCGCCTCACTTTCTATTCAGAGCCCGCGCTGCCGCAGTCGCAGATCGCCTCGCTGATCCTGGCCGGAGGATCCATCTCGTCACTGTCTGACAGCCAGGCGCCCGGCGCCGCGCGCAGCGACCTGATCGCGCAGGGCGGCGCCATCCTCGCGCAGCGCATGGGCGCGCAGGTGGGCGTGGATGACGTGGGCATCGAATCGGACATCGACAACCAGGCGAGCCTGGTGCTCGGCAAATATCTGTCGGACCGGCTGTATATCTCTTATGGCATCTCGCTGGCCGAGGCCATCAACACGCTGAAGCTGCGCTGGACCATCACGGACCGCTGGACGATCAAGACCGAGGCGGGTCAGGAACGCGCGGCCGACATCGTCTATACGCTGAAGCGTTAGCGCCGCGCGGGGCCCTGCACCCATTCATCGATCAGGCGCCGCGAGATCGCCTGTGGCGCCGGCAGCAGCACTGTTCCGGTCTGCAGCTGCTGCCGCGAGAACCAGCGCGCGTCTTCCAGCTCGCCATCGTGCAGCACGGGCGTTGTCATCACGGCACGCGCCATGAAGCCCAGCATCAGCGACGAGGGAAAAGGCCACGGCTGCGACGAGTGATATGAAACGGCCACGGCGCGCACGCCGGCCTCCTCGTCGAGTTCGCGCCGCACCGCATCCTCCAGTGATTCGCCGGGTTCCACGAATCCCGCGATCGTTGAATAGCGCCCCGGCGGCCAGCTCGCCTGCCGGCCCAGCAGCGCGTGCTCGCCGTCATGCGCCAGCACGATGATCGCCGGGTCGAGCCGCGGATGCCCGGTGTGCCCGCAGGCCGTGCAGCGGCGTTGATGTCCCGCGCGCTCCGACGTGGTGGCCGAGCCGCAGCGGCCGCAGAACTGATGGTTCGCATGCCACAGGTGCAGCGCGCGCGCATAGGCGGCGAGGCTCGATTCCTGCGGTGACAGCTCGGCGGCCAGCGGCCGGAGTTCCGCGAACACCTCGCCGTCCCGGGCGAGCTGCGCCGAGGCGGGAAGATCGACGAGCAGGCAGCGGTGGCCGCCATACCATCCCAGCAGCACGACATCACGGCCCTGCTCCAGCGCCGGCAGCGCGCGCGGATCATCGCGCGCCAGCAAGGCCAGACGCGCGGGCACTGCATCGCTGGCCGGAATCACCAGCGCCGCACCCTGCTGCATCAGCAGGTACCTGGCATCCGGGTCGGCGCGCGCGACGTGCAGCCAGTCAGGGTCCAGGCGTGCCTCGGCGCGGCGGTCGAGATAGTCACCGGCAAAGAAGTTGTGCTGCGTCACGGAGCGCGATGGTAGCAATGCCTCGCGGAAGCCGCCCCGCTCGCGAAGGCCAGCGTTCCATGCAGCTGATAGCTAGGCGCAGCCCTGTCGCCGGCGCAGAATCGATTTCCAGCGTCCCGCACGCCATTGCGGCGTCAACAAGGAGTGTTCGATGCGCGCGATCCCTTCGGCCATCATTCCGCTGCTGCTCGGCAGCGGCTTCATTGCTGCGCACGCTGCGCCCACCACCGGCATCACGCACGACGTCACCTACGAACTGCTGCCCGATGGCACCTCCACCGTCGAACGGTTCATGGTGACGCGCATCAACGAGCAGGTTGCGGTCACCGCCACCGGGCAGGCCGGCATCCAGTACAGCGAGTCGCTGCAGGAAGTCGAGATCCTTGCCGCGTACACGACGACGAAAGATGGCCAGCGCATCGACGTGCCGACCGACCGCATCATCACGCAGCAGTCGCCGCTGAGCACCAGCGCGCCGTCCTTCAGCGACTACAAGCTCAAGGTGGTGATCTTCCCGCAGCTGGAGATCGGCGCGACGACGACGCTGCATTTCCGGCAGAAGCAGCTCAAACCATTCCTCCCCGACGTCTATTCCGCCGGCGAAGTGTTCAGCCGCTTCACCGAGATGGAGGGCAGCAAGACGCTGACGCTGCGTGCACCCGCGTCGGTCGAGATGAACGTGTTCGGTCGCGACCTCGAAGGCGGCGCCGTCACGGCCACAAAGCCTGGCACGCGCGAATGGCGCTGGACGCAAGCCCCGTTCAAGCCCGACGTCCCTGAAGCGGGCATGGTCGATGCCGCCAGCATCAGCCCGGGCGTGATGTTCACCACACTGAAGGACTACCCGGCGCTGATGGATGCCTACATGGCCAGTGCCGCCCCGATGATGCAGGTCACCCCCGCCGTGCAGAAGCTGGCTGACCAGATCACGCAGGGCATCACCGACCGCCGGGGCCAGACCGAGGCACTGCTGCGCTGGGTGAGCGGCGAGGTGCGCTATGTAGCGGTGTCGATGGGCACCGGCGGCTACGTGCCGCATTCCGCCGATGAGGTCATCAAGGCCGGCTATGGCGACTGCAAGGACAAGACCACGCTGCTCGGCGCGCTGATGGCGGCAAAGGGCCTGCGCGCATTGCCTGCGCTGATCCGCACCGGCGACCGCTACACGTGGCAGGAGGTTCCGCTTCTGGTGGCTTTCAACCATGTCATCCTCTATCTGCCCGAGTTCGATGTGTATGTGGATCCCACCGTCTCGCTGGCCCGGCTCGACACGCTATCCTCCTCGTTGCGCGGCAGGCAGGTGCTGGTGGCCGGCGAAACGCCAGGCCAGGCGTCGATCCGCCAGACGCCGCCGGTCGATGCCAGCCGCGACTACGAGTTCTCGTTCACCGTGGCGACCGCCGCCGCGGATGGCTCCGTCGCGGGCACAACGCGCCTGGGCGCACACGGCGGCAGCGACGCGGTGATGCGCAGCACCGTCATGATGATCCCCGAACAGATGCTGCCGCAGCTGGGCAACCAGATGCTCGCCAGCACTGGCCAGACCGGCACCGCGAAGGTGGTGCTGGGTGATCCGAAGGATTTCAGCAAGGCTGACTTAATGGTCGTGGAGTTCACGGTGCCGGGCCGCATCAGCCTGCCCGGGCCTGGCGCGCTCACCGGCAGCATCGGCGCTGGCGGCATGGAACCTGGCCGGTCCTTCGTCACAGCGGCGCTGAGCCTGGAGCGGAAGTTCGACTTCGCCTGTCCGGCGGGCGGCTCGGAGAAGCGGGTCGAGCTGACGCTGCCACCGGGCATGAAGATCACCGCCCTTCCGCCGGCCACCGACGTGCAATCGCGCCATGGGCGTTACACCGCCAGCCACGAGGTGAAAGACGGCAAGCTCTTCATCGTTGAAAAACTGGCGATGACCCAGCCAGCCACCGTGTGCACGGCTGAGGATGGTGTGGAACTTCGCAAATTCGCCACCGAGATCGACCGCGCCGTGCGGCGGCAGGTGCTATACGAATGATCAGCCCGCGAAGGGATTCCGGACGGTGACGCCATCGAAGCTGCGGCCATGCTGCAGGTCCTCGGTGTAGAGCCATGCGCATTGCGCCGTGCGCGCGCTCTCGATGATCAGCGCATCCCAGAACGAGACCTGCGCCTGCACGGATCGCGTCGCACCCCGCCAGATCAGCGGCGCGTCCACGTTTTCCACCACGAAGCTTGCGCCTTCCATCATCTGCAGGGCGGCCAACGCTTCGCCGGGATCCATGTGGAGCTTGCGGGTCAGGGCGGAGTAAGCCTCCTGCAGCACCTGTGTGCTGATGACGGGAACGACCCGCCGCTCTACCAGACCCTGCAGCAACTTCCCGGCGGCACGTTGCTTCGCGGGAGTCCTGCCGTCGAAGAGGTAGACGATGACATTCGTATCGACGAAGGCCCTACCGCTCATGCAGTTCCTCGCGCGTCCAATTGCGCTCGCTGCGTACCCCCGAAGCCGCAGCGCGATGGATGAAAGCCTGGATGGCCGCTTCGGAGCCGTCACGACCGGCGTAACTCTCAAGATAGGCGCGAACCAGAGCATTCACGGAGGTGCCTTGTTCCAGGGCCCGCTTGCGGGCGCGCAGCAGCAGGTCATCCTCGACGACGAGGGTCAGATTGGCCATAGGGGCGTTGCTCCACACATAACCTGTGTAGCACGGATTGTGTGCCGGTTTGGCGGCTCCAACAAGGCGATCGATCCGGATTCGTCGTTGACATTGCTCTCTTTATGCATAACATCTGCATACTTATGCATCCGGACCATCACCAGACCGACCGACGCAACACCATCCTGCGCCATCTGCGCGCGGGATCCGTGCGCCGGCAGTCCGACCTGGTGACCCTGCTCAAGCAGGACGGTTTCGAAGTCACCCAGTCCTCCGTCTCCCGCGACATGCGCGAACTCGGCGTTCTGAAGGCGCAGGGCCGTTACCTGCCGCCTGATGCGGACGTCACTCCCGCGCGTGACAGCTTCGGCACCATCGCCCGCTTCGTGCGCGAGATCCGCACCGCCGGCCCCTCGATCACGGTGATCCGCACCTCCACCGGCGCGGCCGGCAGCGTGGCGGTGGCCATCGACCGCGCCAACTGGCCCGAAATCGTCGGCTCCATCCAGGGCGACGACACCATCTTCATTGCCACCGAAGACGGCGCCGCGCAGGCCAGCCTGCGCGACCGTCTTCGTGCGGCCTTCCGCATCTAACCCAAAGAAGACTGCATCATGACTGCATCGTCCACGCAGGGCGCCAAGCCCATCGTCCTCGCTTATTCCGGCGGACTCGACACCTCCTTCCTCGTGCCCTGGGTGGCCGAGAACACCGGCCGCCCCGTCATCACCGTCACGGTGGACACCGGCGGCATCGACGCCGATGCGGCCCGCGTGCTCGGCGAGCGCAGCAAGGCGCTGGGCGCCATCGGCCACCACCAGATCGACGCGCGCGCCGACTATTTCGAGCAGGTGCTGCGCTTCCTGATCATCGGCAATGTACGCCGGGGCAATCTTTATCCGCTGTGCGTGGGCGCCGAGCGCGTGATGCAGGCGCAGACCATGGCGCGCGTCGCGCGTGAGCTGGGCACCGACACCATTGCCCACGGCTGCACCGCAGCCGGCAACGACCAGGTGCGCTTCGAAGTCGCGCTGCGCACGCTGGCGCCAGACCTTGAGGTCTATGCCCCCGTGCGCGACCGCTCGTTCTCGCGCAAGGAAGAACTGGAGTTCCTCACCGCGCGCAAGATGCCGATCCCGCCGCATGGCGCGGCCTATTCGATCAACCGCGGCCTGTGGGGCGTGACCATCGGCGGCACCGAGACGCTGACCTCCACCGGCAGCATCCCCGAATCCGCCTGGGTGCTGTCGAAGGATGCCTTCGACAAGCCCGCCGCGCCCGAGCGCCACGTCCTCGGCTTCGAGAACGGCCGGCCGTCGAGCCTCGACGGCAAGGCGCTGTCGCCCGTCGAGATCATCGAGCAGCTCGAGACCATCGGCGCGCGCTTCGGCATCGGCCGCGGCATCCACCTGGGTGACACCATCATCGGCACCAAGGGCCGCGTCGCGTTCGAGGCGCCCGCGGCAGAGATCCTGCTCACCGCGCACCGCGAGCTCGAGAAGCTCGTGCTCACGCCGCGCCAGCAGCGCATCAAGGACCTCGTCGCCGCGCCCTATGGCGACCTCGTGCACGAAGGCCAGCTGCTCGATCCGGTGTGCCGCGACATCGAGGCGCTGCTGCTGTCGTCGCAGCAGCGCGTCACCGGCGTCGTGAACGTGCTGATGCGTCCCGGTTCGCTGTTCGTCGAAGGCGTCGACTCGCCGTACTCGCTGATGAAGGCGTCCAAGGGCGTCTATGGCGAGGCGGTCGGCGAATGGTCTCCGCAGGATGCACTGGGCTTCTCGAAGATCGTCGCCCTCACGGGCGTGTTCCACACCCGCGCCGGGGAACAGGCGAAGCAGCAGCAGGGGAAAGGCTGATGATGCGTTCGGTAGTCGTCGACAAGATCGGTTCGGTCACGCAGGCGCTGACCCTCAAGCACGAGCTGCGCATCTCCGACGAGATTCCCGCGGAAGAAGGCGTGGTGCTGGTGGTCGAGGTGCTGACCAACAAGTCCACCTACAACACGCTGGAGCTGACCAGCGGCCGCATGGCCAAGGTCGCCAAGGGCGACATCGTCGTCGGCGCGCTGGGTCCGCGGCGGGCGCTGTTCGGCTATTCCGGCAACGTGCCCTCGTCGGTGAAGGTCGGCGACGTCATCCAGATGCTGAACATCGGCGGCGTGCTCGGCAAGTGCACCTCGGTGAACCCGGATCGCGGCCAGCCCTTCGACTGCCGCGTGCTGGGCGTGGTGCTGCAGTTCCCCTATCTGGGCGAGCGCATCGGCGTGCCGGCGCGGGTCGGCTCGCGCAAGCTCGACATCGAGGCGAAGCTCGACGCGCGCAAGGTGCCGGTGGTGGCGCTGGCCGGCACCTGCATGGAAGCCGGCAAGACTGCCGCCGCCTGCTCCATCGTCTCGCGCATGCGGCACCGCGGCCTGACCGTGGATGTCTTCAAGGCCACCGGCGTGTCGCTGCGGCGGGACATCCTCGCGATGCAGGATGCCGGCGCGCGCAACGGGCTGATCTTCACCGACCTTGGCGTGGTGACCACCACCGGCGCCACCGGTCCGGCGCTGACGCGCACCATGCTCACCGAGCTTGCGGCGAAGAAGCCGGACGTGATCGTGTTCGAGCTGGGCGATGGCCTGATCGGCACCTATGGCGTGGATGCCATCCTGCTCTGCGACGACATCCGTGCCGCGCTGACCAGCGTGGTGCTGTCGGCGAATGATCCGGTCGCGGCGTGGGGTGGCGTGAAGCTGCTGCGCGAGCGCTTCGGCATCGAGCCGGCCGTGGTCACCGGCC
>CAZWDR010000090.1:0-5211 GCA_964632365.1 uncultured Steroidobacteraceae bacterium
TATTTCACTGAGCTGCCAGAACTGCCCCGATGTGGTCCAGGCGCTCAACCTGATGTCCGTGCTGAATCCGCGCATCCGCCACACGATGGTCGATGGCGCGCTGTTCGAGCAGGAAGTGGCCGCCGAGAACATCCGTTCGGTGCCCACCGTGAAGCTCAATGGCGAGACCTTCGGCCAGGGCCGCATGGAAGTCGAAGAGATCCTCGCGAAACTCGACACCGGCGTCGAGAAGCGCATCGCCGCGCAGATGAATGCCGAGAAGCCCTATGACGTGCTGATCGTCGGCGGCGGCCCCGCTGGCACGGCCGCCGGCATCTATGCCGCGCGCAAGGGCATCCGCGTCGCCGTCGCCGCGGAGCGCCTCGGTGGGCAGCTGCTCGACACGCTTGCGATCGAGAACCTGATCTCGGTGCCGCACACCGAAGGGCCCGAGCTCGCCCGCGCGCTGGAGCAGAACGTGCGCGCCAATGGCGTGCAGGTGTTCGGCCTGCAGCGCGCCGCGGAGCTGATTCCCGGCGAGATCAACAAGGTTCGCTTCGAGAACGGCGCGACGCTGGCCGCGCGCTCGATCGTGATCTCCACCGGCGCCCGCTGGCGCGAGCTGGGCGTGCCCGGCGAGAAGGAGTATCGCAACCGCGGCGTAGCCTATTGCCCGCACTGCGACGGTCCGCTGTTCAAGGGCAAGGATGTCGCGGTGATCGGCGGCGGCAACTCCGGCGTCGAGGCGGCGATCGACCTGGCGGGCATCACCCGTCATGTCACGCTGATCGAGTACGGCGATGCGCTGCGCGCCGATGCCGTGCTGGTGAACCGCCTGATCAGCCTGCCGAACGTGAAGGTGCTCACCGGCACGCAGACCACCGAGGTGCTGGGCGACGGCAACCAGGTCACCGGCCTGCGCTGCATGAACCGCGCGACCGGCGAAGGCCAGGAACTGACGCTCGACGGCGTGTTCGTGCAGATCGGCCTGCTGCCGAACACCGACTGGCTGAAGGGCACGCTGGCGCTGAGCAACCGCGGCGAGATCGAGGTGGATGAGCGTGGGCAGACCTCGGTCACCGGCGTCTACGCGGCGGGCGACTGCACCACGGTCCCGTTCAAGCAGATCGTGGTCGCGATGGGCGAGGGCTCGAAGGCGGCGCTGGGTGCGTTCGAGCACATGATGCGCACGCCGCTGGTGGCCGCGGCGGCCTAGGGGCGGGGCAGTCGGGCTGTTATCAGATCAGATAACAGCCTACACTGCCCTGATGGCCCCCAAACGTGCACTGCCCGCAGAACTTGCCCGCGTCCTCGATTCGGCTGCGCGTCTGCAGGAACTCGTCCCGGACGCCGTTCTGGTCGGCGGCAGCGCAGCCGCATTGCATGCCGGCCATCGCATTTCCTTCGACCACGATCACGTCCTGGCCGACCTGAACCTGCGCTTCGACGCGGTGCTTGGCGCCCTCGAGGCGGATCCTGAGTTCGTGCTCAATCGCGTGGCGCACGGAAAGATCATCCTCGGTGAACTGGGCGGCATCGAGACCGGCGTGCGACAGCTGATCCGCCAGGTACCGCTCGAAACCCAGCGCATCGTGCTCCCCTCGGGACACGAACTTGTGGTCCCCACCATCGCCGAAGCATTGCGCATCAAGGCCTATCTGGCGCTGAAGCGCAACCAGACCCGTGACTACCTGGACATCGCGGCGCTGGCTTCCAGCATCGGGATCAACGCGGCGGCACGGATCCTGCGCGACATCGACCGTTTCTATGCGGACCTTGCGCGTGGCGACGATGCGGTCAGTTCGCAAGTGGCGCGGCAGCTCGCGTCACCGCAGCCGCGCGACCGCAGCGTCACGCGTCAGCTGGACCACTACAAGGGAATCCAGCCGCCATGGAACTCATGGACCAACGTCTGTGACGCGTTGCGCGATGTCGCGGCCGCGATGGTGGGAAGCCCGTGACCCTGCGCTTCCGCAACCTCGTCACAACGCCGGATGCGCCGCCGTCGGAATGGGGCTTCGAGGGTCTGCTCGCCGCCATCGAGCGCGGCAGCATCAAGGATTGGGAGCGGGTTGCCGCGGAGATCCGGATGCATCCCCACGGATCCGTCGCGCGGCTGCTCGACGAGGAGGTCATCGACGCGATCTCCAGCCCGGGCGAACGCGAGTTGTTCCGGCACATCCTCAAGCGGGCGCGGGACCAGTGGGATCACGACGCCAGGGATGAGGTCGCGAGGCGCCTGCGGGATTCACTGCAGCGATCCGGCCTGAGCCAGCGCCAGTTCGCCACGCGACTGGGTACATCGCCCAGCCGTTTCAGCACGTACCTCACCGGCAAGGTCATTCCGGGTGCGGACCTGCTTGTCCGGGCCGAACGGGTTGCATCGGCTTCCGCCGTCGAGAGCAGCCCGCACGTTGCGAGCGGTCTGTAGCACGCGCCGATGCACCGATGCGGTGCCCGTCCATGTCCTCCTTTCCGCCTACAAATCGTCACACGGCGCGGTGCTATGTTCGCTCCGTTTTACCGTTGGAACGCAAGGTGGGTTGAATTGGCTCGGCAATGACTGGCGCCGTCTGGCGCTGGCGATGCGCAACTGAAAAACCAGGGGGGCTCCATGATCGCGATGCGTCCTGTTGGCTGTGCGTCCTCTCTTCCTCGTCCGGCATTCCTCGTTGCGGCGGCGGTTGGTACCGCGCTGTCCGCGCCACCCATGGCCCATGGGCAGAACGCCCCGGAGGCCGACTCCCAGCTCGATGAAGTGGTGGTCACCGGTTCGCGCATCGTGCGGCGCGACTACAACTCCGACAGTCCCATCGTCACGCTCGGTGTCGAGGCGCTGCAGGCCACCTCCGAGGTGGGCGTGGAGCAGACGCTGAACAAGCTGCCGCAGTTCGTGCCCGGACAGAACCAGTTCAGCGACGCCGGCTCGATCACGGTGACGCCGCGCGCCAGTCCCGGCATCGCCACCGCGAACCTGCGCGGGCTTGGTGCCAACCGTACGCTGGTGCTGCTCGACGGGCGTCGCTCGCAGCCGGCCAATGCCAGCATGGTGGTGGACCTGAACACCATCCCGTCCGCAGCCATCGAGACCGTCGAGGTGATCACCGGCGGTGCCGGATCCACCTATGGCGCCGATGCGGTTGCGGGCGTCGTGAACTTCCGCCTCCGGCGCAACTTCCAGGGCCTGTCGCTCGATGCGCAGACCGGCGTCACCGAGCGCGGTGACGGGGAGCAGACGTCGATCAGCGCGTTGCTCGGCGCCAATTTTGCCGACGACCGCGGCAATGCCATGGTCGGCATCAGCTATGCAAAGCGCGACGACATCATCCGCGAGGATGTGCCGTTTTTCGAGGCGGCACTGACCGACCCGCAGCTCGCCGCCGCGCAGTTCCTGAATTTCCCCGGATTCGTCGCCGGCGTTCCCGGCAACATCACCAATTCCCCGGCCGGCGGCGCCGCGTCGCAGGCCGCGGTGAATGGCTGGCTGGCGACGCTGGGGCTGCCCCCGGGCGACATCGCGAACACCAGCGCGTTCTACTTCAACCGCGCTGCCACCACCGATGCCGCGACGCTGTTCGCGCTGTCGCAGGGTCGGGTGTCGGGCACGCTGTCGCCCGGCTATCAGGGCGGGCTGTATCCGGACGCGAAGTATGTGATCTCGAATGCGAACACCGGCGCGCGCACGCTGACCACCAACAGCACCGGTGGCACCCTGCAGGTGCCGCTGACGCGCTATTCGCTGTTCACGAGCATGCACCTGAAGGTGACCGATCACGTCGAGGCCTATGCGCAGGCGCGCCTCGACGAGAACCAGGTGGCCACGCGCTTCGGCGACTACGTGCCGGCGGGCAACCAGTGGGGCGTGACCATTCCGTATGGCACCGGCATCCACGCGCCGTCGCTGCTCCCCAACGGCAATACCAACCCGGCGTACACCGCGGGCGGCGCCTATGGCCTGGACTGCCCACTCGTCGGCGGCTGCACCAACTCGCAGGCCTTCCCGGTTCCGCCGCAGCTGGCCGCGCTGCTCGACAGCCGCGCCGCGACGGCGGCATCGCCGCTGGGACCGAATGCCAACTGGAACCTCAACTACAACCTCACCTACCTGCCGAAGCGCGGCCTGCAGACCACCAACGAGACCTATGAGCTGCTGGCCGGCATCCGCGGTCGGCTTGGATTCAGGGACTGGACCTACGACCTGTTCGCCAGCCGCGGCAACACGACCTCGGCCACCGAGTACATCGGCTTCGTCGACGCGGCCTCGTACCAGGCGCTGATCGCGCTGCCCAACTATGGCGCCGGACAGGATTTCAACAACGGACGCCTCGGCGTGCTGGCCCATTGCACCAGCGGCCTGAACCCGTTCTTGAGCACGGCAGTGTCGCAGGACTGCATCGACATCATCGATTCCGACGCCAAGCTGAACCAGCAGCTCGAGCAGGAGCAGATCGAGGTGAACGTGCAGGGCGCGCTGTTCGACCTGCCGTCCGGCACCGTGCGCTTCGCGGCCGGTGCCGACAGCCGCACCACCACGTACAAATACCTGCCGGACCGCGGCATGAAGACCACCAACATCGTCTCGGTGATCGCCGGCCAGTTCGACACCACCGAGACACGCGGCACGATCAGCGTGAAGGAGATCTACGGCGAGCTGCTGGTGCCCATCGTGAGCGATGTGCCGATGGTGCAGAACCTCGAGGTGAACGCCGGCTACCGCTATTCGGACTACAACACCGCCGCGGGCAACGACAGCACATGGAAGCTCACCGCGAACTGGGACGTGAACGACTATGTGAAGCTGCGCGGCGGCCGGCAGGTCGCAAACCGCGCGCCGAACATCGCCGAGCTGTTCTCTCCTGCGGTGTTCGAGGTGGTCGCCTGGTCGGACCATGATCCCTGCTCGAACCTGACGCGCGCGTCCTATGGCAACGTGGCCAGCAATCCGGATCGCGCGCTGGTCAATGCACTGTGCTCGCAGTTGCCCGGCGTCAATGGCCAGCCGAACGGATATGCCTTCGGCCCCGACTTCGT
Organism: uncultured Steroidobacteraceae bacterium; assembly: GCA_964632365.1. GTDB lineage: Bacteria > Pseudomonadota > Gammaproteobacteria > Steroidobacterales > Steroidobacteraceae > ZC4RG30. The sequence goes on from CAZWDR010000090.1 coordinate 5,011, forward strand.
CGGCCAGAACGCGGTGTATTTCCCGCTGGGCCGCGATCTCACGACCGGCAACCCGGACCTGCAGTCCGAAGAGGCGAAGACGTGGACCGCCGGTGTGGTGCTGCGCTCCCCGTTCACGTCGCAGTGGCTGAACCGCACCACGCTGTCGGTGGACTGGTACAGCATCGACATCGGCGGCGCGATCTCCACGGCCACGACCTC
>CAZWDR010000090.1:5311-7735 GCA_964632365.1 uncultured Steroidobacteraceae bacterium
CTGGACTATGACGTGCAGGTGGCCGCGTCGCTGCCCAGCTTCAGCTACAAGGACACCATCGGCGATGCGCGGTATGGCGCGCAGTACAAATTCAAGTCCGTGACGAACCTCGGCTACACCGTGGGACCCGCCTCGGTGAACTTGTCATGGCGGTACCTGCCGCGGGTGCGACACAATTCGCTGGCGACGAATCCTGCCTCGACCACGTCTTCCACCGGCTCCTATTCGCTTTTCGGACTGTCCGGCCGCTGGACGGTCAGCGACCGCTGGTCCGTGCGTGCGGGCGTGGACAACCTGCTCGATCGTGATCCGCCGCGCGTCGGGGCGAACTGGGTGCCCACCGCCACCGGCAGCGGCGTCACCTCTGCTGCAGGTGCGACGGATGCCAGCAACTACGACATTGCCGGCCGGCGCTACTATCTGGGTGCAACGGCGAAGTTCTGATCCGCCGCTCGCATCGGCAGGCGGAGCGCCTCCGGCTCCGCCGGCTTCTCCCCGACAGCAGGAGACCCCGCATGAAAACCGCGCAAGTGATGATGATCGCCGCCTCCTTCGCGCTGGCCTGCGCAGGCGCCAGTGCCGCGGGCAGGGCGGAAGAGAACGAAGCCCGGCTCGCGAAGATGCTCGAAGGGCGCACCGCCGGAGAGCCGGTGACCTGCGTCACCGCTTTCAGGAGCGACAAGCTGCAGGTCATCGACGAAGTGGCGCTGGTCTATGACGCCGGCGAGACCCTCTATGTGGCGCGGCCTTCGCAGCCCAACAGCCTGCGCCGCGACGATGTCGTGGTGATCAACCGGTTCGGCGGACAGCTGTGCACGACGGATGTGATCCGCACGGTCGACCGCACGGGTGGGTATACGACTGGCGCCCTGTTTCTCGAGCAGTGGGTGCCGTACAAGAAGGCGGACTGAACCTGCGAACGGCGCGGCTGCGCCGTTCAGCGTACGGCCCTGGCGCGCAGACGCCGGTTGTCTCGCATCACCAGCGCCTCGATCGCGATCGCGGAATCATGCAGCGCCCGCGCGGCGATGAGGTCCGCGGCTACTGTCTTGCGCACGCGTCCTTCGAGGCTGTCGATGCCGGCCTCCACCTCGCGCGCCAGATCCTGGAACTGCTCTGCCGCGTGCACGAGCTTCGCCGCATCGCGCGGCGCGTGGTCGCGCAGGTAGTTCTGGAACAGTTCCGCATCCTCGCGCGCGCGCTCCAGCGCGCGGTCGCGCTGCTCCACCAGCTTGTCGCGGTGCGCGCGAAGCTCCGGATCGTCCGTGTGCTTCAGCGTCACGCTGACCGCCTTCAGCATGCACGCGGTGGCCAGCGCGAGCGCGATGCCGGCGGAGATGCCGGCTGCGGAAGAGGGTTCCGGCGAGCCGATGGCTTCCAGCACCTCGAGCACGGAGACATCGCGGACGTCGGGGGGTGAGGGCTGGGACGTGGCTACGGGCATGGTCGGTCCGCCGATGTGGGCTTTCGCGCATCATGGCCCACGCCATTGCCGGCGCGCAGTAAGCAGGGCGCCTTCGCCGTTGTAGGAAGATCGCGTCCGCCGGAGGGTTGGTTGCGGATAAAGTCTCCGGTCCACCCCTCCAGGAGACACCATGACCGAGTCCAATCCCCCGCAGCAGGGCGGCCAGTCCCTTCCGCTGTTCTATCAGGAGCTGGCACTGCTGACGTCCCAGCAGCACGGCACGTGGCGACTGAAGGACGGCGACTTCCGCTTCGCGAGCACCGCGATCGCTGCGCCGCTGCTGGCCGGCGAATTCACCGGCGCGCTGCGCAACTACCCGATCCTGTTCGCAACCTCCGGCGAGGAGATCAGCCCGATCGTGCTGCTGGGCCTCGAGAACGTGAACCTGTACGTGCAGGACGGGCGCTGGGAAGAGGGCGCATACATCCCCGCGTACGTGCGGCGCTACCCGTTCGCATTCGTGATGCATGGGGACCGATTCGCGCTGGCCATCGACGTCGGATCGGGCCGCTTCGCGCCCGAAGGTCCCGAAGGCACCGCCCTGTTCGAAAACGGCCAGCCCACCGCAGCCACCCAGGACATTTTGCGCTTCTGCGACGCTTATCGCGCGGACTCCGCGGCAACCACCGAGTTCTGTCTGGCGCTGAAGAGCAAGGACCTGCTGATCGACCGCCGCATGAACGCGACGCTGCCCGATGGCCGGCAGATCGCCGTGGGCGGGTTCCAGGTCATCGACGTGGCGAAACTCGGCGCACTCGACGCCGCGACGATCGTCGAGTGGCACGGCAAGGGCTATCTGGCCCTGGCACACTTCCACGTGGCCTCGCTGGACCGGTTCGAACAACTGCTCACGCGCCGCACCGCGCGCGATGCTGCGTGACCTGCAGCACGCCAATGCTGATCCGCTGGGCGGTGGACTGATCGCGCTGCCGGTCTTCGGGTTCGCGCGCCACCGTGGC
>CAZWDR010000090.1:7835-11005 GCA_964632365.1 uncultured Steroidobacteraceae bacterium
GCTGGGCGGTGGACTGATCGCGCTGCCGGTCTTCGGGTTCGCGCGCCACCGTGGCGCCACATGCCGCGCGTCCGCGCATCCCGCGGGCGTGCGTGTGGCACCTGGATGCTCCGTCAGCGATCCTCCGGCTCCGGCAACAGCTCCCAGACCTGCGGATGGTGCCAGCGCAGCGCATGGCCGCTGGCATCGCGCTGCGCGCGGATGCCATGCGCAGCGCCCTCACCTGCTCGATGAGCTGATCCCGCGACAGTGACTCGGATCCTCGTCCGTGCAGCGCTCCCTGCGGTCTAGATCAGCGGCTCCAGTTCCTCCGCCGCCGCCTCCCAGTTCTGCCCGTCGAAAGACCGCGTGGTCATCATCTGCACGGTCCCCTCATCCACGCACCGCGCATTCACGCTGTAGCCATCCGGGTGCGAGCGCGGCACATAGAACGACTTCACGCCACAGACCTTGCAGAACAGGTGCTGCGCCGTGCGCGTGTTGAACTGGTAATTGGCCAGTGATTCATCCCCCGACACAAGCCTGAAGTCCGCCTTCGGCACGATCAGGTGCAGATAGCCGAGCTTCTGGCACATGGAGCAGTTGCACTCCAGCACCTCGAGGTTCTCCGGCGCTTCGAATTCGAAACGCACCTTGCCGCAATGGCATCCGCCCCGATGAGTTGTCATCGGCGGAGCATAGCAGCGGCGTCGTCCGCGCGATTGGGCCCGAATGCCCGATGGTTATGTCACATTCCCGGGGGCATCCCGGCTTCCTCCTGATTTCGCCAGTCGCACCGTCGCGCGTACTGCGTCCTCGTCCCTGCCCCCGACGGTGATTGCCGAAATCCCGGTCCGGGCTACACTCCCCCTCTTCGCACAACAAGGTTCCCCGGGGGCTCCAAGTGTTCAACCGCACTCTCAAGACGAGTGCCGCGGCGCTGCTGTCGGCATCGATCATCGTCGGCATCTACGCCATGGCCGGGCAGGCACCGGCGCGCGATCCGCTGGCAAACCCTGCCGCGCTCGATCACGCCCGCCTGCTGAAAGGCACCGACGACACGTCCACCTGGGCGCACTACGGCGGCAGCTACAACGAGCAGCGCTTCAGTCCGCTGAAGAAGATCAACGACACCAACGTGAAGGACCTGGGCCTCGCGTGGTTCGCGGATTACCGCACCAACCAGAACCAGCACGGCTCGCCGCTGTATGTGGACGGCGTGATCTATGTGTCCACCGCCCGCAACGTGGTGCACGCCTATGACGCGCGCGACGGCAAGGAGCTGTGGACCTACCACCCGAACATGGTGCCGAACCCGAACCTGGGTGTCGTGAACCGTGGCCTGGCGGCTTACAACGGCAAGATCTACATGGGCCAGCTCGATGCGAAGCTGGTGGCCATCGACGCGAAGACCGGCAAGGCGAAGTGGACGGTGGACACCGTGCCCGAAAGCACCGGCCTGCCCGAGGCGATGCGCAAGCAGTACTCGATCACGATGGCGCCGCGTGTGGCCAAGGGCAAGGTGTTCGTCGGTGGTTCCGGCGGCGAGTTCGGCGTGCGCGGCTGGATCGCCGCGTACGACGCGGAGACCGGCAAGGAAGTGTGGCGTTTCTGGACCGTGCCGGGTGACCCGGCGCTGGGCCCCGACCAGCCGCACCTCGAGGCGGCGCGCAAGACCTGGCCTTCGAACCGCAACTACTGGTCGCAGGGCGCCGGCGGCACGATCTGGGATGCCACGCTGTATGACCCGGTGACCGACCTGCTCATCTTCGGCACCGGCAACGGCACGCCGTGGAATCGCGAGATGCGCGATCCGGACTCCGGCGACAACCTCTATGTCGCATCCATCGTCGCGGTGAAGCCCGACACGGGCGAATACGTGTGGCATTACCAGGCCACGCCGGGCGACTCCTGGGACTACGACAACGTCAGCCCGATGTTCACCGCCGACCTCGACTTCAACGGCCAGCGGCGTCACGTCATCGTGCAGCCGTCGAAGAACGGCTTCATCTATGTGCTGGATGCGAAGACCGGCAAGTTCATCAGCGGTGATGCCTTCACGCCGGTGACCTGGGCCACGGGCATTGACGAGAACGGCCGTCCGATCGAAGCGCCGGGCGCGCGTTACGAGACGGAGCCGTTCAACGCCGGTCCCGGCGCACCGGGCGGCCACACCTGGCACCCGAATGCGTTCAGCCCCGACACAGGCCTGGTGTACATCCCCACCTGGGAGAACTACTCCGCGATGGTGCCGCAGGTGATGCCGGCCAGTGGCGTGGGTCCGCTGATCGCGTTCGGCGGCCGCTACGACCCGGCCACCATCAAGCCGCACAACAAGACGGCGAACGAAGGCTGGCTGCAGGCCTGGGACCCGGTCGCGCGCAAGATGGTGTGGGAGACCCCGAAGGGTCCGCGCGCCACCAGCGGTGTGCTGGCCACCGGCGGCAACCTGGTGTTCATGGGCAACAGCGGCGGCAAGCAGCTGAAGGCCTATCACGCCGAAACCGGCGAGGTGCTGTGGGAATTCGACGCGCAGACCGATGTGTATGCCGCGCCGATCACCTATGAGCTCGACGGCGTGCAATACATTGCCGCCAGCGTCGGCGGCACCGCGCAGGGCGACTACTTCGCGCCCAGCTACGCGCGCATGCTGGTGTTCAAGGTCGGCGGCAACGTGAAGCTGCCGCCGAATGCGCCGTACACGCCGCGTCCGCTGAACCCGCCGGCGCTGACCGCGTCGGCGGATGTGGTGGACCGCGGCGCGCAGCTCTATGCGGAAAACTGCGCCGTCTGCCACGGGCCCGAAGCCGTTCCCGGCGGCCGCGGCGGCAACGGCCCGAACCTCACGACGACGCCGTTCCTGCACACGCAGCAGGGCTTCGACCAGATCGTGCTGCACGGCGGACGCGTGGACCGCGGCATGCTCGACTTCGGCGGCAAGTTCAGCGAGCAGGATTCGGCCGCGGTGCTGGCGTACATCGTGTCGCGCGCAAACCATGTGAAGAACAATCCGCCCCGTCAGGGCGGCATTGGTCCGGCAGGGGCCGGTGGCGCGGCCGGAGCAGGTGCTCCGCGCGGTGCGGGTGCGGGTGCTGGCGGGGCCGGCGCTGGAGCGGCCGCGCCGACGCGAGGAGGCGCAGGCGCTGCGCCCCAGCCGCCGCGCGACGTCCATGAGGAAGCCGCAGGTCAGT
>CAZWDR010000091.1:0-10977 GCA_964632365.1 uncultured Steroidobacteraceae bacterium
TAGAGCTCGTCCACCAGCGCGATGAAGCGCCGCGCCGCATCGTCGTTGCTGCCGTCGAACACCGGCACGCCGGAGAGGAACACGGTGTGCAGGCGCCGCGCGATCGCGATGTAGTCATCCGCGGAGCGCGGCCCCTCGCACAGCTGCGCGAAGTCGAACCACGCCATGCCGCCGGCATGCGCCAGTGTGGCAACGGGGCGCTCCTCGACCACCATCATGGCGTGACCGTCGACCGCGGCCTTGCCGGCGAGGCGCTCGAACAGCTCCCGCAGGCGGGCGTCGCTGTGCGGGTCGGCCGAGTCCAGATAGCGGTCCGCGGCGGCGAGCTGGCGCTGGCGGTAATCCTCGCCACCGGCCATCTCGACCACGTCGAGGTGGCGGGTCAGCAGCGCGATGGCCGGCAGGAAGCGCTCGCGCTGCAGCCCGCCCTCGTACAGCCGCTGCGGCGGCGTGTTCGAGGTGACCACCAGCACCACGCCGCGCCGGAGCAGGCCGTCGAGCATGCCGTGCAGGATCATCGCATCGCCGATGTCCTGCACCATGAACTCGTCCAGGCACCACACGGTGGCTTCGCGCGCGAACTGTCCGGCGATGCGCTCCAGCGGCCGCTCCGCGCCGGCCAGCGCGCGCCGGCGCGTGTGCACCTCGCGCATGAAATGCTGGAAGTGCATGCGGCGGCAGCCCGGTGCGAGGCCTGCGGCGAACAGGTCCATCAGCCAGGTCTTGCCGCGCCCGACGCCGCCCCACAGGTAGATGCCGCGGCAGTGCGGGGCCTGCGGCGGTCGCGCCAGCAGGCGGCCGAGCAGGCGCTGCAGCGGCGTGGGCGGCCGGTGTCCGGTCAGGCAGTGCGCGAGCGCATCCAAATGTCGCGCCACGGCGTGCTGCGCGGCGTCCGCGGTGCGCGTGCCCTCGCGCAGCGCCAGCTCGTAGCGTTGCAGCAGCATCAGGCGGTGGCGTGGCGGATCGCGTCGCTCAGGGGGTCTTCGGCTGCGGGAAGGCGGGAGTGGCGGATCGAGACATCACGGTGGCGGCGCGCGAAGTCCGCGGCGAGCTGCTCCACCAGATAGACCGAGCGATGCTGGCCACCGGTGCAGCCCACTGCGACGGTGAGGTAGCGCCGGCTGGTGGCGAGGAACTCCGGGATGCGCGCCTCGATGAACTGCGTGATGTCCTGCTGCAGGCGGGTCACCGCGTCGCTGGCGGCGAGGTAGCGCGCCACATCCGGGTCGCGGCCGGTCAGCGGCCGCAGCGTGCGTTCCCAGTAGGGGTTCGGCAGCGAGCGCGCATCGAACACATAGTCGGCATCGCCGGGAATGCCGTACTTGAAACCGAAGGACTGGAACAGCAGCGTCAGGCGCGCGCTGCTGCGCCGCTCGACACGCGTGCGCACCATCTCGCGCAGTTCGTGCACGCCGGTGTTGGAGCTGTCGATCAGGACGCTGGCGGCCTGCGCCATCGGCTCGAGCAGGTTGCATTCGAGCTCGATGGCCTCGCGCAGGCTCTCGCCGTCGCGGCTCAGCGGATGCTTGCGGCGCGTCTCGGCATAGCGGCGCAGCAGCGCTTCTTCGGAGGCGGTGATGAACAGCAGCTCGCACCCCAGGCCCGAGCTGCGCAGCTCCTCGAGCAGCGCAGGGACGGTGGCGATTTCCTCGGGCGTGTTGCGCGCATCGAGCCCCACCGCGACGCGATGGTAGCGGGCATCGTCGCTGCGCAACGTGTGCGAGACGAAGGCCTTGAGCAGCGCAGCGGGGATGTTGTCGACGCAGTACCAGTCCAGGTCCTCGAGCATGTGCAGCGCCACGCTCTTGCCTGAACCGGACAGTCCGCTGACGACGATGAGCCGCATGCGCTGCCCCTGGTGGCGAAGGCGAGCGCGCTAGTGGCGCGCCAGCCGGCCTTCGAGGTTGTGGTGGTCGACCGCCTTTTCCTTGTGCTTGAGCACATTGCGGTCGAGCTTGTCGGCGAGCATGTCGATGGCCCGATACATGTTGGTATCGATGGCATCGGCATGGATGTCACTGCCGCTCACGTGCACGGTGGCTTCGGCCTTGTGCGTGTTCTTCTCCACCGACATGACCATGTGTACGTCGATCACCCGTCCGAAGTGACGCCAGACACGTTCCAGCCGCTTCTCGGCATACGCACGCATGGCGGGCGTGATCGCCACATGATGGCCGGTGAGATTCAGTTGCATGATGACCTCCTCGTTCACTTGATCACATCGATCGCCTTGACACTCAACCCTTGCGGAAACTCCTTCAGGTTCGCTTTCTCTCGTTCGAGGGCGGGATGCCCATCGATTCACGGTACTTGGCCACGGTGCGGCGGGCCACCGGGATGCCTTCCTTCGACAGCAGTTCGGCGATGCGGCTGTCGGACAGCGGCGCGCCGGGGGGCTCATCGCGGATCAGCTTCCTGATCTTCGCGCGGATCGCCGTGGAGGAGGTGCCGGAGCCATCTGCCCCCTCGACCTGGCTGGAGAAGAAATAGCGCAGTTCGAACACGCCGCGCGGCGTGTGCATGTACTTGCCGGAGGTGACGCGCGAGACGGTGCTCTCGTGCATCTCGATGGCGGCGGCGATGTCGCGCAGGATCATCGGCCGCATGTGCTCCTCGCCGTGTTCCAGGAACGCGTGCTGGCGCTCGACGATGGACCGGGCCACCTTCAGCAGCGTGTCATGGCGGATCTCGAGGCTTTTCAGCAACCAGCGCGCCTCCTGTAACTGCGTGCGCATCGTGGCGTGGCTTGCCGCCCGCCCGATCAGGCTGGCGTAGCTTTCGTTGACGCGTACCCGGGGAAGGGTGGACGAATTCATCTCCACCGTCCAGCCGTCGTCCTTGCGGCGGACGAAAACGTCCGGGACCACGTATTCCGGGGCTGAAGGGCTGATCTGGGACCCCGGCCGGGGGTGGCAGCCGCGCACCAGCGCCAGCGCCTGCTCCACTTCCTCGTCCGGCACCTTCAGCGCGCGGCGCAGCAGGTTCATCTCGCGCGCGGCCACGAGGTCCAGGTGCAGGGCCGCGATGACCAGCGCGGTGTCGAGGCCGGGGGTGTCGGCCCGCAGGGCCCGCAGCTGCAGGCTGATGCATTCGCCGACGCTGCGGGCGGCCACGCCCAGCGGGTCGAAGCCCTGCACCACGGCCAGCATGGACTCGATCTCTTCGGGCGCGGCGTCGATCTCGGGCTTCAGCGTCGCCGCGATGGCATCCAGCGGTTCGTGCACGTAGCCGTCGTCGTTGACGGCGTCGATCACCGCGCGCCCGATGGCCAGCTGCCGCGGACTCAGGCGCGCCATCTCCAGCTGCCAGAGCAGATGGCCGTGCAGTGTCTCGCCGCGACCGTCGGAGAATTCCTGCTGGCGCTCGTCATCGTCGCCCTGCCAGGGGGCCTCGCCGGGCGCGGCGGAGGACTCCTGCCAGGCATCGTCCACGATCTCCACTTCCGGTTCGGCATGGGCCTCGGCGGTCTCGCCGTTGGCGTCCTCACCGCCACCCTCGGCATGCGGCATTTCGACATCGTTGGGGCCGGCACCGAGGGATTCGAACGTACCGGTGGCGTCGCCGTCCTCCTCGGCCTCCAGCATCACGTTGGATTCGAGCAGTTCGCGGATGTGCGCCTGCAGTTCCAGCGCGGGCAGTTGCAGCAGCCGGATCGCCTGCTGCAGCTGCGGAGTCATCGTCAGCTGCTGGCCGAGCCGCAGCTGCAGGGAAGCTTTCAACATCGGATCACATGCGGAAGTTCTGGCCCAAGTACACCTCGCGCACGCGCTCATTCGCAAGGATCTCGTCCGCAGTCCCGGTGGCGATCACGGTGCCGCGGTCGACGATGACCGCACGGTTGCAGACGCCAAGCGTCTCGCGCACGTTGTGGTCGGTGATGAGCACCCCGATGCCGCGCGCGGCCAGGTCGCGGACGATCTTCTGGATGTCCATCACGGAAATCGGATCGACGCCGGCGAAGGGCTCATCGAGCAGGATGAACCGCGGCGCCGCGGCCAGCGCGCGCGCGATCTCGGCCCGGCGACGTTCGCCGCCCGAAAGCGCGATGCCCAGGCTCTTGCGCACATGCGCGATGTGCAGTTCGTCGAGGATGCGCTCGAGCTCGGCGCGGCGGGCGGCCTTGTCCAGGTCGCGGCGGGTCTCGAGGATGGCCAGCACGTTGTTCTCCACCGACAGGCGGCGGAACACCGAGGCCTCCTGCGGGAGGTAGCCCAGGCCCAGGCGCGCGCGCTTGTGCATGGGCAGGCGCGTCAGGTCGTTGCCGTCCAGCTCGATCGAGCCCGCATCGGCGCTGACCAGCCCGACGATCATGTAGAACGAGGTGGTCTTGCCGGCGCCGTTGGGCCCGAGCAGGCCGATGATCTCGCCGGACTCGACCTGCAGCGCCATGTTCTCGACCACGACGCGGCCGCCATAGGCCTTGCGCAGGCCGGCGGCGCGCAGCACGGAGCGGGCCTGCGGCGGGGCGAGGGTGTCCTGGGGCAGGGCGCTCACAGCGCGGTCCCGCGCAGCGGTGCGCGCGGCGTGAGCACGCGCCGCTGGCCGGGATCCGCGCACATGGTCAGGCCGCCGCGGGTCGAAGGATCCCCGTCATCGGTGGCCACCCCGGTATGGATGTCATAGAAGATCTGGCCCGGATCGGTCATCTCGAAGCACCCGTCGGTGAAGGTCGGATTGCCGCTGAACACCAGCTTGCCGGTGGCGGTCTCGAAGCGGATGGCGCCGGCCTCGCCGAAGACGCGCCGGAAATCCCCGGGCTGGTGCGAGAATTCCACGCGATCGCCGGTGACCTCGGCGGACACCAGCTGGTCGCCATTGAACGCGACCATGGCCCGCGACGCATCGAGCGTGGCCTCGTTGAAATCCATCTTCACATCGCCGGTCAGTTCAAGCTGCTTCACGTTGCCGGCGGCGCGCGTCTGGCGCGCCGACTGCGCCGCCACGCGCATGTCCCCGCCATGGCTGATCTGCACGTCCTGCGCCTCGACGGTGTCGCGGCGCACATCGATCACCAGGTTCGCGTACCGGTCGATGTCGAGGCTGCCGTCGTCCCCATCCAGGCACAGCACGGCCCGACCGCTGGTCTCGGGATGGCCGGCGTCGGTGATCCTGCCCTCATTCATGTGGTAGGTGATGCGGGAGGAGGTCAGCCGGTTGCACCCGTCTGTATAGGAGGTGTCGCCGCTGAGCACCAGCCGGCCGGTTGGCACGTCGAGGTTGATCGAGCCGGCGCTGCCGGACAGGCGCTGCAGGCCCGGCGGCTGGTGCGAGAACCGGGCCGGCTGTCCCTGCACCTGCACGGACAGCAGCTGATCGCCGCGGTACTGCATCACCGCCGAGTCGGCCGCCAGCGTCGCGCCGTTGTAGTCGATCTTCACGCCGCCGCTGAGGTCGAGCTGCTTCACGTTGCCGGGCCGGCTGGTCTGCAGTGCGGACTTCGCCTCGACGCGTGTGCCGGGGCCATGGGTGATCACCACGTCCTGCACCGCCATCGTGTCGTCGCGGACATTGATCTCCACGTTCGAGCCCTGCCTGAAGTCGAATGTGCCCCCGGGTGCGGCCGCAGCGACATCCTGCGGAGTCAGTGTGAGCAGCAGGGCAGCAATGGATGCGCCGCCCGTGAAGATGCATCCACCGTGGTCAGAGGGTGATCGTGCCATTCGTCCCTGATTCTAGCCGGACCACCCCGTCGGGGATATTCACGCTGAGGCCGCGCCCGCGCAGATGGATGCCGCCGCGCCTGAAGGTGACTTCGCCGCTGGAAAAGACCAGCTGCCGCGCCATGTCGTAGCTCAGTGACTCGGCTTCGAGCTGCACGGGAAGATTGCCGCCGGCAGGCGTGGCGCTGGCGCGCACCGTGCCGGTGAGCGTCACCACGCGTCCATCGGGCGGCAGCGTGGCCTCGTCGGCGGTGACCACCCAGCGCTGCGGGCTGCCCGGCTCGGTGCCCGGCGGGTCATGCCGCAGCGTCAGGCGCGACGCGACGATGCCGCCGCCGTCGCGCAGCTGCACGATGCGCTCGGCCTCGATCTCGAATTGCAGGCGGCCCTGGGCGTCCAGCTGGCGCAGCACCACGCCCTGCGTCTCGAAATCATTGCGCGCCGTGGCATCGCCGGCGTCCGCGTTGCTGGCTGTGGTCGAGCCGCCCTGCATGGCATACCAGACCGCGCCACCCAGCGCGGCAACCACCAGCAGGACCAGCACGGTTCTTTTCATGCGTTCCCCGCTCAGACCACGCCGGCGCGCAGCAGGTCGTGGATGTTCAAGGCCCCGACGAGATGGCCGGCGGCATCCACCACCAGCAGTGCCGTCACCCCATGCTGCTGCATGTCGTTGACGGCCTCGGCGGCGAGCTGTTCAGGATGCACAGTGCGTGGCGCGCGGGTCATCACATCGTCCATGCGCGTGCGCCGCAGGTCGACGCCGCGGTCGAGCGCGCGCCGCAGGTCGCCGTCGGTGAAGACCCCGTCGAGGCGCCCGATGGCGCCGGTCACGGCCGTGAGGCCCAGGCCCTTGCTGCTCATCTCCACGAGGCCCTCCTCGAGCATGACGGCGGCTGCGACCTGCGGGATCTGCGCGCCGGTGCGCATCACGTCGGCGACGCGCAGCAGCAGCCGCCGGCCCAGCGCACCGCCCGGATGCGAGCGCGCGAAGTCCTCGGTGGTGAAGCCGCGCGCGGCCAGCAACGCGGTGGCCAGCGCATCGCCCATGGCCAGCGACGCGGTGGTGCTGGCGGTGGGAGCGAGGTTCAGCGGACAAGCTTCGGCGGCAACGCTCACATCGAGGTGCACCGTGGCGGCCCGTGCCAGCGGCGACGCCGCGCTGCCGGTGAGCGCGATCACCGGCACCGACAGGCGGGTGAGGTGCGGCAGCAGCGCGAGCAGCTCGCCGGTGTCGCCGGAATGCGAGAGCGCCAGCAGCACATCGCCGGGCGTCACCATGCCGAGGTCGCCGTGGCCGGCCTCGCCGGCGTGCAGGAACAGCGCGCTGGTGCCGGTGCTGGCCAGCGTCGCGGCGATCTTGCGCGCGATGTGGCCGGACTTGCCGACGCCGCTGACCACCACGCGGCCGCGGGCCGGGGCGTCGGTGGCGGCGAGGCACAGCACGCAGGCGCGGGCAAACGCGCCATCGATGCGCGTCGGCAACGCCGCCAGCGCACGGGCCTCGATCTCCAGCGCGCGCCGGCCAGCCGCGATCAACGCCGCATCGCTGCGGGGGTCCTCGCGGGTGGACGGTAGGGTCTGCATGGCCGATAGCTTACACTTGCGCCTCTTTGTGAAAGGGTTGCCATGACGCCAGTCGAGATCGAGGCGCTGATCCGCGCCGGCCTGCCCGATGCCACCGTGGTGGTGCGTTCCGGAGACAACGTGCACTTCGAGGCCGTGGTCGTCAGCGCGCAGTTCGAGGGCAAGCGCCCGCTGCAGCGCCACCAGATGGTGTATCGCACGCTGGGCGAGCGCATGGGCGGCGAGATCCACGCCCTGCAGCTCACCACGGTGACGCCGGCAGAACACGGCGGGGCTTGATCGCCATGGATCGCCTGCAGATCACCGGCGGCCATCGCCTGGACGGCGAGGTGCGCATTTCCGGCGCGAAGAATGCCGCGCTGCCCATCCTCGCGGCGACGCTGCTGGCCGAGGAACCGGTGTCGGTGGGCAATGTGCCGCACCTGCACGACGTCACCACGATGATCCAGCTGCTCGGTGGCATGGGCGTGAAGGTGACGCTTGCCGAGCGCCAGCGGGTCGAGGTCGATCCGCGCGCGATCCGCCAGTTCGTCGCGCCGTACGAGCTGGTGAAGACCATGCGGGCATCGATCCTGGTGCTCGGTCCGCTGCTGGCGCGTTTCGGCGAGGCCGATGTGTCGCTGCCTGGCGGCTGCGCGATCGGCGCGCGCCCGGTGAACATCCATGTGGCCGGGCTGACCGCGATGGGCGCGGAGATCCACGTGGAGAACGGCTACATCCGCGCGCGTTCGTCACGGCTGAAGGGCGCGCGGCTGGTGCTCGACACGGTGACGGTGACCGGCACCGAGAACCTGATGATGGCCGCAGTGCTGGCCGACGGGCAGACCGTCATCGAGAACGCCGCGCGCGAGCCGGAGGTGGTGGACCTGGCCAACTTCCTGCTGGCGATGGGCGCGAAGATCCAGGGCGCGGGCAGCGACCGCATCGTCATCGATGGCGTCGAGCGGCTGCATGGCGCGCACCACGAGGTGCAGCCGGACCGCATCGAGACCGGCACCTTCCTGGTGGCCGGCGCGGTCACCGGCGGCCGCGTGCTGGCGCGCCACGCCCATCCCGGGCACCTGGATGCGGTGCTGGCGAAGCTGGCCGAGGCCGGCGCGAGCATCCGCACCGGCGAGGACTGGGTCGAGCTCGACATGCACGGCCGCCGCCCGAAGTCGGTGGACCTGCGCACTGCGCCCTATCCCGCGTTCCCCACCGACATGCAGGCGCAGTTCGCGGCGCTCGACTGCATCGCCGACGGCGTCGGCACGATCACCGAGACCATTTTCGAGAACCGCTTCATGCACATGCTCGAGATGCGGCGGCTGGGTGCGGAGATCCGCCTCGAGGGCAACACCGCGATCATCCGCGGCGTGCCGCAGCTCACCGCCGCGCCGGTGATGGCCACGGACCTGCGCGCGTCGGCGAGCCTCGTGATCGCCGGCCTCGTGGCCGAGGGCCGCACCGAGATCGACCGCATCTACCACATCGACCGTGGCTACGAGTCGATCGAGGAGAAGCTCGCGCAGCTGGGCGCCGAGATCCGCCGCGTCAGCGGGCGCTGAGGCGCGGCCCGGCGGCGCGCCGGGCGGTCCGTGGTGGCGTTTGCCGTCCTGGAGGCGCGGCGCTGCCGTGACTTCGTTCCGCGTCAGCGCTGCGGCGTGTCGATCACCGGCACGTCGATGTTCAGGCGCTCTGCGCCGCGCAGTCCCGACAGCCGGATGGTGCTGCCGGGGCGGCGGCCGGCAATGCGCGCCAGCGCGTCGCGCGCACTGCGCAGCGGCGTGCCATCGAGGGATTCGAGCACGTCGCCGCGGGCCAGGCCCGCCCGCAGCGCGGTCGAGCCGCGATAGAAATCGCTGACCACGACGCCGCCATGCGCAAGGCCCTCGTAGCGGGCATATTCCTCCGGCACATCCTCGAGCACGATGCCCACCCAGCCGCGCACCACGCGGCCGTTGTCGAGGATCTCGCGCATCACGCCGCGCACCATGTCCACCGGGATGGCCATGCCGATGCCTTCCGCATCGAGGTTGCGCCCGAGCACCGCGGTGTTGATGCCGATCAGCTCGCCGCGCGTGTTCACCAGCGCCCCACCGGAATTGCCCTCGTTGATCGCGGCATCGGTCTGGATGAAATCCTCGAAGGTCGCGACCCCGAGGTCGGCGCGGCCGGTGGCACTGACGATGCCCGCGGTCACGGTCTGCGACAGTCCCAGCGGATTGCCGATGGCCAGTACCACATCACCCACGGCGACGCTGCCCGAGCGGCCCAGCTGCATCACTGGCGGATCGGGCAGGTCGATCTTCAGCACGGCCAGGTCGGTGTCCGGATCGCGGCCCACCAGCTGCGCGGCGGCCTCGCGCCCGTCGGCGAGCTGCACGCGGATCTGCGCGGCGTTGAGGATGACGTGCTGGTTGGTGACGATGTGGCCATCGGCATCGACGATGACCCCCGACCCCAGCCCATCGCGATAGCGCGGCTGCACCGGCGCGCCCAGTGGCTGCTCGGACCCGGCGGCCGGCCGCGCCGAGCGGCGCGCGTAGATGCTGACCACGGCCGGCGCACTGCGCCGCACTGCCGGCGCGAAGCTGGTGGTGGGCGTGGCGAAGCGGTCGGCCCAGCCCACGTCCGGCGGCAGCTCACGGGCCCGCGGCGCGCGCGACGCCAGCGCGGGTGCGGCGTTCCCGGCGCTGCGGGGAGCTGTTGCGGCTTGCGCCGTGCCGGCAGCGGCCGGCGACGATGTTTCGGGGCGGGCGAGGCCGGGCAGCAGTTGCAGCAGCAGCACCGCGGCCAGCAGGCCACCGAGCACCGAGCCGGTGATGAACAATGCGGACTGCCGCAGGGAGCTTGGCATGCGTGTGGCGCAATGGGCGTGTCGGAGCCGTAGTGTATAATGCCGGGCTGACCGTACCGCCGGGGCAGCTTGACCCTGTGGCACACGACAAACAGCCCAAGTCTTTTCCGGAAACCTTGATGACCGACCCTACCGTCTCTGCCCTCCCCATGCCCGAGGTCGACAAGGACCGCCGCGGCTTCCTCACCTTCGCCACCACCGCCACCGGCGTCGTTGGTGCCGCCTTCGCCGCCACGCCGTTCATCGCGTCCTGGGCACCCTCGGAGCGGGCCCGCGCCGCCGGCGCACCGGTGGCGGTCGATCTGACCAAGATCGAGCCCGGCCAGATGGTGACCTACGTCTACCGCAAGAAGCCGATGTACGTGCTGCGCCGCACGCCCGAGATGCTGGCGCGTCTGTCCGGCCACGAGGGCGAGCTGAAGGATGCCGAGTCCTCCGCGTCGACGCAGCCCGAATACGCGCGCAACGAGGCGCGTGCGGCGCGTCCGGAATTCCTCGTGGTCGAGGGCACCTGCACGCACCTGGGCTGTCTGCCGAAGGCGCGCTTCGATGCCGGCGCGTCGCCCGAACTGGGCGCGAACTGGCCGGGCGGCTTCTTCTGCCCCTGCCATGGCTCGAAGTTCGACCTCGCCGGCCGCGTGTTCGAGGGCTCACCGGCATCGACGAATCTCGCGATCCCGGCCTATTCCTTCCCTGACGAGACCACCCTGCTGATCGGCGTCGACGCCGCGGAGGTTGCATAAATGGCCTCCACCGGAACGTACCCCGAGCGCAAGGGCTTCATGGGCTGGCTCAACAAGCGCCTGCCGGTCGATGAGTTCGTCGACACGCAGCTGACCGGCTACTACGCGCCGAAGAACTTCAACTTCTGGTACTACTTCGGCGTGCTGT
>CAZWDR010000092.1:0-10799 GCA_964632365.1 uncultured Steroidobacteraceae bacterium
GCGCGACATCGACACGCTGGTGGTGGACAAGACCGGCACGCTGACCGAAGGGCGGCCGGCGTTCGATCGTGCCGTGGCGGTGGACGGGGATGCGCAGCAGGTGCTGCGTCTGGCCGCGAGTCTCGACCAGGGCAGCGAGCATCCGCTGGCCGCATCGATCGTGGCCGCCGCGCGCGCGCAGCAGCTGCCGCTGGCCGCACCGTCCGGCTTCCTGTCGGTCACGGGCAGTGGCGTCACGGGCACCGTGGAGGGCATGCCGCTCGCGCTCGGCAACAGCGCGCTGATGGCGCGGCAGGGCGTCACGCTCGAACCGCTGCTGCCGCAAGCCGAGGCGCTGCGCCGGGGAGGCGCGAGCGTGATGTATCTCGCCAGCGGTGACCGCCTGCTGGGGCTGCTCGCCGTGTCGGATCCGGTGAAGTCCAGCACCCCCGAAGCCTTGCAGGCGCTGCGTGACTCGGGCGTGAGACTGGTGATGGCCACCGGCGACGGACCGACCACGGCGCACGCCGTGGCCGCGCGGCTGGGCATCGACGAGGTGCATGGCGAAGTGACCCCGGGCGACAAGCTGCGCCTGGTGCAGCAGCTGCAACACGCGGGTCGGCGCGTGGCGATGGCCGGCGACGGCATCAATGACGCCCCGGCGCTGGCACAGGCCGACATCGGCATCGCGATGGGCACGGGCACAGACGTCGCGATGAACAGCGCACAGGTCACGCTGGTGCGCGGCGACCTGCGCGGCATTGCCGAGGCGCGGCGCCTGTCGGTGGCAACGGTGCGCAACATGAAGCAGAACCTGCTGTTCGCCTTCCTCTACAACGCGCTGGGCATTCCGCTGGCGGCCGGCGTGCTGTATCCGGTCACCGGCTGGCTGCTGTCGCCGATGATTGCGGCGCTGGCCATGAGCCTGAGTTCAGCCTCGGTGATCGGCAATGCGCTGCGGCTTCGGCAAGCGCGCACGGACGCGCGTGACCGGCACGCCCACCACGCATAATCCGCCCGCCCATGCCCCGATGACGCATAATCGCGTCCGGTTCAGGCGACCCTCGATGACCCGCGGGCGGACGTGGCGAAACCGGTAGACGCAGCAGACTTAAAATCTGCTTTCCGCGAGGGAGTGCGGGTTCGAGTCCCGCCGTCCGCACCACACGAAGTGACATCTTGCTCGAAGTAAACCAACTGCACCTGTGGCGCGGGGACCGGCATCTGCTCAAGGGTCTGCAGTTCGCCGTGGCACATGGCGAACTGCTGCAGCTGCTGTGGCCGAACGGCACTGGCAAGACCACACTGCTGCGCTGCCTGGCCGGCTTCGTGCACGCCGAGGAGGGCACCGTGTCGTGGGATGGGCAGCGCGTGGACGCGGACCGCACCCGCTTTCACTGGGCCCTGGCCTACCTGGGACACGAGAACGCGCTCAAGGACGAGCTCACCGCGCAGGAGAACCTGCGCTTCGCCTGTGCGTTGCGGGCCCGCCATGACGCGGCCCGCCTGCAGCAGGCGCTGGAGCAGGTCGGGCTGGGCCGCATCGACCCGCACCTGCCCGTCCGCAATTTCTCGGCCGGCCAGAAGCGCCGCGTCGCCCTGGCGCGCCTGTCGCTGTGGGGCGCGCGACTGTGGCTGCTCGATGAGCCGGTGACGAACCTCGATGCCGCCGGACAGGCGGTGTTCAGCCAGCTGCTTGCCGCCCATCTGGCCGGCGGCGGATCCGCCATCATCGCCACACACCGTCCGATCGAAATGTCGGGCGCCGCGGTGCGCAGCTGGACCGCGCCCGGCGAGGCGCTGCATTGAGCATCCGCAGTTCCGCGTTCTCTGCCGCCGCATCGGTGATCCGGCGCGACCTGCTGCTGGCGGCCCGCCGGCCCGGCGAATGGCTGCAGCCGCTGGGCTTTTTCGTGCTGGTGAGCCTGCTGTTTCCGCTGGCGCTGAGCCCGGAACCAGGACGTCTGCGCGAGCTGGCACCCGCCGCGCTATGGGTGTCGCTGCTGCTCACCTCGCTGCTGGCGCTGGATTTCCTCTATCGCGAGGACGCCCGCGATGGAACTTTGGAGCAGTTCGCGCTGTCTGGACAATCATTCACTGCGCTGCTGCTCGCCAAGACGGCAACGCACTGGATCCTCACCGGGCTGCCGCTGGCGCTGGCGGGCCCCCTGGCCGTACTGGCGCTTGGCGCGCCGGCCGGCTCGGTGGCTGAAGTCCTGCTGGCACTGCTGCTGGGCAGCGTGACCCTGAGCCTGATTGGAGCAATTGGCGCGGCACTGACGCTGGGCACGCGGCGCGGCAGCGCGCTGCTGTCACTGCTGGTGCTGCCACTGGTGATGCCGGTTCTGGTATTCGGCGCGCGGGCGACGGCATGGGCCATCACCGGCGAGGAAACGGCCAGTGCGATGTTCGGGCTGGGCGCAATGGGCGTGCTGGCGCTGACGCTGGCGCCTCTGGCCGCTGCGGCGGCCGTGCGCATCAGCATGGAGTAAAATCGAGCCATGAGCTGGACCTGGTTCCACCGCTTCGGATCGCCACCGTATTTCTACCGCTTCGCAGGGCGGTGGGCGCCGTGGTTCCTCGGCATTGCGACGCTGCTGCTGGCGGTGGGCCTCTATGGCGGCCTGTTCCAGGCTCCGGTGGATTACTCCCAGAGCGAGGTCTACCGCATCATCTACGTGCACGTGCCGTCGTCCTACCTGGCACTGATGACCTACACGTGGATGGCCGTGGCCGCCGCGGTCGGCCTGATCTGGCGCATCAAGGTGGCGCACGCGGTCGCTGCGGCCTGCGCACCGGCCGGCGCCAGCTTCACCGTGGTGTCCCTGGCCACCGGCATGATCTGGGGCGAGCCCACCTGGGGCACCTGGTGGACCTGGGATCCGCGCCTGGTCTCGCAGCTGTTCGTGCTGTTCTTCTTCCTGGGCTACATCGCGCTGCGCGGTGCCATCGAGGACCGTGACCGGGCCGACCGCGCCAGCGCGGTGCTGGCCGTCGTCGGCGTGGTCAACGTGCCCATCGTCCATTATTCGGTCGAGTGGTGGAATTCGCTGCACCAGGCCCCCACATTGATGAGGGCGGATGGCCCGTCGATGCCGATGAGCATGCTGTGGCCGCTGCTGGTGATGATCCTGGCCTACACCTTCTATTTTGTGGCGCTGATGCTGATGCGCGCGCGGGTCGAGGTGCTGCGCCGCGAGCGCGGCGGCGCCTGGCTGCGCGAAGAGCTGGCACGCGCGGAGGCGAAATGACCGAATTCCTCGACATGAAAGGCTACGGCGCCTTCATCTGGTCCGCCTATGCCATCGCGCTGGGTGCGCTGTGGCTGAACGTGTGGATCGCCCGACGGCAGCTGCGCGCCGCCCGGCAGGACGCGCGTCGACGCCTGGCCATGCAGGAGCACCAGTCGTGACGCCGGTGCAGAAGCGTCGCATGTACATGGTGCTCGGCATCGTCGCGGGCGTGGGCATCGCGGTGGCGCTGGCGTTCTACTCCCGACAGTTCGCAATCGGTTACACCGCGCCCGCCGAAGTGGCCGCTGGCGCACGCGAGCCCGGCCAGCGTTTCCAGCTCGGCGGCATGGTGAAGGCCGGCAGCGTGCAGAAGACGCCCGGCACACTCGAGGTGCGCTTCGTGGTGACCGATTTCGCCGCCGAGGTGCCGGTGTTCTACGACCGCGTGCTGCCCGACCTGTTCAAGGAGAACTCGGGCGTGGTCGCCAATGGCCGCCTGAACGCGCAGGGCGTGTTCGAGGCCGACGAGGTGCTCGCCAAGCACGACGAGAACTACATGCCGCCGGCCGTGCAGGAGGCCCTGCGCCGCGGCGAATCGCGCCTCGAGAATCCGCCCGCGGCGCAGCCATAGCGGAGTGAATCATCGATGATCCCCGAGATCGGACAGTACGCGATGATCCTCGCGCTGCTGCTGGCGGCGGCGCAGGCCTTCTTCGGCCTGGTCGGTCCGTGGCGCGGCGAGCAGCGCTGGATGCAGGCGGTCTACCCGGCAGTGGCCGGCCAGTTCGCGATGCTGGCGCTGGCCTTCGGCTGCCTGGTCTGGGCGTTCGTGCACAACGACTTCTCCGTGCGCCTGGTGGCGGGCAACTCCAACTCGGCGCTGCCGGTGTATTTCCGCATCGCCGCGACCTGGGGCAACCACGAAGGCAGCATGCTGTTCTGGGTGTTCGTGCTGTCGATCTGGACACTCGCGGTGGCCGCGTTCTCCAGCTCGCTGCCGCGCACCTTCATGGCCCGCGTGCTGGGCGTGCTGGGTGTGCTCAGCGCCGGCTTCGTGCTGTTCTCGCTGGCGACGTCCAACCCCTTCGCGCGGCTGCAGCCGGCGCTGCCCGATGGGGTGGACCTCAATCCGGTGCTGCAGGACATCGCGCTGACCATCCATCCGCCGGTGCTCTATGTGGGCTACGTGGGCTTCTCGGTGGCCTTCGCATTCGCATGCGCGGCGATGATCGAGGGCAAGCTCGACCAGGTGTGGGCGCGCTGGACGCGCCCGTGGACGACGCTGGCGTGGATGTTCCTGACGCTCGGCATCGCGGTGGGCAGCTGGTGGGCCTATTACGAGCTGGGCTGGGGCGGCTGGTGGGCGTGGGATCCGGTCGAGAACGCGATCCTGATGCCGTGGCTGCTGGGCACCGCGTTGATCCACTCGCTGTCGGTGACCGACAAGCGCGGACTCTTCAAGAGCTGGACGCTGCTGCTGGCGATCATGACCTTCTCGTTCTGCCTGCTGGCCACGTTCATGGTGCGCTCCGGCGTGCTCACCTCGGTGCACAGCTTCGCGGCGGATCCGGGTCGCGGCCTGTTCATCCTGGCGTTCCTGGTGCTGTCGATCGGCGGTTCGCTGGCGCTGTATGTGTGGCGGGCCCCGTTGCTGCGCTCCTCGGCGGGCTTCGACCTGGTCTCGCGCGAGAGCTTCCTGCTCTACAACAACATCCTGCTGGTGGTGGCCACCGCGGTGGTGTTCGGCGGCACGCTGGCGCCGCTGATCGCCGACGCGCTGGGGCAGGGCACGCTGTCGGTGGGCCCGCCGTACTTCAACGCGATGTTCCTGCTGCCGGTGCTGCCGCTGCTGGCGCTGGTGTCGCTGGGCACATTCGCCCGCTGGAAACGCGGCCAGCTCGAGCACTCGCGACGCCGCATCCTGGGCGGACTGGCGCTGTCGGTGGTGCTGGGCCTGGCGCTGGTGGTGGGCCTGTATGGCGACCGCTCGCTGCTGGGGCCGATCGGCGTGGTGCTTGCGATCTGGATCATCATCTCGGCGCTGTTCGATCCGGTCGACCGGCTGCGACGCGGACTGTCGCTGTCGCCGGCGATCGTCGGCATGACCGTGGCGCACGTGGGCCTCGCGGTGATGACGCTGGGCATCACCGTGATGGAAGTGAGCATGGTCGAACGCGACGTGGCGCTGCGCCCCGGTCAGTCGGTCACGCTCGGTGACCACACCTTCCGCTTCGAGGGCACCGAGGAGGTGGATGGTCCGAACTATGCCGCAGTCCGCGCGCGCATCGTCGTGACGGAGGAGGGCGGCGGCGAGACCGTCATGGAGCCTGAGCGGCGCAGCTACTTCGTCAGCGGCCAGGCGCTGGCAGAAGCCGCGCTGGGTGTGGGCTGGCGCCGCGACCTGCTCGCGACCCTTGGCGAGGAACTGGGCAATGACAGCTGGAGCCTGCGCCTGCAGGTGCGGCCGCTGATGCGCTACCTGTGGCTTGGCGCGCTGCTGATGGCCATCGGTGGCGTCGTGGCGACGCTCGACAAGCGCTACCGGCGCCGGCGTGAAGTTGCGGAAGAGGCTGCAGGCTCGCGCGCCGCAACGCCCCTGAAGGCGGCCGAGGCATGAACCGCTTTGCCATTCCGCTGGTGGTGTTCGCGGTGCTGGTGGCGGTGTTCGCCGTCGCACTGAAGCGCGCGCCGGAGAAATCCGTGGTGCCGTCAGCGCTGATCGGCAAGAGCGCACCCGAGTACGAACTGCCCGACCTGATGCGTCCCGGCGAGACCGTGCGCAGCGCCGCGTTCAAGGGCCGCTGGCAGCTGGTCAACGTCTGGGGCACGTGGTGCCCCGAGTGCTACACCGAGCATCCGGTGCTGCTCGACATCGCGCGCGAAGGCAAGGTCGTCCTCATCGGCCTCAACTACAAGGACGAGGACGACGCGGCACGCCGCTGGCTTGCGGAGCTCGGCAATCCCTACACCGCGATCGGCATCGACAAGCAGGGCGACACGGCCATCGACTTCGGTGTGTATGGTGCGCCCGAATCCTATCTGGTGAATCCCGAAGGCATCGTCGTCGACCGCGTCGTCGGGGCGATCACCGCGCAACACTGGCAGCAGAAGTGGCTGCCGATGATCGCGGGGAGCACGTCATGAAGCGCCTGTGCGCACTGCTGCTGATGGCGGGCCTTGCGACCGGCGCCTTCGCCATCGATCCGGAGGGCTTCGAGGACCCGGCGACGCAACAGCGCTACATCACGCTGATCCGCGAGCTGCGCTGCCTGAAGTGCCAGGGCGAGACCGTCGCCGACACACCTGCCATGTTCGCCGTGGACATCCGCCGGCAGGTGCGCGGCATGATCGAGGAAGGCCGCAGCGATGAGGAGATCCGGCAATACATGGTCGACCGCTATGGCGAGCTGATCCTGCTGAAGCCGCGCAGTGTGTGGTTGTGGCTGGCACCCGCGGTGTTCCTGCTCGGTGGCGCGCTGGTCGCGTGGCGTGTGGTCGGCCAGCGCAGGCAGCTGCTCGCCACCGATGATTCCGATCCGGACGAGGAGGCCCCCGCATCATGAGTGGCTTCGTCGTCATTGCCGGCCTGCTCACGTTGCTGACACTGGTTGCGCTGCTGTATCCGCTGCTGCGCCGTCGCGACGGCTTGCCGGAATCCTGGCGCAGTGCCGGCATCGCGGGGCTTCTGATCCTCATCGGTGGCGCCGCGCTTTATCCGACGTGGAGCACCTACCAGTGGCACTTGCCAGAGCCCGGGCTCGACTCCCCCGAGGCGATGGTCGGACGGCTCGCCCGACGTCTCGAACGGCAGCCCGAAGACCTGGACGGATGGCTGCTGCTGGGCAAGTCCTATGGCGTGATCGGACAGCACGAACTGTCCGCGCGCGCCTACCAGCGGGCCGACTCGCTGGCCGGCGGTCGCAACGCCGAGGCACTGATGGGACTGGCCGAGGCCTTGATCGTCAGCGAGCGCAGCGACCTGGATGGTCGCGCCGGCCGGCTCTTCGAACAGGCGATGGAGGTGGATCCCACTTCGGTGAAGGCCGTGTTCTACAGCGCGTTCGCCGCGCGCGCGCGCAATGAACTGCCGCTGGCGCGCGAGCGCTTCAACACGCTGCTGCGCGCCAATCCGCCCGCGCAGGTCGTGAGCATCATCGAGGAGCAGATCCAGGAAATCGATGCGATGTCGCGGATGCTGGCCGAGGGCGGGCAGAGCGCTGCCCGCGCTGGCGCGGCGATGGCGGCGGCCTCACCGTCGGGCGACAGCAGCGCGGCGGAGGCGGTGACCGTGCCGGTGCGCGTCACGCTGGCGCCTGCGGTTGCCGGCCAGGCCGCCGCCGGCGCGCCGCTGTTCGTGGTGGCCCGCATCCCGGAACAGCGCGGACCGCCGCTGGCCGCGAAGCGGCTGGAAGCGCGCTTCCCGCAGGATGTCGATCTGCTCAGCACCGACGCGATGATCGAAGGCAGCGGTTTCAGTGCCGGTCAGGAACTGGAGATCGAGGCACGGGTCGCCAATGGCGGCAGCGCCATTTCGCGTACCGGAGATCCCTTCGGAGTCGTGCGTGTGCGCGCCGGAGACGCCGCGCGGGTGACGATCCATATCGACCAGCTGAAGCCCTGAAGGCAGATCCGCCGCGCGAACACGCCTGAAACGGCACGGGAGATGCTCCCGCTGTGCCGCTTATCAGCTATTCTTCGCCCCGATTCGCGTTATTGAAAGATGAAGTCGGGGGAAACATGCGACGTCTGATCACGGTATTGGCGAGCGCGGGCATCGCCGCGGGCATCGTTGCCTGCGTGTCCGCTACGGGTGGCAGCGAGTCCGGACGCAGGGCGTCGGCGGATCCCGCAGCCGCCGTCACTGACCAGTGGGCCGCTCACGGCGGTGACCACAGCGAACAGCGCTACAGCCCGCTGAAGCAGATCAACGTCGAGACGGTCGGGCGCCTCGCCCCGGCCTGGTATGCCGACCTCAGTGAACGCGGCGGCTACCAGACCACGCCCGTGGTGATCGACGGCCGCATCATCGTCACCACGCCGTGGAGCAAGGCCTACGCATTTGATGCGAAGACCGGCGAGCAACTGTGGAAGTACGACCCGCAGGTGCCGCGCGAGATGGCCGCGACGAGCCTGTGCTGCAACGTGAGCAACCGCGGCGTCGCGTACTGGAATGGCAAGGCCATCTGGGGAACGCTCGACGGCCGCCTGATCGCCGTCGATGTGAAGACCGGCAAGCTCGTGTGGGAAGCGCAGACCACCGATCCGGAGAAGGCGCTTTCGATCACCGGCGCGCCGCGCGTCGGCAATGGCATCGTGTTCATCGGCCAGGCCGGCGCGGAATACCACCAGCGCGGCTACATGTCCGGCTGGGATGCCGAAACCGGCAAGAAGCTGTGGCACTGGTGGGCCGTGCCCGGCAACCCGGCCGACGGTTTCGAGCAGCCCGAACTGGAATGGGCCGCCAAGACCTGGAAGGGTGAGTGGTGGCAGTTCGGCGGCGGTGGCACGCCGTGGGATGGCATCGTTTATGACCCCGAAACCGATCTGGTGATCGTCGGCACCGGCAATGGTGCACCGTGGCCGGCCGAGGTGCGCTCGCCGGGCGGTGGAGACAATCTGTTCACCGCATCCATCGTTGCGCTCGAAGCGAAGACCGGCAAGTTCCGCTGGCATTACCAGGCGGTGCCGATGGACAACTTCGACTTCGACAATGCCTCGCCGCTGACCATCGCCGATCTGGTCATCGATGGCCAGAAGAAGCATGTGGTGATGCAGGCGCCGAAGAACGGCGTGTTCTATGTGATCGAGGCGGCCACCGGCAAGGTGCTTTCCGCCGACCTGTTTGTGCCGGGTGCGAACTGGCTCACCGGTTTCGACAAGGCCAACAACTGGGCGCCCATCCTGAATCCGGACGCCAACATGGGCGCCACCGGCAAGGGCTGGCACGTGGTGCCGTTCCAGACGCATGTGTGGCAGCCGCAGTCCTTCAACCCGGACACGGGCCTGATGTACCTGCCCGCCCGCTACGCCAGCTACGGCATGGTGGCCGAGGCCGGCGCGAAGATGGGCAACCAGCTGCTGTCGATCAACGTCTCCCGGCAGCCCGACTATGCCGCGCCGAACCTGGGGCCCGATGCCGGCTCGTACCTGCTGGCCTGGGATCCGGTGAAGCGCAAGGAAGCCTGGAAGTCGCGTGAGGGCAGCGGCAGTGCCGGCACGATGACTACCGCGGGCAACCTGGTGTTCCAGGCCAACGCCAACAACTTCCTGGCCTTCCGCGCCGACAACGGCGAGAAGGTGTGGTCCAGCGAAGTGGGGGCGGGCATCGTCGCGGGTCCCGTCACGTATGCGATCGATGGCGAGCAGTATGTCGCCGCGGTGGGCGCGCTGGGCCGCAGCAGCGGCGGCCGCCTGGTGGTGTACAAGCTGGGTGGCCAGGCCACGCTGCCGCCGGCACCGCCGCCGGCGCCGCAGGTGCTCAATCCGCCCGCCAACTTCGGCACCGATGCACAGCGCGAGCTGGGCCGCGACAAGTACACGCAGAACTGCACCATCTGCCACGAGAACGGCCGGCAGATGGGCGGCTTCCCCGACCTGCGCTACTCGGCGTTCCTGAACAGCGATGCCGGCTGGAAGGCCGTGGTCATCGATGGCGCGCTGACCGAGAACGGCATGGTGTCGTTCCGCAATGCGCTGAGCAACGAGGACGCCGAGGCGATCCGCGCGCACCTGGTCAGCGTGGCCAATGAGCTGAAGTCCAATCCGCCGCGCGGCGGCTTCGGTGGTCCCGGCGGTGGTGGGCCCGGTGGCGGACCCCGTGGTGGCGGCCCCGGTGCCGCACCGGCACGGCCCCAGCAGCCGCCCGGTGGCATGGGCACCTTTGCGGTCGGTGGCGCAGCAGGCGCGCCGGCCGGGCAGCAGTCCGGCGACGCCGGCGGCCTGCACCAGTAGGGCACGGCAGAACCAGCGCGCGGTGGCGATCCGCAGTTTCTTTCCGACGCGGATCTACACCGCCGCGCTGACTCCCGCCCGCGCAGCCGCGCTGAACACGCGGCTGCTGCGCGAGTGCCTGCAGCTCGCGCACGACGACGGGGCCGGCAAGAGCTGGTCCCGCCGCAATTATCCCGGTGGATTCACTTCCTACGCCTCGGCGAGCCAGATGCATCGCATCTCGCCGAGCTTCGATGCGCTGCGCCGGATCATCGACCGCCATGTGAAGCGCTTCGCCGCGGAACTGGAGTTCGACCTGGGCGGCGCACCGCTGGCGATGACGGACTGCTGGGTGAACGTGATGCCACCCGGTGTGGCGCATGGCCTGCACCTGCATCCGCTGTCCGCGGTCAGCGGCACCTATTACGTGCGCGTGCCGCGCGGCGCACCGGGACTGAAGTTCGAGGATCCCCGGCTCGACCGCTACATGGGCGCGCCGCCACGCAGCCCCGATGCCGACGAGCGCAACCGCGCGTGGATCGTGATGCCGGCGAAGCCGGGTGGCCTGCTGCTGTTCGAGAGCTGGCTGCGCCACGAGGTCGCGGCCAATACCGGTCGCGACGTGCGGGTGAGCATCAGCTTCAATTACGGCTGGGG
>CAZWDR010000093.1:0-10649 GCA_964632365.1 uncultured Steroidobacteraceae bacterium
GTTTCTGGCCATCGACCAGGGCCACGCGCAGTTCTTCCTGCTGCGTGGCGTTGACTAGCATTCGTTTCATGAATTCCACTCAGAAGCTGGGGAGTGGCAGGCCGGAAGGCCGCGCGCGCGAAGACGGGCGCGTGATCGAGCCGGGAGAGGCAGAAGATTGCGCCGAGGTGGACCATCAGATGGGCCACCAGACGCTGGATTGTTGCGTGCAATGTCTTCAAGAGAACGGCGCCTTTGTCATTGGGAGGGACAAGAAGCGCTTCGCAATCCTTTACTGCTGCCGACCTTGCGGTCCCGCGGCTCACCCGTTGCCGGGGAACACCTGAGGACCCTTGCGGTCTGCCACGATGATGCGACTCCTGCGTCGCAAGTTCCGTGCCGCTCGTTGTGGTGGGGCGTCTGTAGGGAAAACGCCGTCATCCGTCCCGGTGGGGGCACGTGGCGCGCAGTATAATTCAAGGTGCTTGAAAAACAAGGCTTTAGGCCTGGGCGGATTGAGAATGGATGAATCTTCACGCGGCCGCCCGGCCGATGACGCGACAAATTCCGGCGACCTCGGCGCAGCGGCGGACCTCGCCGCGACGCCTGCCGAGGCGCCGGCGCGCACGCCCGTGCGCCACGAGACCATCGGCAGCGAGGATGCCGGCTCTCGCCTCGACAAGGTGCTGGCAAGGCTGCTGCCCGCGGTGCCGCGCACGCGGCTGTTCCGCCTGCTGCGCAAGGGCGAAGTGCGGGTGAATGGCCGTCGTGCCACCGGCGAGACGCGCGTGGCCGAAGGCGATGTGCTGCGCATTCCGCCCGTCGCGATCGCGCCGCCCGCGCCCGTCGAGGAGCCCACCGGTCCGCGGCCGTCCCCAAGGCTGACCAGCCAGATCGAGACCTCCATCATCCATGAGGATGAGCGGCTGATCGTCGTGAACAAGCCTGCCGGCGTGGCCGTGCATGGCGGCAGCGGCGTCAGCGCCGGCGTCATCGAGGCGCTGCGCGCGTCGCGTCCCGACGAGACGCTGGAACTGGTGCACCGGCTCGACCGCGACACCAGCGGCTGCCTGATGATCGCGCGGCGCCGTTCCACGCTGCGCAGCCTGCATGCGCTGCTGCGCGAACACACCGCCGACGGGCAGGGCAGCTTCGACAAGCGTTACCTGGTGCTGGTGCGTGGCAAGTGGGAGCTGGGCAAGAAGCGCATCGAGGCGCCGCTGGCCACGCACACACGCGTGGGCGGCGAGCGCACGGTGATGGTGGCGGCCAACGGCAAGCCCGCCGCCAGCGAGTTCAGCGTGGTGCAGTTCTTCGGCAATCTCGCGACGCTGCTCGAGGTGCGCCTGCTCACCGGCCGCACGCACCAGATCCGCGTGCATGCCGCCTATGCGGGGCACCCGGTGGCGGGCGATGAAAAATATGGCGAGGCGGAGTTCAACGCGCAGCTGCGCAAGGACTTCGGGCTGCGGCGCCTGTTCCTGCATGCGCACAGCGTCAGCTTCGAGGATCCGGAGCGGCATGTGCTGGTCAGTGTCAGTGCGCCGCTGCCGGATGAACTGCGCGCCGCGGTGGACGCGCTCACCAGCCGCGCCGGCCGCGCGCGCCCGGCAGGCGGCCGGCTGAAACCGGTGCCGATCCTGCCGCCGGTCAGACCTTCACGCCCAGCTGGCGCAGCGCCTCGCAGACCCAGATCAGCGGCAGGCCGACCAGCGCCGTCGGGTCGCGGCTCTCGACCGAGTGGAAGAGGCTCACGCCGAGGCCCTCGCACTTGAAGCCGCCGGCGCAATCGAACGCCGGCTCGCGGTCCATGTAGTGCTCGATCTCTTCCATCGGCAGCAGGCGGAAGCGCACCGCGGTGGGCTCCAGATGGGTCAGCGCCTCGGCACCACGCTGCACCGCCACCGCGGTGTCGAAGCGCACGATCCGGCCAGACATGGATGCCAGCTGGGCGCGGCAGGTCGGCCGGTCACCCGGCTTGTGCAGGATCCGCACCGTGCCGGCGTCCTCGTAGCTGGCCACCTGGTCGCTGCCGATCACGATGGCGCGCGGATGCTGCAGCGCGATGGAGGCGGCCTTGGCCTGGGCCAGGCGCACCGCGCGCGCCGCCGGCGGCTCGCCGGGCTCCTCGACCTCGGCCACGGGCGGCGCCAGCGCCGTGAAGGGCAGGTGCAGCCGCTGCAGCAGCAGGCGCCGGTGCGGCGAGGTGGAGGCGAGGATCACCGAGGGGAAAGCGTTCATGGGGCCTGCGCAGACAGGAACTTGCACCCGGATCGGGGGCTAGTATGATACGCGCCCCATGCCCGAGGACGGCCTGACTGAAAGCAACGTCGCGGTGCTGGCCGACCACGGTCGGCAGGTGCAGCTGGCCGTGCCGCTGGCGCGCTTGCCGCGACTGGCCGGCATGCTGGCCGACCAGCAGGGGTCGGTGACCGGGCGGGTCGATCTGTCCCGTCGCGCGGGCCGCATCATCGCAGCGGTGCAGTTCGAGGCCACGGTCACGCTGCAATGCCAGCGGTGCCTCGAGCCGATGCAGAGCGATCTGCAGGGCGGCTCGCTGGTGGCACTGGTCGAGACCGAAGATGAGGCAGCCGGTGTGCCGGAGGAGTTCGAGACCGCACTGGCGCCGCAGGGTCGCCTGCGTCTGGCGGGGCTCCTGGAAGAGGAATTATTGCTGGCGCTGCCCGCGGCGCCACGCCATGCGGCAGGGCAGTGCCCCGCGGCGCGGAACGAGTCGCGGGATGATGACGCACCGGATGTGCAGCGGCCATTCGCCAACCTGGGCGAGTTGCTCGCGCGCCGTCCGAAACATTGATTTGATGGAGAAATAGCCCATGCCAGTCCAGAAGAGTCGCAGGACTCCGTCCACGCGCGGAATGCGCCGCTCGCACGACCATGTCGCCCAGCCGGCGCTGTCGGTCGATCCCCAGTCCGGCGAGACGCACCTGCGCCATCGCATCACCCCGGATGGTTTCTATCGCGGCAAGCGCGTGATCGAAGCGCCGGCCGACGCCGACGACCAGGACTGAGCCTGAGGGACCGGATGGCGCTGCGCAGGCTCCCGCCTCAGCGGGCGCCTGCTGCCGTCCGTCCCGTCACGCGATGAACGCGCGAATCATCGGCACCGGGTCCTATCTTCCGGCGAGGGTGGTGCACAACACCGACCTCGAGAAGATGATGGACACCTCGGACGAGTGGATCCGGGAACGCACCGGCATCGAGCGTCGCCACTACGCGGCCGACGGCGAGACCACCGTCGACATGGCCGAGCAGGCGGCGCTGCGCGCGATCGAGGCAGCCGGCATCGCGCCCACCGACATCGACCTCATCGTCTTCGCCACCGCGACGCCCGACCTTGTGTTCCCGAACAGCGGCACGCTGTTGCAGGCGCGCCTGGGCTGCCTCGGCGTGCCGGCGTTCAGTGTCGAGGCCGCCTGCAGCGGTTTCATCTATGCGCTGTCGATCGCCGAGAAGTTCGTGCGCACCGGCTCGTCGCAGCGTGCGCTGGTCGTCGGTGCCGAGACGCTGTCGCGCATCACCGATTTCACCGACCGCACGACGGCCATCCTGTTCGCCGATGGCGCCGGCGCGGTGGTGCTCGCGCCCACTGAAGAGCCGGGCATCATCTCCACGCACCTGCACGCGGATGGCAGCTACGAGAAGCTGCTGTACTGCACCGGTGGCGTGTCACGCGGCTATGCGCCGGACTCCAACGGCCGCGCGGTGATCCGCATGGCCGGACGCGAGACCTTCAAGGTCGCCGTGAACATGCTGGGCGGATCGGTGGACGAGGTGCTGGAGAAGAACGGCCTGCCGAAGTCCGCGATCGACTGGCTGGTGCCGCACCAGGCCAACATCCGCATCATCCAGGCGGTGGCGAAGAAGCTCGACCTGCCGATGGAGCGCGTGATCGTCACCGTGCACGAGCACGGCAACACCTCCGCCGCATCGGTGCCACTGGCGCTCGACACCGGCGTGCGCGACGGGCGCATCAAGAAGGGTGACCTGCTGCTGCTGGAAGCCTTCGGTGGCGGCTTCACCTGGGGCGCGGCGCTGGTCCGCTACTAGCGGCACGGCCCGCCTCTGCGGGCCGCATCCTGAAGCTGTGATCTGGACCTGATCGGGCCGGCGGGGTCGTGACGACCACGCGGCGCCGTGGTCATGCGCGCCGGTACAGCGGCCGGATCAGCCGCCGCCAGGCCAGCGCGAATCCCGTGTAGACGAGGAAGCAGGCGGCCAGCGATGCGATGCCGGCGATCGTCTGGCCGATGACGCCGTATTGCTCACCGGTGTGCACGAAGCGGAACCAGCTGCGCGCGCGCTGGCCGGCGCTCTGCGCGGACGCGCCGGTGCCGGAATCCTTCAGCACGCTGGCATCCACCGTGCTCAGTTCGAGCGTGCGACGCGGCGGACGGCGCTCGGTGGAGCGCGGCTCCACCTGCACATCCACGTGATCACCGTGCATCTGCAGCGGCAGCGTGACGCGCTGCCAGTCGGGTGCGAGGCTGGTGGCGGCATCGAACAGCTGCTGCAGGCTGGCGGTCTGCGTCGGCATCGTCGCGGCGTCTGCGCCGGGCAGCACGTCACCGGCGGGCGCTGCGGGGCCCGCGGCGCCTGCGCGGCCAGCGCCGGCACCGCGTTCGCCGCCGGCACCGCGTTCACCGCCGCGCTGCGGCGGCGCTTCACCCACTGCGGCATACACCAGGTTCGTGGCCCACGGGAACGAGATCACCGCGCCGGACACCGCGATCAGGAACAGCGGGATCAGCATCCAGAAGCCGAACACATGGTGCCAGTTGAAGTCGCGCACCTTCGCGTTGATGTATTTGCGCTGGAACAGCATCACGCCGCGCACCGTGCGCCAGCGCCACACCGCGGGCAGCCACAGGTACAGGCCGCTGATGATGATGAACACGAACAGCAGGTTGCTGTAATCGATCAGCGTCGCGCCGAGGCTGCTGGAATCCCCGCCCACCCAGCGATGCCAGCTGCGCATCAGCGACATGAAGCCGCGCGTGCTGGTGGAGGCGTCTTCGAGGGTCTCGCCGGTCAGTGGATTCAGCAGTGCGGCGGTCTGGCGGCCGGCACTGACGGACACCGGCACGCCCGGGTCCGCATCGATGACCAGCGACAACCGGTCGTTGCCCGGCGCCGCGGCGCGCGCCGCGGCAGCCAGCGCATCCACGTCCAGGCGCTGGGCTCCGGCCGGGACTTCCAGATGATTGCCGCGCGCGGCGGCGTCGATCATCTGCCGTTCATAGGTGAGTGCGACGCCGGTGGCGGACATCAGCAGGATGAAGACCCCTGCGACCACGCCGCAGGACAGGTGCATCCAGAAGAGGATCTTCCGGAACAGGGAACCAGGAACGCTGCTCATCGAGGGGGAGGGCTGCCGTGTTGTTGTTGTCGAGAATGATACTCAAACTCATTTGAGTTTGGGAAGCATCCGCGGCGCTGCCCTGGCGATTACGCGCGCAAAAAAAACGCCGCGCTGGGCGCGGCGTTCTTCATCGAAGGAAGCTTGCGCTTACTTCGAAACCGAGCGCTCGAACATGCGGTCGATCTTCGCGTTCAGGTCGTTCACACCGGTCTGCGCAGCCTGGGCGGCAGCGAGCGCCTGGTTGGCAGTGTTCTGCGCGGCATCGGCCTTGGCCGAAGCAGCCTGCGCAGCCGAAGCAGCATTGGCGCCGGTGCGGTCAGCCTTCATCGCAGCGACGTCGGAGGACAGGGTGCCCACCTGGGTCTTCAGGCTGTCGATGTCCGCCTGCAACGGCTTGAGGTCCGTGCAGCCAGCCAGCGCAACGAATGCGGCCGCAGCGGCGATCTTGATACCCATCGAGCTTTTCATTGTTGATCCCCTTGAAGGTCAGTGTCCAAAAACTACCGCAACTGCACCGTGACATCATGTGCTGGTGCCAAGTTTATGCGGGTGCCTAACTTGACCATATCTGCGGCTGCCGCTGCAACTGCTTTCTGAACTGTGTCGGGTGTAGGAGACAGATTACATTGCTGCTACAGATGCGCTTCAGAAGGATTTTTCCGTGTTTGACGCTACATCTGCAAGACAACGTTGCGTCAAGGCAACCTCGTTGCATCATCAGGTGTGCACGGGAGCGGCATCAAGAAGATCTCTGCCCGTACGCAGTTCCCGCAGTGGCAGCAGCCATGTCACTGGCTTTGAATCTGCGTAGATTGAGCAGGCCAGGTGTCACCGCCCGGCACATCCATGCGAGTCATGAAGGAGATCCGGTCACGTCGCCACTACATGCATTGCAGGAAATCTGATCAGGAGTGTTTCGCGTATGACCAGTCCAGACTCTGACGATCCGGAAACAGCATTCATGCAACGCGAGAGGTCGCTGTCGAGATGGGGCAACGAGGGTAGGGCGTTGCCGGACGAAGCGAAGGCAGAAGTCCCTGAACTGACGAATGCCGAACTGGTGCATCTGCGCATCCGGGTGATTGCTCTTGAGAACCTGGTGTTGACACTGCTCGCCGAGGGACCGGATCGGCAACTCGATGTGGCCCGGGAAATGGCGGCCTATATCCTGCCGCGGGCCGGTTCTGTCCAGCATCCGCTCACGGTCCGGGCGGCCGATCACATCATCGACATGGTCGAGCGCGCAGTGCGTTACCGGTCGGTGCAGGGTCCGTGAGCGCAGCGCACCAATCGATCCAGCGCGGCAAAAACTGCGTAAAGGGGGGTTGCGCACCTGTATAAATACACAGTAGCCTGTATGCAAATCCAGCTACGGAAGCAACCATGCCCGACACCGACCTCACGCCCCGGCAAAGCGAGATCCTGCGGCTGATCCAGCGCGCCGTGCAGGCCACCGGCATGCCGCCTACCCGCAAGGAGATCGCCGACGAACTCGGCTTCCGCTCCCCCAATGCGGCTGAAGAGCACCTGCGCGCGCTCGAACGCAAAGGTGTCATCACGCTGCTGCCCGGTTCATCCCGCGGCATCCAGCTGAAAGACGCGCTGCGCGAACAGATGGGCCTGCCGCTGATCGGCCGCGTGGCTGCCGGCAGCCCCATCCTTGCCGAGCAGAACATCGAAGATCACCTCTCCATCGATCCATCCATCTTCCATCCGCAGCCGCATTACCTGCTCAAGGTGGTAGGCATGAGCATGAAGAATGCCGGCATCCTCGATGGCGACCTGGTGGCGGTGCATCGCACAGCCAATGTGCGCAACCGCCAGATCATCGTGGCGCGGCTCGATGAAGAAGTCACCGTGAAACGCTATCGGCAGGAAGGTCCAGTGGCCTGGCTGCTGCCCGAGAACGAAGACTTCGAACCCATCAAGGTAGACCTCAAGCAGCAGAAGATGCTGATCGAGGGCGTGGTGGTCGGCGTGGTCCGTCGCGGCAAGAGCCTGGGCCTCTGAAGAAGGCGCACCGATCCATCCCGGTGGAAAACGGTGATCCGCCAGCCCATCGAATGAAGCCATGGCCAGCACCTTCCGTCATCAGCAGCTCGAGGGCCTGCTGCGCCATCCTTCCCTCTGGCGAGGGCGCGGTGCCGCTGCCGCTCCCGGCTGGGCCACCGGTTTCACTGCACTCGATGCGGCATTGTCCGGTGGAGGCTGGCCGCGACGCGGCCTGGTCGAGGTCATCACGCACAGTCCGGGGCACGGCGAACTGACGCTGTGGGCGCCGCTGCTGCGGCAGTTCACCCGGCACGAGTCCCCGCGCTGCTGCGCCTTCATCGCGCCTCCCTTCGAGCTGTTCGCGCCGGCCTGGCGTGCTGCCGGCATGCGCCTTGATCGCATGCTGGTGGTGCGCGCGGGTGAACCGCTGTGGGCACTGGAACAAAGCCTGCTCTCCGGGGTATGCGCCATCGCCTTTGGCTGGGTGGGACCAGGCGTGAGCCTGGTGGCGCTGCGCCGGCTGGTGCTGGCGGCCGAGCAGGGCGCGGCGCTGGGCGTGCTGATCCGCCCGCCGCGTGCCATGCACGAACACACTGCCGCGTCGCTGCGCCTCGCCGTCACGCGCACGGACCATGCATTGTCGGTCGAACTGCTGAAGGGCCGCGGGCTGACGCCGCGCGCGCTCAAGCTGGGCCTGCCATGACTCCCCACCAGCAGCAACTGTTCGAATCTGCCGTGGCCGGGGCACCTGCAGCTGCACCCCGCAAGCCTGACAATGCTGCGCCCGTTCCGTTGCGCGTGGTCAGGACCGCCGCGACATCCGCCCCGACATCCGCCGCGGCACCCGGCGTGGCGGCACGTCCCCGTGAATTGTGGGCCGCCGTGCAATGCGATGACTGGACGCAGCAGGCTGCGGCGCTGCCGCCCGGCACGCTGCCCGCAGCGCTGGCGTCAGCCGTGAAGGCGGCCCAGGGCTTCACGCCGCGCGTGACCGTGGAGTCCACCGATGCGCTGCTGCTCGAGCTGGCCGGCAGCGTGCGGCTGTTCGGCGGATTGCCGGCGCTGCTGCAGGCCTTGCGCACGGCCTTCCCGCGGCCGCTGCGCCTGGCGCTGGCCCCGTTGCCGCTGGCGGCAGTGGTGCTGGCGCGTGCCGGCGCGAACTGCAGCATCCTCGATGCGGCGCGACTGAAGAGCCGGTTGGCGCCTCTGTCCCTCGAGCATCTGCGCTGGCCATCCGAAGACCTGGCGCGACTGGGCAGCATGGGCGTGCGCAATTTCGGCGAGCTGCTGCGCCTGCCGCGGGCCGGCCTGGCCCGCCGCATCGGGCCCGAAAGACTCTGGCAGCTCGACCGGCTCACCGGCGCGCGTGCCGATCCGCGCGCCGCGCTGCCGCAGGTCGAGCGCTTCCATGCACGCATCGACCCGGACTACGAAACCATGGACTGCGAGCGGCTGCTCGGTGCGGTGCAACCGGCCCTCGAGCGGCTCGAGGTGTTCCTGCGCGAGCGCCAGCGCGGCACCACCAGCCTGCGGCTGCGCCTGCATTACCGCCATGCCGAACCCCTGACCTGCATCCTGCGCTGCGTGGCTCCCGAATACCGCGCCGCGCGCTTCCATGCCTTGCTGGCCGCGCGCCTTGAATCCCTCACCCTCAGTGAGCCGGTGCGGCGCCTCGAACTCACTGCGGGAAGACCGCGACGGTTCATCGCCAGCACCGCGCCGCTGTGGGCGGCGGGTGAGCAGGGCGGGGCGCCCGGCGCCACGCAGGCGCCAGAGTTCCTGCAGACGCTGCTGGCGCGGCTGGGCGACGAGGCGGTCTACAGCCTGGCCGAGATCGACGAGCATCGCCCCGAGCGCCAGCAGCGGCGCGTGTGGCCGATGCTGGCCGAGCCGCAGCGCCGCGGCGATGACCGGGTGCGCGATGCCGGCACGAGCCGTCCGCTGGGCATCTTCGATGCACCCCGGCCCCTGCAGGTGCTGCGCGATGACACCGGCCATGTGCGCGCGTTGCGCCATGCGGGCCAGGAGCTGGTGCTGCTCAGTGGACCTGAGCGCATCCAGACCGGCTGGTGGGATGGCGGCGACATCGCGCGCGACTACTACGTGGCGCGCGGCGCCGATGGGGCGCGCTGGTGGATCTTCCGGGAGTGTGAGCCGCCGCGGCGCTGGTTCGTGCATGGATGCTTCGCCTGATGTCCCGGCCAGCAGCACAGGGAGGGCTGTACCGGCCGCCGACTACGCCGAACTGCATGCGCTGAGCAATTTCAGCTTCCTGCGCGGCGCCTCGCATGCGACCGAACTGGTCGATCGCGCCGCGGCGCTGGGCTATCGCGCGCTGGCGCTCACCGACGAGTGTTCGATGGCCGGGGTCGTGCGCGCGCATGTGCATGCGAAGCAGGTCGGCCTGCCGCTGATCATCGGCAGCCAGTTCACGCTCGAATGCGGCCTGAAGTTCATCGCCCTGGCCGCGACCCGCGAGGGCTATGCGCAGATCTGCCAGCTGATCACGCGCGGCCGCAGGGCGGCGCCGAAGGGCAGCTACCATCTGGCGCGCGCGCATCTGCTCGAATGCATCGCGCCGCCCGCCGTGTCGCCGGCCGACTGCCTGCTGATCTGGCTGCCCGGCGAGGGCGTGCTCGGCGCCACCGCCGAGGCCACCGAGGAGCAGGGGCGCTGGCTCGCAGCGCATTACCGCGGCGCGCTGTGGCTGGGCGTGGCGATGCTGCGCAATGGCAACGATGCGGCGCTGCTGGGCGCCTCGATCTCGATGTCGGTGCGGCTGGGCCTGAAGGCGGTGGCCTGCGGCGACGTGCACATGCATGAGCCGGGTCGCCGGCTGCTGCAGGATGTGCTCACTGCCATCCGCCATCGCGTCACCTTGCAGCAGGCGGGCCGCCGCCTGTTCCCCAATGCCGAGCGCCACCTGCGCGAGCGCGCCGAGCTGACCCGCCTCTATCCCCCGGAACTGCTGGCCGAAACCGTCGCCATCGCTGCGCGCTGCCACTTCAGCCTCGATGCGCTGCGCTACCAGTATCCGCACGAGCTGGTGCCCGAAGGACACACCCCGTCCAGCTGGCTGCGGCACCTGGCGCTCGAGGGCGCCGGCACGCGCTGGCCGCAGGGCGTGCCGCAGGACGTGCAGGCGATGCTCGAGCGGGAGCTGGCCATCATCGCCGAGCTGGAATACGAGCCGTTCTTCCTCACCGTGCACGATGTGGTGCAGTTCGCGCGCTCGCGCGACATCCTCTGCCAGGGCCGCGGTTCGGCCGCCAACTCGCTGGTGTGCTACTGCCTCGGC
>CAZWDR010000094.1:0-10580 GCA_964632365.1 uncultured Steroidobacteraceae bacterium
CGCAAGGCGAGGGCCGGCTAGCACAAGCTCGTCGCGGTGCCGGTGCCGGTGCCGGGGCCGGTGCCGGTGCCCGTGCGCGTGCGCTTGCCTGCGCGTGTCGATATCCGTGCCGGGGCCGCCTTCGTGCCTGTGAGCGCGGTTTCGAACCGGCTCACCCCCAGCAGCGTTGCGGGTCTGCCTCCGTCCAGCGACCGGAGGCATCGGCCGTGCGGCGCCGGCCAAGCTCATCGATCGAGAACTGCCGGCACGCCGCGTCGCGCATCTGCCGGCCGTCGCTGGCCGCCGTCGCGGTGAGCACATAGCCCTGGCCGTCATCCCGGATCTCGATGGCGAGCGCGTAGTGGCCGGCTTCACTGCGCGCGGCGGCCTGCAGGGTGTCTTCGTCGCCGGATGAACCCAGCCGGCCGGCATAGCGCAGGTGCCTTGCGTAGTGCCGCTCCTGCAGCTGCTGCAGCCGCAGCAACGCGAGCCTCGCATCCCCGCGATGTGCGCGCTGCACGATGGAGGCATAGGCCGGCCACGCGAGAGCCGTCAGCATCGCGAGCACGGCCAGCGCGACCAGCAATTCGATCAGCGTGAAGCCGGTGCGCGCAGGTCTCATGGCGCGTCATCCCTGCGCCACCACGTGCGCGTCGGCCGGGTGTCCACGGTGCAGCCGGCCACCGGTTCGCCATCGAGCACGCAGACCAGCGCCGGACTGGTCTCGCTGTGCACCAGTTCGAGCACGGCGCTGGCCCGGACTGCCGCGCGCGGCACTGCACGGGGGCCTTCGGCTTCGTCGGCGGCCACTGATGGCGACCGCAGGTCGAGCGTGAGGATGCGCGGCAGGATCTCGCAACTGCCGCCGCGCGGAATGCCGCTGGCGATGACCAGAGTGGTGCGATGGTTCACGGTCAGCGACGGCGCAAACACCTGGCCGCTGCCCAGTTCGAGATACCAGCCGGGGCCCGCAGCTGGCATGTCCACCGCCTCGGTGGCTTCACCCACCGTGGACGGGACGCGCACCAGATCGTCCTCGCGGATCGCCTCGTGATCGTCGTACAGGCGTTGCATCCAGTTGCCCAGGTAGTCGTGGTCACGCAGCACATAGAAGCGGTTGCTGGCTGCGGCATTGCCCGGGGCCGCGGTGCCGACTGCGATGTCGAGCCACGCCGTGCCATCGTGGCCATTCACGGACAGGTCCGGAGCCGCGAGAAAGCCGCGGCCCTCGACATTGTTGAAATCCGCGAACACGCCGCCCGTCAGCCACGACGCGGCGGGCGCACCATGCTGCATGTCGAATCGCCACACCCGGCCGGAAAGATCTCCGGCGTACAGCCGGTCGTGGCGTCCGTCGCCATCGAGGTCCAGCGCTGCGAGGCTGCCGGCAAAGCCGGCCTCCATCTCGTCGAAGGTCTGGATCGCGGCGGACTTCGCCGCCGACCAGAGCAGGCGGCCGGTTGCGGCGTCGCGCAGCAGCAGCGGCGTGTCGATGCCGCCTTCGAGCAGGGCAGGCACGGCCGTGGCTGCGCCGATCTGCACGACGAGCGGCACCCGCACCTGTGGCAGGCAATCGCCAAGCGGCGCTGCCGCCCGTGCCAGCGGCAGAGCGGTCAGCAACAGTCCAGCCAGCAACGCCGGGAAGACGGCCAGCCACCGCCTCATGGCACTGCGTCCTCGCCGGCTTCGGCAGCCACGAACAGGCGCGTCGCGCCCTGCGCCAGCGCGGCGCGCGTGCCACGGGCCGTGTGCCCGGTGCTGCGGATCTCGTAGTGATGCAGCACGAGGCGCGCCGCGCTGGCCCCGGCAGGCACCGCCGTGCTGGCCACCGGGTGCAACGTGACACGCACGATGTCGGTGGTGCCTTCCAGCGGCTGCAGCGAGAAGCTGGCGGGAAGCGGCTCCACCAGCGTGCCGAGCCGGTCCAGGCCAGCCTCGATGCCGAGCTCGGCCAGCGCCAGTGCCCGCTGATGCAGACCGCGCGTGACGGCCAGCTGTTCGCCGAACAGTCCCTCGTGCAGCGCACCCATGCTGATCAGCCCGATGACCGCGGACAGGGCCATCGCCATCGGCGCCGCGAAGCCGGCTGCGGCGTGCCGTTGGCGATGGCGCTCACCGCGCAGCATTGCGCAGCGAGAAAACACGCGAGACATCCAGCCCGCCGATGGCTGCGCCAGCGGTCGCCTGGATCGGGCGCAGGCGCAGCGCGACCCGGGCGAGCTGTGGCGAATGCGCGGCGGGCAGCAACTCCACTTGCAGGGACTCCACACCTGGCATGACCTCCGTATCGATGAATGCCGGCACACCGGCGATGCTGGTCAGGGATTTCACGCGCAGCGCAGGGGTGGACGCGTCGTCATCCGCGCTGCGTGACACGTAGTAGATCCGCACCAGCAGGTCGCGCAGCGCGCGACCCGCGCTGGCATCGGCGCGTGTCCACGGCGCCTCGCCATGCCAGTAGACGCGCGCGCTGCGCGGCTGCGCGGCGTCGGCAAACCACTGCGCGCGGCCCGCTTCGGCACCGTCGGCCAGATGCGCGGAGGCACGCCGGATGATGAGCACCTGGCTGTCGTCCACGGCGCCGCCATTGCGCGCCGCGCACGGCAGCGACCATGCCGGCAGGACTTCGGCCGCCCGGTCGATGTGCCCCACAACTTCGGCGCCGCACTGCGCGGCGGCGGCTGGAACCTCGGGGGCCGCGATGGCTGGGACCGGCGCGTCGACCCCGAGGAAGCCTGCCATCTGCAGCTCCGGCTCGAGCGTCGCGAACACGTACTGTGCCCGCTCATGCAGTTGCTGGACCGCGGCCGAGTCGCGCTGCGACGCGCTGGCCCGCGCAAAGGCGCGGATGCCACCTGCCGTGACCACGGACAGCAGGCTGACCGCGATCAGCAGCTCCGTAAGCGTGAAGCCGGCCCTGGGCCTCATGGCGCAGCAGCCTCGGGCACGGAGGACAGCGGCAGCCGCAGCTCATGCGGAGCCGGGCCACCGGCCGCGCGCCATCGAAGCACCAGTTGCGCTCCGCCGGAGGGCATCGCCGCCTCGGCCTCAGCGGGCGGCGGAAGACTTTCCAGCTGCAGCATCTGCTCTGGTTCCAGTCCGGCCACCGGCAGCACGGTGGCGATGCGGGCGCGGGCGGCCACCAGCAGCGCCGCGACCTGGGTAGCCGACCCGGCATGGCGCAGCTGCTCGGAGAGGTCGGTGGCAAGGTCCACCGCGCGCGTGGCGAGCAGCGCCGCATGGGTGGTGCGCATGGTGTGGACCAGCGACAGGCACGCGCCAGTCAGCGAGATCGCCAGCAGCAACATGGCCACCAGCACATCGAACATCGCGAAGCCTGTCTGGCGTTCGTGGCGCATCGAAATCATCCGCTGCGGGGGAGCGGACAATTTATGCCGCCGCAAAGTGTGAACTGTGCACGCATTTGTGCCGCTTGTCGGGCCGAATGCGCCGCCCGTCGGCTTGCCCTGCGTGTTCCCGCCGGCCCGGCATGATACCGGCCATGGAAAACCGCCAACTCGGCTTCACGACGATGGAGCTGCTGACCACCGTGGTGCTGGCCGGCATCCTGATGGCGATGGCCGTGCCATCGTTCAACCGGATGGTCGCCGGCAATCGCCTCGTCGATCACACCAACGACCTGGTCGGTGCGCTGAGCTTCGGCCGGTCCGAAGCCATCCGGCGCAACCGGAACATGACGCTGTGCCGCACCGCCACCGCCACATCGACCACCTGCGCAACGGCTGACGCGAACTGGGAGAACTGGATTCTGCTCAATGCCGAGGGCGACGTGGTGAAGCGCGGCACGTTCAACACCTACGGCAACACGCACCATGTGAGCTCGACGCTGGCGAACGAGAGCATCGTGTTCGGACCGGATGGACTGGCGCGTACCGGCGGCGCGCTGGTGGGCGGCACCGTGGAGTCCGATGGCAGCGACTCCGCGACCCACGCATTCACCGTCTGCACCACGCGGCTGTCGGACGAGAACATCCGCACGCTGACGCTCGGCAGCAGCAGCCGGGTCGTCAACACCAGGGGAACAGGCACATGCAGCTGAACGGCCACCTTCGCCACCAGCGCGGCGTGGGACTCATCGAGGTCCTGATCGCGGTGCTGGTGCTCTCGTTCGGGATGCTCGGTCTGGTCGGCCTGCAGACCTGGTCGCTGCGCAACAACCAGAGCGCGCTGGAACGCGGCATGGCCACCGTGCTGACGCACTCGATCACCGATGCGATGCGGGCCGAGCGTGTCGCGGCCAGCACCGGCGCGTTCGACATCGATATCGATGACCCGGCGCCCACGGGCGACACTTATCCGGAAGTTGCGCTGGCCGCGTGGCGCGACGGGCTGAGGCAGAGCCTCAATGCCACTGCCACCGGTGCCATCGACTGTGATGGCGGATTCCGCTGCGACATCACGGTGCGCTGGAACGACCAGCGCGCCACTGGCGAGGATGCAGAGGCCAACATGCAGATCGTCACGGAGGTGCGGCTGTGAGGCGCGCCGGCATGCAGGGCCTGACCCTGATCGAACTGATGGTGTCGATGGTGCTGGGCCTGGTCGTGGTGGGCGGCGCGATCAGCCTGACGCTCGCAAATCGCCAGAGCTACCGCACCAACGAAGGGCTCAGTCAGGTGCAGGAGAGCGCGCGCACCGCGTTCGAGCTGATCGCGCGCGATGTGCGGCAGGCCGGAGTCTCCGGCTGCGACAACGAAGGGCGCGTCGCCAATGTGGTCGATACCTCTGGCGGCACCGACTGGTGGATGGACTGGTTCGGCATCCTCGGGCACGAGGACGACGAAGACACGTCGGCCGTCGACTTCGGAAGCAACCGCGGCGATCGGTCGGCCGGCACCGATGCGATCCAGCTGCAGGGCATCCAGGGCATCGCGCTGACCGTCGAGGACCATGACGCGCTGGCCGGCACCATCGAGGTCAATGCCGCGACTACCGACATCGGCCCCGGCGATGTGATGGTGGTGTGCGATTTCGACCATGCCACGATCTTCCAGGTGACCGCGTACGATGCCGCAGCAGTGCGCATGACGCATGACAGCCCCGGCGGCGTCACGCCGGGCAACTGCAGCCGTGGCCTGGGCTTCCCGACGGACTGCAGCTCGGTTTCTGGCAACACCTGGGCCTTCAACCGCAACTCGATGCTTGGCCGGTTCTTCGCCACGGACTGGTACGTGGGCGAGAGCGCCCGTCCGGAAGAGGGCGGGCGTTCGTTGTTCAGGCGTCGGCTGGCGGCTGGCGGTGGACTGCTGACCGAAGAAGTGGTCACCGGCGTTACCGACATGCAGATCACCTACAGGCGCGACGGCGGGGATGAGTTCGAAGAGGCCAACGCGGTGACG
Organism: uncultured Steroidobacteraceae bacterium; assembly: GCA_964632365.1. Classification (GTDB taxonomy): domain Bacteria; phylum Pseudomonadota; class Gammaproteobacteria; order Steroidobacterales; family Steroidobacteraceae; genus ZC4RG30. The sequence goes on from CAZWDR010000094.1 coordinate 5,340, forward strand.
GCCGCCGGCGACTGGGACGACATCAATGCCGTGCGCATCGCGCTGACGGTGGACAGCGCTGAAGCGCGTGTCTCGACGGACCCGGACATCAACCAGGGCCGGCTGCGCCGCACATTCTCGCAGATCATCACCCTCAGGAACCGCGTGCCATGACCCGCATCCGAGCCTCCATCCGGCCGCCGCGCCGGCAACGCGGTGTCGCACTGATCGTCGCGTTGGTGCTGCTGCTGGTGGTCACGATCATCGGTCTTGCCAGCATGCGGGGCACCGGCCTGCAGGAGCGCATGAGCGCGAACATGTATGACCGGTCGCTGGCCTTCCAGCGGGCCGAGGCGGCACTGCGGGCCGCGGAGCTCGCGATCACCGGCAATTGGCAGATCGCCGTGCTCGGCGGCGAGGACTGTTCAGGCGCAACCAACTGCCTGAACGCCGGCGCCACAGCCTTCAATGCCGGCGGCGCGAACTGGACCAATGTCCCCGGCGCCTTCAACCTGAACGACGACCGCACGCCCGGCGTTCCGCAGTACCACATCCAGTTCATGGGGACCGGCGCGGCGCCCAACAGCATGGGCCTTTCCGACAACTCGGACTTTGGCAACTACGGCAACAACTATCCGCCCGACAACGTGGCGTTCTACCGGGTCACCGTGCGCAGCAGTGATCCGGTGGACTCTGCCGATCGCTCAATCGTCGTGCTGCAGTCCACCGTGCGGCGCGCATTCTGATCACGGGACCAACAGAGGATCCTCGTCATGTCCAAGTTTCGTAGCATCGGGAATGTCATGGCCGGCGCGTACCTCGCGCTGTCCACGATGTTCGTGCTCATGACAGCGTATCCGGCCTTTGCCGCGGCGCCGACCTCCATCGTGTCGCAGTCGCCTCTTTCAGTCGGTGGCGACGTGCCGGGCAACCTGTTCCTGGTGCCGTCGGTGGAGCACCCGACGGTGAACAGCCTTGCGAACCTGGGCAGCTATGCGCCCGCGTCGCCCTACGTGGGCTATTTCGATCCGGACAAGTGCTACCGGTACAGCCATGACTCCGGCAACGAGGCCAACAACCACTTCTATCCGGTTGGTGCGGCGTCGACCCACACGTGCTCGGGGAACTTTGACTGGAGCGGCAATTTCCTCAACTGGGCTGCGACACAGACCATCGATCCGTTCCGCAAGGCGCTGACGGGCGGTCTTCGCGTCCGCGACACCACAACCGAGACGTGGCTTGAAAAGGCGCGGAGCGAGGGCAACGCCTCGAACCAGTACTATCCAAACCGCAGCCTGACCACCGCCTCGCAGGTACGCGACGCGATTGCCACAGATGAGTGGTCGGCCATTTACCTGCGCGTTGCAAACCTGGGCAATCGCGTCCATATCTCACGCACGAACAGCGTCGGAAGCCCCGGCAGCGGCGCAGTGGCGGCGACGCCCTACGACGGCGGCCGGTTGCGCAATTCGGACAGCGGCGTCTATTGGTTCAACCTGCGCGTGAAGGTCTGCGATCCTTCCGTCGGCGTCGAGAGCAACTGCGTGCAGTATGGCTCCAACTACAAGCCGGAAGGCCTGATCCAGCAGTACGCCGGGCGCATGCGCTACAGCGTCTTCGGCTACCTGAATGATTCTGCCCAGAACCGCGATGGCGGCGTCATGCGCGCGCGGCAGAAGTTCGTCGGACCCACGGTGCTGAGTTTCGATACGGACGATGGCTGGGTGCAGAGCTCGAATCCGAATCGGGAGTGGGACCCGAACACCGGCGTGCTGGTGCGCAACCCGGACACCTCGGACGCAGCCGCCACCTCCACCGCGGTGGGGGGCTCCACGCCCATCCTGGACAGCGGCGTGATCAACTACATCAACAAGTTCGGTCAGATGACCACGGACAACCACAAAGGCACCGACCCGGTCAGCGAGCTCTACTACGCCGCGCTGCGCTACGTGCGCAACCTTGGCGATGTGCCCCAGTACTCCAGCCTCAGCGGCGCGAGCGCAGGCTCTGCGAGGTACCGCTGGGCCGACGGCTTCCCGGTCATCACCAACTGGGACGACCCGATCCAGTACCGCTGCCAGAACAACGCCTTCCTGGGCATCGGCGACGTGTACACGCACGTCGACAAGAACCTGCCCGGCAATACCAATACCTCGAACGAACCGACGCGGCCGGCGACTGTGACTGCCGATCCGCTGAATGTCCGCGAGTGGATGCAGAAGGTGTGGCAGATGGAGTTCGGCACCACGAGCTTCCCGACGCCGATGCCGCAGGGCGCGACCCAGAATTCACCCTACATCGCGGCGCTGTCCTACTACGCCAACACCACCGACCTGCGGGCCGGAATCGAAGGCAAGCAGACGGTGTCGACGTACTGGGTGGACGTGCGCGAGAACCAGGTGCTGACGCCGCCGGGCCGCAACCAGTACTGGCTGGCGACGAAGTATGGCGGCTTCCAGGTTCCCGACGAGTTCGAGCCTCTGGCGCCCACGACCACCGCGCTGCCGGCCAATTCCTGGCAGAGCGAAGAGACACTGACCCCGAACGACAACATCGTGCGCGCCCGCCCGAAGAACTTCTACGTGGCCAGCCAGGCGCAGCAGATGATCGAGAGCCTGACGCGCGCGTTTGCCAACATCGTGGCGGAGAGCAAGGGTTCAGCCAGCTCGCTGGCGGCGAACTCCACCCGCCTGGACACCGAGACGCGCACCTTCCAGGCGCAGTTCTTCAGCGGCATCTGGGGTGGTGAGCTCAATGCATTCTCGGTGGACGCCAACGGGCAGCTCTCCGCGAACCCCGTATGGCGCGCGACCGATGGCCTGTCGACGGTGAACCGATACCTGACCCGCAATATCCTGGCCGCCAACGGCACCGGCACGGGGCTGGTCAACTTCACCACGGACGCAGGCGGTCTCAGCTCCACGCAGAAGGCCCAGTTCGGCGCCACTGAGGCCATCCGCACGCAGGTGATCGATTATCTGCGCGGCCAGCGAACCAGCGAGGAGTCGTACACGGGCGGAACGCTGCGTGTGCGCGACAGCATCCTGGGCGATATCGTCAATTCCACGCCGCTGTTCATCGGGTCGCCGAATGCCACGCTGCATGCCAACGCGCCCTATCAGGGCGGGGCCGACTATGTGACCTGGGCGACAGCCGCGGCAAGGCTGAATCGCGCACCCATCGTGTATGTCGGTGCGAACGACGGCATGCTGCATGCGTTCAATGCCAACAGCGGCGCGGAGGTGTTCGCATTCGTGCCGAATGCCGTGATGAAGGGCGGGCGCATGGCGCAGCTGGCGAGCCCCCTTTACGAGCACCAGTTCTATGTCGACGGCGAAACGACCGCGGCCGAGATCTATGACACGACCACATCTTCCTGGCGCACGGTGCTGGTTGGCACACTGGGGCGCGGCGGGCCGGGCATCTTTGCGCTCGACGTGACCAACCCTTCGACGCCTTCCCTGCTGTGGGAGAAGGACGCCAGCCACATTCCCCAGCTGGGTCGCAACATCGGCCGCCCGGTGATCGCGCAGGTCGCAAACGGTGACTGGCGCGTGGTGCTGGGCAACGGGCCGGATTCCGGCAACGGCGCCCAGCTGATCACCATCCGGATCGGTGGCGCCAGCAACGGTGAGGTGTCCACCTTCGCCGTCGACTCGACCTCGGGCAATGCGCTGACCGCAGTGCTGGTCCGCGACACGAACACCGATACCTTCGGCGATGTGGTTTACGCCGGGGATCTGGAAGGCGCGGTCTGGAAGATCACCAACTTCGCCATGTCGCCCAACGCGATCAAGCTGTTCCAGGCCGTGGACCCGGATGGCGTGGCGCAGCCGATCACCGCCGCTCCGATGGTGGCGCGCGATGCGACCACGGGCCACACCTGGGTGTTCGTGGGCACCGGCAAGTACCTGCAGGACGCGGACATCAGCGACCTGCAGGTGCAGAGCTGGTATGGCCTCATCGACAACGGGTCGCTGATCGCCAGTCGCAACGATCTCGTCAAGCGCGACATCCTGGTCGAGACGACGGTGGCGGGCATTCCCGCCCGCGTCATCGAGGAAGGCGTGGCGGGCGACATGGCGGGCAAGAAGGGCTGGTACATCGACCTGGTCTCTCCGGGGGTCGGGGGTGAGAAGGGCGAGCGCATCGTGGTGCAGAACCGCTTCCAGGGTCAGGCGCTGATCGGCACCAGCCGCATCCCCGAATACACCGATGCCTGCAGTCCGGGTGGGTCGGGCTTCATCATGGCGATCAGTCCGTTCACCGGCGGGCGGCTGTCGACGACGTTCTTCGACATGAACGCCGACGGCGATTCGGACAATGACGACAAGTACTGCCATGAAGGGGTGTGTGTGCCGGTCAGCGGCATCGGCTTCGAGAGCAGCCCCAACAACCCGATCTTCATCGAGAACGTGATGCAGGTGGGGCTCGACAGCGGTGAGACCGCAACCATCCAGACCTTCGGTTCCGCGGTTGAAGCGGCGCGGATGAGCTGGCGCGAACTGTTCAACAACTGACACGGGTGACAGAGAGCATGAATTTTCGCAACACCCGGATTCATTCCGCAGGCGGCGCCGGCTTCACGCTGGTGGAGCTGATGGTGGTGGTGCTCGTGATCGCCATGCTCGCCGCGATTGCGATCCCCGGATATCGCTCGCAGGTGGTCAAGACGCAGCGCGCGGCGGCTGGGGCATGCCTGGTGCAGTTCCAGCACCTGGTTGAGCGCCTTTACACCACTGAGCTCTCGTATGCCGCAGCCGGAGCGCTGACGCCGCCGGGCTGTGCTTCGGAGGACGGCATGGACGATCGCTACACGTTCACAGTGACGGGCGAGACGGCTACGGCCTATACCGTGCGGGCCACGCCCACCGACACTTTTGCCCCCCGCGACACCCGCTGCGGCACGCTGACCATCAACCAGCAGGGCGTTCGCGGCGTGACCTCGGGCAACCGTGACGAATGCTGGTGAGCGCCCTCACTCGACGACCAGCCGCGGCCGGCCCGTCTGGCTGATCACGAGTCGGCGCGCCTGGCCGGGCAGGCCGGCATGATGGAACTCGAAGGTGGCCGTGGTGGCCGCGCCCGGCCGCGCATTGAAGGCGGCATGGCCGCGGGTGCCTGAAGTCTTGACCTGGGCGGGCAGCTCCCAGCGACGCAGCAGTTCGTCCTGGGATTCCCGCCGCGAGTCCACGCCCGAGGGATGATTGGCGAACATCATCCACGTGGCGGCACCGAATTCGCAGCGCAGGCCATCCGGGG
>CAZWDR010000095.1:0-10361 GCA_964632365.1 uncultured Steroidobacteraceae bacterium
TGTCGGAGCTCAAGCGCCAGCGCATCCGCCGCAAGCTCGAGAAGGAGCGTCGCGACCGCGGTGCGCGCGGCCGCACGGCGTCCGGCGCGCAGGCGAGGGTGTAGCGCGCGGCGCGATCGATGAGACTGCGCGTGGTCTTTGCCGGCACACCGGCCTTTGCTGTGCCGGCGCTGCGCGCGCTGGCGGGCGTTCACCAGATCGTCGGCGTGCTCACGCAGCCGGACCGTCCGGCCGGCCGTGGGCGCGCGCTGATGGCAAGTCCCGTGAAGCAGGCGGCCCTCGAACTGGGCGTGCCGGTGGCACAGCCGCCGCAGCTGCGCGGCGACAGCGCCGATGCGACCGCGGGGCTTGCCACGCTGCGATCGTGGCAGCCGGACGTGATGGTGGTGGTCGCCTATGGGCTGATCCTGCCGCCCGACGTGCTGACGCTGCCGCGCCTCGGCTGCCTGAACATCCACGCCTCGCTGCTGCCGCGCTGGCGCGGCGCCGCGCCGATCCAGCGCGCGATCCTCGCCGGCGATGCGCACACCGGCATCTCGATCATGCAGATGGATGCGGGTCTGGATACCGGCGCGGTGCTGTGCACCGAGCGCATCGCCATCGGGGCGCAGACCACCTCGGCGCAGTTGCACGATGAACTCGCCCGGGCCGGCGCCCGGCAGATCCTGCACGCGCTCGACGGGCTTGCCCGCGGCACGCTGGTGGCCACGCCGCAGCCGCAGGAAGGCGTGACCTATGCGCAGAAGCTGACGAAGTCCGAGGCGCGCATCGACTGGAATCTTCCGGCGCGCCAGATCGACCGCCAGGTGCGCGCGTTCAACCCCTGGCCCTCGGCGCAGACCACGCTCGGGGGCGAGCCGATCAAGCTGTGGCGCAGCCGCGTGGCGGCGCGCGTGGCATCCGATGTGGAGGCGACGGATGTGCCGGGCACCCTGCTGGGTGCGGCCGGCGATGCGTTGCAGGTGAAATGTGGTGAGGGAGTGCTCGAGGTGACCGAATTGCAGCGTGCCGGACGCAAGGCCGTCCCGGCCCGGGATTTCATCAACGCGCTGCCGGCAGGCGCTGACCGGGCGGTGTTCCAGTGAACAAGCCCGCGCGCCCGGCCGGCGGCGTCGCCCCCGGCGCCATCGCACTCGCCGCCGCCGCGCAGGCGCTGGACCTCGTGGTGCGAGAAGGCGGCTGCACGGCCGAGGCCGCATTGCTGCAGGTCGACATCCCGCCGGCCGAGCGGGGCGCCGTGCGCGCCATCCACACCGGCACGCTGCGCTGGTACCTGCGCCTTGCGCCCCTGGTCGAGACGCTGCTCAAACCCGGGCAGCGCATGCCGCCGGCGGTGCGCGCAGTGCTGACCTGCGCGCTGCACCAGCTTGAATACTCCCGCGCGCCGGCCGCCAGCGCGGTCAACATCGCGGTGGACGCCGTGCGCGTGCTCGGCCGCGACAGCGCCGCCGGCTTCGTCAATGCGCTGCTGCGTCGCTACCTGCGCGAGCGCGATGCGCTGGTGGCGCGCATCGATCGCAGCGAACCGGCGCGCCTGGCGCATCCGCGCTGGCTGATCAGGGCGATCGCGCAGGCCTGGCCGCAGCAGGCCGCGCAGATCATCGCGGCCAACAACGAGAATCCGCCGATGACGCTGCGCGTGAACCTCGCGAAGGGCACGCGCGAGGCCATGCTCGAGCGCCTGCGCGAGGCGGGCATCGAAGCGCAGGCCGGCGCCGGCGAGGCGAGTGTCGTGCTCACGCAGGCCAGCGACGTGCAGGCGCTGCCCGGCTTCGATGCGGGCCTCGTCAGCGTGCAGGATGCCGGCGCGCAGCATGCCGCGGTGCTGCTCGATGCGCAGCCCGGCGAGCGGGTGCTCGACGCCTGCGCGGCGCCGGGCGGCAAGAGCGGCCACATCCTCGAGCGCTGCGCCGGCCCGCTTGATCTCACCGCGCTCGACATCGATGGCGCGCGCCTGGCGCGCGTGCAGGAGAACCTGCAGCGCCTCGGCTTCACGGCCCGCACGCTCACGGCGGACCTGCTGGCGCCGGACTGGTGGGACGGCAGGCCGTACGATCGCATCCTGCTCGACGCGCCGTGCTCCGGCACCGGCGTGATCCGCCGCCATCCGGACATCAAGCTGCTGCGCCGGGCCGATGACATCGACACCTTCGCGGCCGCACAGGTGGCGCTGCTCGAGCGCTGTGCCGGGCTGCTGCGCGAGGGCGGACGGCTGGTCTATGCGACCTGCTCGGTGCTGCCCGGCGAGAACGAGCACGTGACCGAGCGCTTCCTGCGCCGGCATCCCCACTTCCGTCGCGTGCAGCCGGACCTGCTGATCCCCACCACACCGCGCTCGGCCGGCGCCGCCGCGCTCACCGACGGCTTCTACTATGCTTGCCTGACCAGAGGGAGCATTGCCGCATGAGCCTGAGGTCCGGCCTGATCGCGCTGCTGCTGCCGCTGTTCGCGATGACCCTCGCGCAGGCGGCGGAACCGGCGTTCAAGCTGCGCGCCGCCTGGGCCAATGTGCGCGATGGGGTGTTCGAGGTGCACGCGCGCGTGGATTTCCCCGCCGACGAACGCATGCAGAACGCGCTGGATGCCGGCGCTTCGGTCTATTTCGACATCGACTGCATGGTGATCCAGCAGAACCGCTTCTGGCTCGACACCACGCTGGTGGATGCCACGCTGACCCGTGAGCTCACTTGGAACGGCCTCACCCAGCGCTTCGTGCTGCGGGCCGAGGACAACAGCGAGCAGCATTCATTCGCCACGCTCGATGAGGCACTGGCCGCGGCCGGCGAGGTGGACGACTGGCTGGTGCCGGTGCAGCCGCAGCTCGACGATGACGCGAGCTACCAGATCCGCGTGCGCGCCGGCTACCGCCGCGGCAACCCGCCGCGGCTGCGGGGCCTGCTGCCGTGGCTCGATGGCTGGAACCGGCGCACTGAATGGCACGCATGGGCCCTGCCGCGCTGAAACGCTGGGGCGGTTACCTGCTCATGGGCACCGGCACCCTGCTGGTGCTGGGCGTGCTGTTCGTGTTCTCGCGCACCGTGGAGAACTCCGGCAAGTACGGCCGCTGGCAGAACGAGCTGATGATCATCAGCGTCATCGGCGTACTGGTGCTGACAGCGCTGCTGGTCCGGCGCATCTACGTGCTGGTGCGCGATTACCGCGCGCATGTGCCGGGCTCGCGCCTCGCGGCGCGCACGGTGGCCACCTTCAGCACCCTGTCGGTGGTGCCGCTGCTGGTGGTGTCGCTGTTCTCGCTGTCCTTCCTCAGCCGCGGCATCGACAGCTGGTTCACCAAGAACCTCGGTCGCGAGCTGAGCGCCGCGGTGGACCAGTCGCGCCTGGCGCTGGAGCAGCGCCAGCACGAGGAGGCGCGCCGCACGGTCGAGCTGGCCGCGGCGATGGTCGATCACTCCGATGCCAGCCTCGCCACGGCGCTCGATGCGGAGCGCCGTGCCGCCGGCGCGCGCGACCTGATCGTGTTCGACCGGCGGGGCCGGGTGCTGGCGGCCAGCGCCGACGGTCTGGCGGGCACGGCGCCGCTGACACTCGACCAGCTGCCGCGCGAGCTGATCGAGCAGGCGCAGGCCGGCGAGCCTTCGTCGAGCCTCGAGTCCGACGGCGCCGATGGCTATGTGATCTACACCGTCGCGGCCGTGCCCGATGCCGGCGCGCAGCCGCGGCGCTTCATCGTCGCCCGTCATGCGCTGCCGCCGGAACTGTCGGGTCTGGTCAACGCACTGCTGCAGGTGCAGGGCAACTACGGCGCGCTGGAAGTGTCCAGCACCGAGATCAAGCGGCGCTTCGCGCTGACGCAGGTGCTGGTGCTGCTGCTGGCGATGCTGTCGGCGATGTACCTGGCCGTGCGCGCCGCGCGGCGGCTGACCCGTCCGGTGCACGACCTGATCCAGGGCACGCGCGCGGTGGGCAAGGGTGATTTCGGCACGCGCCTGCCGCTGCCCTCGCGTGACGAGATGGGCTACCTGGTGCACTCGTTCAACGACATGACCAAGCGCCTGCGCCGCGCCAGCGAGGAAGCGCGCCGCAGCCGCACGCTGGTCGAGGCCGAGCGTGAGCGGCTCGCGGTGATCCTCGCGGGCCTGTCCACCGGCGTGATCGTGGTCGACACCGGCCGCCGCATCGTGCTGGCCAATGCCGCGGCCGATGCCATCCTCGGCACGCCGATGGAGCTGCGCCTGGGCATCGAGCTCGATGCGCTGGATGATGATTCGCCGCGCCTTGCCGCCTTCGCGCAGTGCGTGACGCGCCTGCTCGATGCCGGCGCCGCCGACTGGCAGGAGGAATTCCACGTGCCGCAGGAGCGCACGCTGCGCTGTGCCTGCACGCCGCTGGTGCAGCCCAGCGGCGGTGAATCCGGCCATGTGCTGGTGTTCGATGACATCACGCACATGCTCAAGGCGCAGCGCGATGCGGCGTGGGGCGAGGTGGCGCGCCGTCTGGCGCACGAGATCAAGAATCCGCTCACGCCGATCCAGCTCGCCGCCGAACGCCTGCGCCGGCGCCTGGCCGGCAAGCTCGAGCGCGACGAGGGCGAACTGCTCGATCGTTCCACGCACACCATCGTGCAGCAGGTCGAGACGCTCAAGGGCATGGTCAATGCGTTCAGCGAGTACGCGCGCGCGCCGGAACTCAAATTCGCGCAGGTGGATCTGAACGAGCTGGTGGGCGAGGCGGTCGATCTCTATCGCGCCGAGACGCGCGTGGTCATCGAGGTGCAGGGCGATCCGGGCCTGCCCGCAGTGCGCGCCGACCGCGGCCGGCTGCGTCAGGTGCTCAACAACCTGATCACCAATGCACTGGAGGCGCTCGAGGGCGTCGCGGACGGGCAGGTCGTGGTGTCCACCCAACACAAGGCTGGACCCCAGGGCGGTTCTGCGGTCATCATGGTGCTCGACAACGGCCACGGATTCGACCGTGAGATGCTCGCGCGCGTGTTCGAACCATACGTGACGGGCAAGCCAAGGGGGACCGGACTGGGGCTCGCCATCGTCAAGAAGATCGCCGAGGAACACGGCGGCAGCATCGAGGCAGGCAACAGACCCGAAGGTGGCGCGTGTGTGCGCGTCGTACTACCGCTGGAGGCGCGCGATGAGGCGTCGCACCCGGCACGAGGGATCGCATGAGCACCGGCAAGATACTGGTCGTCGATGACGAAGCCGATATCCGCGTACTGCTGAAGGAGATCCTCTCCGACGAGGGCTACGACGTCGATGTCGCCGCCAACGCCGGCCAGGCTCGCGCCTCGCGCGCGCGCGCCGTGCCCGACCTCGTGCTGCTCGACATCTGGATGCCCGACACCGACGGCATCACGCTGCTGCGCGAGTGGTCCAATTCTCCCTCTGAAGACTGCCCCGTGGTGATGATGTCCGGCCACGGCACCGTCGAGACGGCCGTCGAGGCCACGCGCCTCGGCGCGTTCGACTTCGTCGAGAAGCCGCTGTCGCTGGCCAAGCTGCTGCGCACTGTCGAGCGCGCGCTCGATGCCGGCAAGCGCCGCCGCATCGCCGGCCGTCCGCAGCTCGCGCCGCTGCTGGCCACCTTCGGCAAGAGCCGCGTGGCGCAGCAGCTGCGCGAGGAGCTCACCCGCGTCGCCACGCTGAACGCGTCGCTGCTGCTGGTGGGCGAGCCGGGCAGCGGGCGCGAGGCGCTCGCGCGCTTCACGCACGAATCCGGCCCGCGCGCCACGCGCGGCTTCGTCGGCCTCGTCGCCAGCGCCGTACCGGATGATTCCGCCGAGCGTTTCCTGTTCGGCGCCGTGTCCGAGGCGGGCGAAGTCACGCCCGGCCTGCTCGACGAGGCGCTGGGTGGCACGCTGTATGTGCAGGAGGTCGAAGACCTCACGCCGAAGGTGCAGCGGCTGCTGCTGGGCGTCATCGAAACCGGCCGCTTCCATCGCGCCGGTGCCGATGTCGGGCAGGGCGTGCCCTTCGGCGCGCGCCTGATCGCCACCGCGCAGCCCGGCATCGAGCTGCGCGCCGGCGGCGAGACGGGCCTGCGCCGCGACCTGCTGGCGCATCTGTCGGGTGTGCTGGTGCGCGTGCCGCCGCTGCGCGAATACGCCGAGGACGTGCCCGACCTGCTGCGCTTCTATGGCGAGCGCATCGCCGACTCGGAGAAGCTGCCGCTGCGCCGTTTCTCGGTGGCCGCGCAGAACCGCCTGCGCAACTACCCCTGGCCGGGCAACCTGCGCGAGCTGCGCGGCCTCGTGCGGCGCATGCTGGCGCGCGGCGGCGCCGAAGAGATCGCGCTCGACGAGATCGAGACCGAACTGGCGGCACATGCCCCGCCCAACGAGCCGCTGGTGAAGCAGGACCTTCTTGCATTGCCGCTGCGCGAGGCCCGCGAACAGTTCGAGCGGGCGTATCTGCAGCAGCAGCTGCTGCTGTGCAATGGCAAGGTGGGGCAGCTGGCGAAGCGCGTCGGCATGGAGCGCACACACCTCTATCGCAAGCTGCGCTCGCTGGGCGTGGAGTTCCGGCCCTCGGGGGACGAGTAACGTAGTTTCCCGTCCAGTGGCGGGTGGCGCGACTTCCCGCGCCGGGTCTCGTTGGCTGTGAAGTCCCCGGACATGAAAAAGCCGCGCCGGCGAACACACCGGCGCGGCCGTTTTCAGAGCGGCGCTGTCCGATCAGACCGCGTTCTGCAGCGCCTTGATGCGCTCTTCCAGCGGCGGGTGGCTCATGAACAGGCGCTTGAAGCCGCCGGCCTTGCCACCGTTGATGCCGAACGCCTTCATCGCCTCGGGCAGGCCCTCGGAGCGGCCCTGCGCACGACGCAGCGCCTCAAGTGCGCCGATCATGTTCTGCCGGCCCGCCAGGCGCGCGCCGCCCGCGTCCGCGCGGAACTCGCGGTACCGCGAGAACGCCATCACGATCATGCTGGCGAGGATGCCCAGCACGATCTGCGACACGATCACCGAGATGAAGTAGCCGGGGCCATTGCCGTTCTCGCTGCGGAACACGGCCTTGTCGATGATGCCGCCGATGATGCGCGACAGGAAGATCACGAAGGTGTTCACGACGCCCTGGATCAGCGTCAGCGTGACCATGTCGCCGTTGGCGACGTGCGCCACCTCGTGGCCCAGCACGGCCTCGACTTCCTGGCGCTCCATGCGCTGCAGCAGGCCCGTGCTCACCGCGACCAGCGAGGCATCGCGCCGCGCGCCGGTGGCAAAGGCGTTGGGTTCGGGCGAGTCGAAGATGCCGACCTCGGGCATGCCGATGCCGGCCTGTTCGGCCTGCGCGCGCACGGTGCTCACCAGCCACTGCTCGGCCGGGGTGGAGGGGTTCTCGATCACGCGCACGCCCATCGAGCGCTTGGCCACCCACTTGGACATGGCCAGCGAGATGAACGCGCCGCCAAAGCCGAACACCGCGGCGAAGGCGAGCAGGCCGCCCAGGTTGCCACCGGCGTTGTAGAGGTACTGGTCCAGCCCCAGCAGGCGCACGACCACCGACAGCACGAGCAGTACGGCGATGTTGGTTGCGATCAGCAGCAGGACGCGTTTCATGGGTTGGCGGGATCCTTGTGGACGGGAAGATGCAACGTCCTATTTTAGACCGTGCGGGCGGTTTTCAAGGGTGCAAAACATCGACGGATTCAAAGGATTGCCACCGGCCTGCAGCCTGTGAGGCCGAGGCGCGGGCGGGAACTTCCACGCCGGCGCGCCAGGTGGCAGCGTGTAGTATCCCTGCGGTGAGCGAACCTGAGCACCGGCCGGCGCGCGCCGGCCTGAAATTCGAAGAACGCACGCTCGGCGCCTACCGTGCACGCTGGCTTGGCACCGTCGACGACGCCTATGCGGAAATGGAACGCCGCATCGACGGCGCGGCCCACTGCGTGCGGCTGGAAAGCTACCTGATGCGCGAGGAGGGCCCGGCCACGATGCTGCGGGCCGCGCTGCTGCGCGCCCGCGAACGCCGCGTCGAGGTGCGCCTGCTGATGGACGCCTTCGGCTGCGAGACCGTCAGCGACGGATTCCTCGCGCCGCTGCGCGAGGCCGGCGTGCAGGTGGTGCACTTCAATCCGCGCCGCTTCCTGCGGCGCGCGATCCGCAACCATCGCAAGCTGCTGGCAATCGACAGCACGCACGCCATTGTCGGCGGCTTCAACATCGCGCCGGAATATGCCGGCGATGGCATCACGCACGGGTGGTGCGACAGCGGTGTGTATGTGTCCGGCCCGGTGGTGAAGCTGCTGGAGCAGAACTTCGATGCGATGCTGGCGCTGGCGCCATTCACGCCACGCGCCTACCAGCGCTTCCGGCGCACGATGCGCCACAACTGGCGCGCCAGCGTCGAGCCGGATGCGCCGGTGCAGATCATCAGCTCCGGCCCCGGCATGCCGCGCGGCGTGCTGGGCTATGTGCTGCGGCGTGATCTTGCCAACGCGCACAATGTCGCGATCGCGTCGGCCTATTTCGTGCCGTCGAAGCTGCTGCGCCGGCTGCTCTACCGCGTCGCGCGCGGGCCGGGCAAGGTACGCGTGCTGCTGGCCGGCAAGACCGACGTGCCGTTGGCGCAACTTGCGGCCGAGCGCTTCTACAAGCTGCTGCTGGGCCGGCGCGTGCGCGTGTTCGAGTACCAGCCGCAGATCCTGCACGCCAAGGTCGTGGTGATGGATTCCGTCGTGTGGTCCGGTTCGGGCAACCTCGACCGCCGCAGCCTGTCGATCAACTACGAGCTGTTGCTGCGGCTGGACTGGCCGGAGCTGGCGGATGACGCGCGGCTGTGGTTCGCGCACGCGCTGCGGCACTCCACGCTGGTGCGGCTGGCGCGCTGGCGGCGTACACGCACCTGGTGGCGGCGGGGTGCGTCACTGGTGGCGTGGTGGATCCTCGCGCGGGTCGATCCGCTGCTGGCGCGGCGCGGTTTCCGGGGCATGTCGTGAGCCCGCTGCCGCAGCTGATGTCGCGCTCCGCGCAGTGCGCGGCCATAACTTGCGTGGTGCGCGAGATTGCAGCGATTGCATCGACGAACCGTCCGCTCTAACGTTCGCCACACAGAAAAAACACCGGGAGATCGCCCGTGAACCGCATTGCCGCCCTGCTCATCCCCGTCTGCGCCGCTGTCGCGTGGACGGACATCGCCACCGCCCAGGGGCTCCTTGATCGCGCCCGCCGCGCCGCCGAGCGTGGCGTCGAGCGCGCCGTGGAACGCGAGGCCGAGCGCCGCGCCGACCGCGCAGTCACCGACGCCATCGAGTGCGCCGTGGGCGATCGCGCCTGCGCAGACCGCGCCAGCGCCGAGGGGCGCGAGGTGGTTTATGTGAACCCCGACGGGTCGTCCGCGGCGCCGGCAGCGCCAGCCGCCTCGGGCAGCGCCGCCGGCAGCGCCGCCGCGCCCGGCGCCAGCGCGGCCGCCGCGCTGCGTCCAGGCGAGGGCGTGTGGGCCAACTACGATTTCGCCCCGGGCGAGCGCGTACTCTTCTATGACGACTACAGCGCCGACCGCGTGGGCAACTTCCCGCGGCGCCTGACCTTCGGCGAAGGCAACATGGAAATCGTCGAATGGCAGGGCGGCCGCTACCTGCGCGTCTCGGCGATGAGCGCACTGCAGGTTCCCCTTCCCGAAGTGCTGCCCGAGCGCTTCACCATCGAGCTGGAAGTCCACAACGCCAACGACGAGTGGATCGCCGTGATGACCGCACCGGAAGTCACCGGCAAGCCGACCAATTATGGCACGTACAAGGCTTCCTACTTCCTCATCGAACACAGCAGCGGCGGACTGGACGGCGAGGGACCCAAGGCCAGCACCAGGACCCATGCGGTGCGTGACGGCCTCACGCCGGTGCGCATCGCCGTGGATGGCTCCTACGCCAAGATGTATTTCGGCGAGCAGCGGGTCGTCAACGTTCCCAACGCCGTGATCCGCCGGGGCAACGCGCTGCACCTGATCATCTGGTCCGCACGGCCCGACACGCCCACCTATCTGGGCGCCATCCGCGTGGCCGCCACCGACCGCACGCTGCAGGACGCGCTGGCCGCCGATGGCCGCGTGGCCACGCAGGGCGTGCTGTTCGACACCGGCAGTGCGCGGATCCGTCCGGAATCCACCCCGACCCTGAAGGACATCGCCGATGCGCTGCGCCAGCGCAGCGACCTGCGCCTGCGCATCGAGGGCCACACCGACAATTCCGGCAACGCGGACGCGAACCGCACGCTGTCCGAGAACCGGGCGCGGGCGGTGGTCGCGTATCTCGTCGAGCGCGAGGGCATCGCCGCGAGCCGGCTCGAGGCGGCCGGCGTGGGGCAGGATCGACCGGCGGCAGACAATGGCACGCCGGAAGGGCGCCAGCAGAACCGGCGGGTGGAACTGGTGGCGCTGCGCTGAGGGGGCGGCGGG
>CAZWDR010000096.1:0-10283 GCA_964632365.1 uncultured Steroidobacteraceae bacterium
ATGCGCTGCTGCTGTTCCTGATCATCTTCGCGTGGACGCCGCCGCATTTCTGGGCGCTGGCGATCGCGCGGCGCGACGATTACGCCAAGGTCGACATCCCGATGCTGCCGGTCACGCATGGCGTGGAGTTCACGCGGCTGCACGTGCTGCTCTATACCATCCTGCTGGTGATCGCGACGCTGCTGCCGTGGCTCACGGGCATGAGCGGACTGATCTACCTGGTGGTGACGCTGGGGCTGAACGCGGGGTTCCTGGCCTATGCCATCCGGCTGAAGCGCTCGAACGCGCGCGAGCTGCCGATGCAGGTGTTCCGCTTCTCGGTGAAGTACCTGATGTGGCTGTTCCTGGCGCTGCTGGTGGACCACTACCTGCCGCTGCGCCTGGTGTAGTGGCGATCAAAGGGGGTTCGATGTCGCGCGATGACCGGTTCCCGATGTGGATGGCGCGGGCACTGCTGCTGACGCTGCTGGTGATGCCCACGACATTGCTGGCGCAGATGCGCTTCCAGGCGGGCCGCCACTACACGGTGCTGCAGCAGCCGCAGTCCAGCGGCCTGGCCCCGGCCGGTCGCATCGAAGTGGCCGAAGTGTTCTCCTACGCCTGCGGCGCCTGCTACCAGGTGCAGGCGGTGGTGAAGGATCTGGCCGCGGCCCTGCCCGCAGATGCCGCGATGACCTATGTGCACGCCGGCTTCAGCACCGGCTGGGGCGTCTTCCAGCAGGCGCATCTCACCGCGCAGGCGCTGGGCATCGCCGAGCGCGAGCATGCCCGGCTGTTCGCCGCGATCTGGGAAACCGGCGAGGTGCCCTTCATCGACCGCGCCACCGGCCAGCCGCGCCGGCCGCCGCTGCAGATCGGCGACCTTGCCAAGTTCCATGCGACGGGCGGCGGCGTCACCGAGGCACAGTTCCTGGCGCGGGCCAACTCGCCGGCCGTGAAGGACGCCGTGGCCCGCACCGACGCGCTGATCAAGGCCTGGCAGGTGGGCGCGACGCCGACCTTCGTCGTGGCCGGACGGTACCGCATCGAGAGCCGCGAGCTCGCCACCGAGGCGGACCTGAAGGCGCTGGTGAACCATCTGGTCACCCTCGAGCGGGCGCGGCTGCAGTCCCGGCCGAAGAAGGACTGAGCGACCGTGCACGTCGAACGGCTGTGGCCCGGCACGCGGCTGCGCAACTACCACTACCTGGTGGTCTGTGAGGAGACCGGCGAGGCGCTGGCCGTCGATCCGTGGGATGCGACGCTGGTGCTCGACACGGCCCGCCAGCACGGCTGGTCGATCACGCAGGTGCTGAACACGCATCACCACCACGACCATGTCGGCGGCAACGCGGCGATCCGGGCGGCCACTGGCGCCCGCGTGCTCGCGCATGCGGATGCGGCCGCGCTGATTCCCGGCGGGGTCGACCGCGGGCTCGCCGACGGCGAGGCGATCCGCGTGGGCCGCAGCATCGAGCTGCAGTGCCTCGATACCCCCGGGCACACCATGTCGCATGTCTGCCTGTTCGCGCACGCGGACCGGCCGGCGCTGTTCTGCGGCGACACGCTGTTCAACGCCGGTGCCGGCAACTGCCACAATGGCGGCGACCCGGTCGCGCTGTACGAGACCTTCGCGACGCGCCTGGCGAGCCTGCCCGATGCCACGCAGGTGTTCGCCGGCCATGACTACCTGCTGAACAACCTCGGGTTCACGCTGTCGCGCGAACCGGGCAACGACGCGGCGCGGACACTGCACGCGGACCTGGCCATGACCGGCCCGCTGCAGATGCCGGTCACCACACTGGGCGAGGAGAAACTGCTGAACACCTTCTTCCGCCTGGGCAATCCGCAGATCATTGCCGGCCTGCGGGAGCGTTTCCCGCAGCTGCCGGAAGCGCCGACACCGCGCGAGGTGTTCGTCTCGCTGCGCGCGTTGCGCAACGACTGGTAGCCGTTCTTCCGGCACGCAAGGGAGCACCGACGCGATGATGACCTCACCCGTGAGCGGGACCGCGCTGCAGCGGTGGCTGGCGGTGGCCGTGATCCTGCTGGTGCTGCTGGCAGTGTGGATGATCCTGCGCGGCCTGATCGGAGCCATCGTCTGGGCGGCAGTGCTCGCGTTCCTGCTGCATCCGCTGCAGCGGCGGCTCACGCAGCGCTTCGGCGGCCACCCGTCCGCGGCTGCCGGCGTCATCACCGGGCTCACGCCGATCGCGATCTTCGTGCCGCTCACCCTGCTCGGCATCGCCTTCGCCGCGCAGATCAATGCGCTGACCTCCTCGCTCGAGGATGGCGGCGTGGGCCTGTTCAACCTCGCCACGTGGATGGACCCGCAGCAGCATCCGCGCATCGCGGAGCTCATCGACTGGGTGGCGCGCCGCTTCGACCTGCGGCTGAACGACCTGCGCCGCGAGGTCAGCGCCAGCACACGCGATTCGGTGGGCGCCATCGCCAAGTCCGGCAGCGTGGTGCTGATGGGCACCGCGGCGGCGCTGCTGCGCTTCTTCGTGATGCTGTTCGTCCTGTTCTTCATGCTGCGCGATGGCAGCAAGTGGTTCGCGCGCGGCGTGACCCTGATCCCGCTGGAGCGGCGCAAGCGCTACATGCTGCTGTCGCGTCTGGGCAAGGTGCTGCGCGCGGTGGTCTATGGCTGCGGCCTCACCGCGCTGGTGCAGGGCACGATGGTCGGCGTCGGCTTCGCGGTGGCCGGCCTGCCCGGCTATGTGGTGTTCGGCGTCGCGGCCGCGGTGTGCGGCCTGCTGCCCTTCGGCGGCGCGGCGCTGGTGTGGGTGCCGGGCGTGCTGTTCCTGTTCGGCAGCGGCGACGTGGGCTGGGCCATCGGCATGCTGGCCTGGGGACTGGTGGTGTCCACCTCCGACAACTTCATCCGTCCGCTGATCATCTCGCGCTACACGCCGGTGCCCACGTTGCTGGTGTTCCTCGGCGTGATCGGCGGCGTCGGCGCGTTCGGCCTGCTGGGCTTCATCATCGGCCCGGTGCTGCTGGTGGCCGCGGTGGAGCTGTTCCGTTTCGCCGAAGGGTCGCTGTCGCGGCTGCGCTGATAGAATCCGGGCGCTTTCATGGACCTCTCGCCGATCCTCAATCCGCTCAACGATGAGCAACGCGCCGCCGTGACGGCGCCGGCGGGTGCAACGCTGGTGCTGGCGGGCGCCGGCAGCGGCAAGACGCGCGTGCTCACGCACCGCATCGCCTGGGCCATCGGCGCGCTGGGCGCCTCGCCGCACAACATCCTCGCGGTGACATTCACCAACAAGGCCGCCGCCGAGATGCGCCACCGCATCGAGAACCTGCTCGGCGCGCCCGGCAGCGGCATGTGGGTGGGCACCTTCCACGGCATCGCGCACCGGCTGCTGCGGCTGCATCACCAGCTTGCGGGGCTGCCCCCGGGATTCCAGATCCTCGATTCGGAGGACCAGCAGCGGCTGATCAAGAAGGTGATCCGCAACCAGGAGCTGGATGACACGCGCTATGTGCCGCGCGAGGTGCAGTACTACATCAACAAGCTGAAGGACGAGGGCATCCGGCCGGATCACGTGAAGCCGGGCCACGATCCGATGCAGCAGATGCTGGCGAGGCTGTACCAGATCTACGAGGACACCTGCCGGCGCAGCGGCGTGGTGGATTTCGCCGAGCTGCTGCTGCGCGCCTATGAGCTGCTGCGCGACAACGCCTCGCTGCTGCAGCACTATCACGCGCGCTTCACGCATGTGCTGGTGGATGAGTTCCAGGACACCAACGCCATCCAGTATGCCTGGACGAAGCTGATCGCCGGGCCGCGCGGCAATCCATTCGTGGTCGGCGATGACGACCAGTCGATCTACCGCTGGCGCGGCGCGCGCGTCGAGAACCTGCGGCAGTTCACCACCGACTATCCGAACACGCAGATGTTCCGGCTGGAGCGCAACTACCGTTCCACCGGCAACATCCTCAATGCCGCCAACGCGCTGATCGCGAACAACTCCGGGCGCCTCGGCAAGAACCTGTGGACCGACGTGGGCCATGGCGAGCGCATCCGCCTGTTCGCGGCGTTCAACGAGCGCGACGAGGCGGACTTCGTCGTGCAGCGCATCCAGGAATGGCAGCGCCACGGCGGCGCGCGGCGCGAGGTGGCGATCCTGTATCGCTCCAACGCGCAGTCGCGCGCATTCGAGGAGGCCTTCCTCACCGCGCGCATTCCATATCGCGTCTATGGCGGGCTGCGCTTCTATGAGCGGGCCGAGATCAAGGATGCGCTGGCCTACCTGCGGCTGCTGTCGAACCGCAACGACGATCCGTCGTTCGAGCGCGTGGTGAACCTGCCCACGCGCGGCATCGGCGCGCGCTCGCTGGAGGGCATCCGCGCCGCCGCCCGTGCCGGCGGCAGCTCGATGTGGCAGGCCGCCGCGGCGATGCTGTCAGGCCAGCCCGGATCCCCGGGCATCGGGGAGCTGGGGCGCGGCGCCGGTGCCGTGCTGGGCTTCCTGAAGCTGATCGACCAGCTCGACGCCGATACGCGCGGCATGCCGCTGCACGAGCAGATCGACCATGTGATCCAGAACACCGGCCTGATCGAGCATCACCGCAAGGACAGGCAGGACAAGGGCGAGGCGCGCATCGAGAACCTCGAGGAGCTGGTCAGCGCCGCGCGCGGCTTCGATGCCGATGGCGTGAGCCCCGACGATGCCGCCGAGAAGCTGCCGCCGCTGGAGGCCTTCCTCGCGCATGCCGCACTGGAATCGGGCGAAGGCCAGGCCGCCGAGTGGGAGGACTCGGTGCAGATGATGACGCTGCACACCGCGAAGGGACTGGAGTTCCCGCTGGTGTTCCTCGCCGGCATGGAGGATGGCCTGTTCCCGCACCAGCGTTCCATCGATGACCTCGACGGCCTCGAGGAGGAGCGGCGCCTGTGCTACGTGGGCATCACGCGCGCGATGCAGCAGCTGACCATCTCCTATGCCGAGCAGCGCCGCCTGCATGGCATGGACAGCTTCGGCACGCCCTCGCGCTTCATCGCCGAGATCCCGCCGGAGCTGGTCGAGGAGGTGCGGCCGCGCATCCAGCAGTCGCGGCCGATGATCGGCCAGGCGTGGCGGCCTGCCGCGGTCGCTGGCGCACGCGGCTTCGGCCGCAGCCCGGCGGAGGATGCACCCGCCCCGGGCATCCGCCTCGGGGCCCGCGTGCGGCATGCCCGCTTCGGCGATGGCGTGATCCTGAACCTCGAGGGCCAGGGTCCGCAGGCGCGGGTGCAGGTGAACTTCGAGCAGCAGGGCAGCAAGTGGCTGATGCTGGCGTACGCGAACCTGGAGGTGGTGCGGTGAAGGGGTTGGTCCTCCTCTGCGCGGAACCGGAGGTGGTGCGGTGAAGGTGCTGATCCTCGGTGCCGGCCAGGTCGGCCGCTCGGCCGCCTACCACCTCGCGCGCGAGCCCGACAACGAAGTCACCGTGGTGGATTCGAACGAATCGGTGCTGCGCGACCTGTCATCGCGCATCGACGTGCGCACGGTGGCCGGCAATGCCTCGTATCCGGCCGTGCTCGAGGCCGCCGGCATCGTCGATGCCGACATGCTGGTGGCGCTGACCTCCTCCGACGAGGTCAACATGGTGGCCTGCGAGATCGCGCATGCGCTGTACAAGACACCGACGCGCATCGCGCGCATCCGCGCGCCGGAATACACCGGCGAGACCCGCCTGTTCGAGCAGGGGATGCTGGCGGTGGATGCGTGGATCAGCCCGGAGCAGCTGGTCACCGAGTACATCGAGCGGCTGATCCGCAATCCCGGCGCGCTGCATGTGGCAGATTTCGCCGACGGGCGCGCACGGCTGATGGGCATGCAGGCCCGCCCCGGCGGCCTGCTGGTGGGCCAGCAGCTGCGCACCTTGCGCGACCACATGCCCAATGCCGATGCGCGCATCGCGGCCATCTACCGGCACGGACGGTTCATCCCGCCAGACGGCGACACCGTGGTCGAGGCCAACGACGAGATCTTCTTCATCGCCGCGCGCGACAACATCCAGCGCATGATGCACGAGCTGACCCGCGCCGAAGGACCGGTGCGCAAGGTGATCATCGCCGGCGGCGGCAACATCGGCTTCCGCCTCGCGCAGCTGCTCGAGAAACATTACCAGGTGAAGGTGATCGAGCGCAGCACCGACCGTGCCTATCGCGTCGCCGAGCGCCTCGAGAACACCGTGGTGCTCAACGGCGATGCGCAGGACGAGGAGCTGCTGATCGAGGAGAACATCGACGACACCGATGTGTTCGCCGCGGTCACCAACTCTGAAGAGGCGAACGTGCTGTCCGCGATGCTGGCCAAGCGCCTGGGCGCGCGCAAGGTGCTGGCGCTGGTCAACCGGCCCACCTATGGCGACCTGATGGAGAACCGCAGCATCGACATCGTGGTGTCGCCGCAGACGGTGACCATGGGTTCGCTGCTGGCGCATGTGCGCAAGGGCGATGTGGTCAAGGTGCACTCGCTGCGGCAGGGCTCGGCCGAGGCCATCGAACTGGTGGTGCACGGCCCGCGCGACCGTTCGCGCGTCACCGGGCGGCGCATCGAGCAGCTCGACCTGCCCAATGGCGCCTCGATCATCGCGCTGGTGCGCGGCGAGCGCGTGCTGATCGCGCACCACGACACGCAGATCGAACCGGAGGACCACGTCATCGTGTTCCTGGCTGACCGCCGCCAGATCGACGCCGTGCAGCGGCTGTTCCAGCCCGTCTGAGCCGATGCGCACGATCCTCGCGGTCGTCAATGTGCTGGGCGCCCTGCTGGCGCTGTTCTCCGCCTATTACCTGCTGCCGCTGCTCACCGCGCTGTACTACGGCGAGACGCGGGAGCTGGTCGCCTTCGCGGTCTGCGGCGGCGTCACATTGCTGGTCGGCGGCGCGCTGCTGCTGGCCACACGGCGGCATCGCGCGGAACTGAAGCCGCGCGACGGCTACCTGCTGGTGAGCCTCAGCTGGCTGCTGCTGACGGCCACCGCGGCGGTGCCGTTCAGCGTGGTGCTGGGCATGTCGGCCACCGATGCCTATTTCGAGGCGATGTCGGGGCTGTCGACCACCGGCTCCTCGGTGATCACCGGACTCGACACGCTGCCCTTCTCGGTGAACCTGTGGCGCCATGCGCTGCACTGGCTGGGCGGCATGGGCATCATCGTGCTGGCGGTGGCGATCCTGCCGCTGCTGGGCGTCGGCGGCATGCAGATGTACCGCGCCGAGACCCCGGGACCGGTGAAGGACGCGAAGCTGACGCCGCGCATCACCGAGACCGCCAAATCACTGTGGCTGGTCTACGCCGGCATCACGGCGGTGTGCTTCCTCGCGTTCTGGGCCGCCGGCATGAGCGCCTTCGATGCCATCTGCCACGCCTTCTCGGTGCTGTCGCTGGGCGGATTCTCCACGCATGACACCAGCGTCGCGTACTTCCAGTCGCCGCTGATCGAGGTGCTGTTCATCCTGTTCATGGCCGTCGCGGCGATGAATTTCGCCACGCATTTCATCGCGCTGCGGCGGCGCGACCTGTCGACCTACCGGCGCGATCCGGAGGCCCGCTGGGTGCTGGTGGCGCTGGCCGCCGGCGTGGTGCTCGCGACGGCGCTGGTCCATGGCTCCGGGCTGTATCCGGACTTCGGGACCTCGCTGCGCCATGCCGCCTTCAGCGTGGTGTCACTGGCCACCACCGCCGGCTTCGTCACCGAGGACTACTCGCTGTGGCCGATGTTCGTGCCGATGCTGATGCTGTTCCTGTCGAGCGTGGTGGCCAGCACCGGCTCCACCGGCGGCGGCATCAAGCTGTTCCGCACGCTGGTGATGCTCAAGCAGTGGCTGCGCGAGAGCTTCGCGCTGGTGCATCCGCACGCGGTGCTGCCACTGAAGATCGCAGGCCAGGTGGTGTCGAACCGCGTGGTCAATTCGGTGCTGGCCTTCGTGTTCGTCTATTTCATGACGATCGTGATCCTGACCTTCGTGCTGCTGGCCACGAAGCTGGATTTCATCACCGCCTTCACCGCGGTGCTGGCCAGCGTGAACAATGCCGGCCCCGGCCTGGGCCAGATCGGCCCGGCCACGAACTATGCGGCGCTGAACGACCTGCAGACCTGGATCTGCACGCTGGCCATGTTCCTGGGCCGCATCGAGCTGTTCACGTTCCTGATCCTGTTCACGCGCACGTTCTGGCGCAAATAGCGCCGTTCAGCGCGCCGCGGGCACTTCCTCGATCGGCTCGCGTTCCGTGGCCGGCGCCGCGCGTCCTTCCACCTGGCGCATGCCCTGCCGGGCCACGAAGTCCTCTTCGACCCGGCGCAGGCACTGGTCGATCTGCCCCGGCGGCTGCATCAGGCACACCCGCCGCTCCGCCTCGCGCGTGCGGTCGCTCTCGCGGGCGGATCGCTGGCCTTCGCCCGAGGTCGTGCAGCCGGCCAGGGCCAGCGCGGGCAGCAGCACCAGCAGGGAAAGTGTTCGGCGAGTGTCCATGATGCCTCCGGCGCAGGGGACCTGCGGCCTGCATCATCGGCGGCGGATGCGCAGTCGCGCAATGCGCGCGCACCGCGGCAGGCTGTCAGAACAGGTCGATGTCGCCCTGCGAGCCGCCGGTGCGCTCGGTGCTGCCGGGCGTGCGGCGCGGCGCCAGGAAGTCCCGGGACAGATCGCGCCCCAGGTGGATGCGGTGCGTGTCCGAGAGCAGCCGGTCGGCCAGGCGGCGGTTCAGCATCTCGAAGGTGCCACCGGATGACTCCAGCTGCTCCACGGTGCCGGCGAGGTAGTCGCGCACATGGCTCAGGTGCTGCGTCATGCGGTCATAGAACTGCAGGCCGGTCACCGCGCGCGCCATCTGCGCCCGCACCGCATCGATCTGCTGCCTTGCGTCCGGACCGGTGAGATCCCCGGCCAGCAGCATCGCCAGATGCTCCAGGCTGCTGCCCAGGCGCTCCACCGCGCTGTGCGAATCGAGCAACGCCAGCCCGATCTGCTCGCTGGCGGCGCCCAGCACCCGGGCCAGCTCGCGGCTTTTCGCGTCCTCGCCAGCGCTCACGGCCCGGTCCCGGTCCGCTGCTGCGCAGGACGCGCCGCCGCCAGCCGCAGCAGCCCCGGCACATCGAGGATCAGCGCCACCGAACCCTCGCCGAGGATGGTCGCGCCGCCCACGCCGGGGATGCGCGCGTAATGCGTCTCCATGGACTTGATCACCACCTGCTGCTGGCCCAGCAGTTCGTCGATGAACAGGCCTGCGCGGCCGCTGTCGCCTTCCACCACCATCAGCAACCCGTCCGACAGCGCGCGGCTCTTCGGCTCGACGCCGAACGCCTCGTGCAGGCGGATCACCGGCAGGTAGTCGCCGCGGAACGGGAACAGCTCGCCATGGCCATGCACGGGTCGCGCGACACCGGGCTTCAGCTGCAGCGACTCGATGATGGACACCAGTGGCACGATGTACGTCTCGGTGCCGACACGCACGGTCTGGCCATCGACGATCGCCAGCGTCAGCGGCAGCGTGATCGTCGTGACCGTGCCGCGTCCGGGCGAACTGGACAGCTCCACGTTGCCGCCCAGCTCCTTGATGTTCCGGCGCACCACGTCCATGCCGACGCCGCGGCCGGAAAGGTCCGTGGTCTGTTCGGCGGTGGAGAAGCCCGGCATGAAGATCAGCTCGTGCGCCTGCGCGTCGGTGAGCACGGCGTCCGGTTCGACCAGGTTGCGCGCGCGGGCCTTCTCGATCAGCCGCGCCGGCTGCAGCCCGCGGCCGTCGTCGCGGATCACGATGTTGATGGTGCCGCCCTTGTGGAAGGCGTCCAGGTGGATGAGCCCTTCGGGCTGCTTGCCCGCGGCCAGCCGGTCTGCCGGTGACTCGATGCCATGGTCGACGCTGTTGCGCACCAGGTGCACCAGCGGATCGCCGATCTTCTCCAGCACGGTCTTGTCGAGTTCCGTCTGCTCGCCAGAAAGCTGCAGCCGGATCTGCTTGCCAAGGCGCGCGGACAGGTCGCGCACCAGGCGCGGGAAGCGGCTGAACACCGAACCCACCGGCAGCATGCGCACGCGCATGACGCTCTCCTGCAGCTCGCGCACATTGTTTTCGAGCTGCGCCAGGCCCGCGCGCAGGCGGTCGGCGTTGACGCCTTCGAAGTCCTTTGCGAGCTGGCCCAGCATCGACTGGGTGATGACCACCTCGCCGACCACGTTCAGCAGCTCGTCGATCTTCTCGATCGCGACGCGGATCGAGTTGACCTCGACGGTGGCCGGGGGCGGGGCGGCGGGCTTTGGCGGTGCGGCGGCTGCCGGCGCAGGCGCGGCTGCCGGCACAGGC
>CAZWDR010000097.1:0-10044 GCA_964632365.1 uncultured Steroidobacteraceae bacterium
GGCCGCGGCAGGTGCGCCGGGCTCGGCGCCGCCGGCGTTGTCCCCGTCGGCCGGTGCATCGCCAGCAGGCGGCGCGCCGCCCGGGGGGCCACCGCCGCCCGGAGGTCCGCCACCGCCCGGAGGTCCACCACCGCCGAATCCGCCGCCGCCGCCACCGCCACCGCGCGCCTGCACGGCGGCGTGGATGGCATTCGTGCCCTCGGAGGTCGCGAGCTTGACGTTCGCGCCCTTGGCCATCAGCTGCTTGACCAGGTCGATGTTGCCGGTGCCCACCGCCACCAGGAACGGGGTGGTGCCACGGCCGCCGCCGCCGCGCACGGCGGGACGGAAATAGGTCTGCTGATTGGGGTTCGCGCCGCGCTCGATCAGCATCTGCACCAGTTCGGCACCAGTGGCCTCCTGCGGCTTGCCGGAATCAAGCGGGTTGCCACCCCGTGCGCCACCGCCCATGCCGGCGATCGCCACGTGCAGCGGCGCCTGGCCGAAGATGTCCCACTGGTTCACATCGGCGCCGGCCTCGACGATGCGCTTCGCGATGTCCCAGTTGCCGTTCATCATCGCGATGACCAGCGGCGCGACGCCGGAAGGATCGGGCTGGTTCACGTCGGCGCCGTTGTCGAGCAGGATCGGCACGCACTCACGGCAGTTCTCGCGCGCCGCATACATCAGCGGCGTGAAGCCGCCGCGGTCCAGCGACTTGCTGCGGCTCTCGGCCGTGGCCACGCGCTGGTAGTCACGGATGGCGCTGCGTGCGTTGACGTCGGCGCCGTTGCTCACCAGGAACTCGACCATCGCCGGATGACGGCGCACGACGGCCCACATCAGTGGCGTCTGCTCGCCGAGCGTCTCGCGCGCATCGACCTTCGCGCCGGCCTTCAGCAGCAGCTTCGCCGCCTCGACGTTGCCGGCCCGGGACACCAGATGCAGCGGCGTCTCGCCGTCGGCATTGGCCGTGTTCGCATCGGCGCCGTGCTTGAGCAGCAGCGCGATCAGATCGGTGCTGGCGATGTCGGCCGCCAGCAGCATGGCATTGATGCCGTAGTTGTTCTCGGCCTTCACGTCGGCGCCGGCGGCGATCAGCCGCCGGGCCTCGGCCACGTCATCGGCGAACACCGCCCACTGCAGCGCAGTGCTGCCATCGGGCTGGCGTGCATTGACGTCTTCCTTCACATCCGCGAGGGCGGGAGTGCCCGCCCCGAGAATGGCGGCTGCAACCGCAGCCGCGATTCCGTACCTGGATTTCTGCAGCATTTTCAGACTTCGCTGATCACGCCGGTCGAATCGCCGAACTTCTCGAGGTTGACGCCGGCCCGCTGCGCCATGGTCAGCAGGATGTTCGCGTGCGGGGTGTCCTTGGGCATCGCGATGTGCTGGCCGCCCTTGATTCCGCCGCCCTTGCCCGCGATCAGCTGCGGCAGGGGATTGTTGTTGTGCAGGTCGCTGTTGGCCATGTTCGAGCCGAACAGCAGGATCGAGTTGTCGAGCATGTTGCCATCGCCTTCCTTCATCTCGGTGAGGCGCTGGGCAAAACGTGCGAACCGCTCGGTCTGGTAGGCCTGCACCTTGATCAGCTTCTCGTGCTTGCCCGGGTCCTCGCCGTGGTGCGACAGCGGATGGAAGGCCTCATCCACATCAACCGACGGGAAGGTGCGCATCGAGGCTTCGCGGATCATGCGCATCGAGGCGATGCGGGTCTGGCCCGTCTGGAAGGCCAGCGCGATCATCTCGAACTGGATGTCGAGCAGCTCGCCGAAGTCATCCGGCGCGCCCAGCGGCGCATCGGGCAGGTTGCCCAGGCTGTCGGCCTTGGCCATCAGCTTCTGCACGCGCTCCTCGACCTCGCGCACCGAGGTCAGGTAGTCGTCGACCAGCGCGCGGTCGGAAGCGCCCAGCTTGCCGCTGAGGCTGCGGCTGGCGTCCTGCACATAGTCGAGGATGCTGCCGGTGAACTGCAGGCGCGCGATGCGGTCCGCGTTCGAGTCGCCGGCACCGAACATCGTGAAGAACACCTTGCGCGGGTTGCCCTCCAGCGGCAGGCCCTGGCCGCGGCCGCGGAAGTTCACCGAGCCGCCGGGCTCACCGCACAGCTCGAGCGAGGTCAGCGGCGTGTCGGTGCCCAGTTCCTTCGCGGCAACCTGGTCGATCGACAGGCCGACGGTGGGGCCGGTGCTCGCGCGATCATCCGGGTTCTGGCAGGTGAGCCAGGTGGATTCGATGATGCCGTGCGGGTTGGAGCTCTCGCCCGGCTTGTTGCGCAGGTTCGTCACCACGGTGACGTAGTCGCGCATCGGCTCGAGCGGCTTCAGGATCTGCGAGAACTTGAAGTCGCGGCCGGTGCCCTCGGGCGTCCAGTACTTCTGCACGGCGCCGTGCGGGAAGTACACGAAGCCCAGGCGCGGCTTGATGTTCGCGGCCGTGTTGGCCAGCGCGGTGTGCGCGGGGATCATGGCGTCCAGCAGCGGCAGCGCGATGGAGGCGCCGGCGCCCATGAGGACCGTGCGGCGGGAAAGGTGCTTCTTGGTCAGGAACATGGCTCGTGCCTCCAGCGGTCAGCGGGCAGATGAAACGTTGTTGTCGATGATATTCGCAGCCTGCGCCGTGGTCGACGCAGGCAGTTCGGCGGCCGGAGCCCGGCGGCGGAAGGCGTCACTGTTGATCACCCCCAGCACCAGGTCCTCGAACTTGTAGCCATCCTTCTCCGCACTGCGGACGATGCTGCGCACCGCCGGCATGTCGCGGAACTCCACATGGCGACCCACCGCGTAGGTCATCAGCTTCTCGGTGATGACCTGCGCCAGCTGGTCGCTGCGCGCGGCCAGCGCCTTGTTCAGGTCGGCCGGACCGTTGATCTCGGTGCCGTCCGGCAGTGTCGCGCGCGTGTCGATCGGCTGGCGCGTCTGCGGATCGATCTCGTGGAACTGGCCCACGGTGTCGAAGCTCTCCAGCGCGAAGCCCAGCGGATCCATCACGGCGTGGCAGCTGGCACAGGCCGGGTTCTGGCGATGGATCTCGGTGCGCTCGCGCACCGTCGCGGCGCGGCCCTGCACGTTGCTCGGCAGCTGCTCGACGTTCGGCGGCGGCTGCGCCGGCGGCGTGCCCAGCAGGCGCTCGAGGATGTAGGCGCCGCGCAGCACCGGGGCGGTGCGGTTCGGGTTGGCCGTGATCGTCAGGATCGCGCCCTTGCCCAGCAGGCCGAAGCGGTTCGGATCCTCGAGCTTCACGCGGCGGAAGCCGTTGCCGCGCACGTTGGTGAGGCCGTAGATCTGCGCCACCTGCTCGTTGATGAACGTGTGGTCGGCGGTCAGCAGGTCGACCACGCTGCGGTCGTCACGCAGGATGCTGTCGATGAACAGCTCCAGCTCCTTGCGGAAGGCCGCGCGCGGATCGTAGACGCCCGAGGCGTGGGCGAACTGGCCGCGCGCCGGCACGATGGTGTCGAGGCGCGCCACGTTCAGCCACTGGAACGCGAAGTCGCGCGTCAGCGAGATGCCGCGGTCGTCGCGGATCATGCGGCGCACCTGCGCGCGCAGCACATCGGGCTTCGACAGCTCGCCGCTGGTCGCGACGCGCAGCAGCTCGTCGTCGGGCAGGCTGCTCCACAGGAAGAACGCCATGCGCGAGGCCAGCTCCAGGTCGTCGAGCTCGCGGCTGGACTCATCGACCGCCGCCTCGGCGCGATAGAGGAAGTGCGGGCTCGAGAGGATCGCCGACAGCGACTCGCGGATGCCCACGTCGAAGCTCTTGCCCTCGCTGCGCGAGCGGTCATAGAAGCGCATCAGCGGCGCGATGTCGTCCTCGCCCACCGGGCGCCGGAACGCCTTCATGGCCAGGTTCTCGACGATGCGGCGCGCGCAGGCCGGTTCTTCGGCGGGGGTCGAAGGCTTGCAGATGAAGATCTTCTTGCGGCTGGCCGAATCGCTCATGCCGGTGATCTTCACGGGGCCCTTGATGTAGAGCGCGTGCACCGCGGGAACGCGCTGCTGGCCGCCCTCGAGCGGGTTGTAGCCGCGGCCGTCGTCCGAGTGGCCCGGCGACGCACTGCGATCGTCGTGCTCGGCATAGC
Source organism: uncultured Steroidobacteraceae bacterium (assembly GCA_964632365.1). Lineage (GTDB taxonomy): Bacteria > Pseudomonadota > Gammaproteobacteria > Steroidobacterales > Steroidobacteraceae > ZC4RG30. The sequence continues at coordinate 4,064 of CAZWDR010000097.1, forward strand.
TGCGGCGCAGGAAGGTCACGGCCACCTCATGCTGGCCGGCAGTCGCGTAGAAGCGGATGTCCTTCAGGCGGCCGTTGATCTTGGCCACCGCGTCGTCGAGCTTCTGGTCGATGGACTTGTGGTCCTCTTCGCCACCAATGGTGGTGCGGTAGAACTCCTTGCCGTCGAGCAGTGCGACCAGCGTGTTCTCGAACTCCATGTTCGGCACGGTGCGGGCCAGCGCCATGTCGCCGATGCTCAGCAGGTATTCGCCATCCGCCATGAACACGTGCTCGACCTTCATGCCGCCACGCGTGCCGAAGGGCATGCCGTCCTGGTATTTCTGCTGGTTGCCCGAGCCCTCGGCGGGGCGGGCGGCCAGCGACAGGATCATGTTCGGCACCGGGCCATAGGTCTGGTCCAGCGGCACGGTGTCGATGTCACCCACGGCCTGCAGGGCCAGCGTGCGCGAGGCGGACACAGCCTGGTCGAGGAATGCCGGCGTGACGCGCAGCGCCTCGGCGTCGGTGTCGAAGCCTTCCTTCACCTCGTCGGCGGGCAGGTAGGTCTCCGCATCGATGTTCAGGCCGATCAGGTCGCGCACCGCGTTCGCATATTCGCGGCGGTTCAGGCGGCGCAGCGGGATATGGCCCACATAGGGGCGGGCCTGCGCCTGGTCGAGGGTGCCTTCAAGGAAGGAGATCAGCTGCGCGGTGGCTTCGGGGGTCGGCTGCTCGTTGCCCGGAGGGGGCATCAGGCCACCCTTGAGCTTCTTGATGCTGGTCTCCCACACCTTGCCGTCCTGGGGGATCGCGTCGACGGACATGGTGTCGAAGGCCACGCTGCCGGCCCAGTCTTCGGTGTTGTGGCAGTCGAAGCAGTAGGTCTCGATCAGCTTCCACTGCGCATGGCCATCACCCGCCTTCGGCTCAGCCGCTGCCCCGGCAGCCATTGCGGCGCCTGAGAGGCAGAGGGTGCCAATTGCGGCCGTGAAGGCCAGGATTTGCCGGGTACGACTCAATCTCACTTCGCGATCTCCCCCGAAAATGCGTGCAGCCGCGGAGGTCTTGCCGGCTGCATCGATAACCACTCAAGTATAAGATCATCGGCACGCATAAGGGTTCCCCCGCGCCGGGCCTTTTGCGGGCCCTGCTGCTGCCTTCGCAAAACGAAACGACATGTGACGGCTCTTCCGCCTATGCCCCTGAACCTGCCACCGGTCGTGGTCGCCATCGCGCTGCTCACGCTGTCGAACATCTTCATGACGTTCGCGTGGTATGCCCATCTGAGAGACCTGTCCGGGCGCCCATGGTTCATTGCAGCAGCGGTCAGCTGGGGAATTGCGCTATTCGAATACCTGCTCCAGGTGCCCGCAAACCGAATTGGATACACCGCACTCTCGCTGCCGCAGCTGAAGATCCTGCAGGAGATCATCACGCTGGCTGTGTTCGTGCCGTTCGCGGTCCTTTATATGCGCACGCCGCTGAAACTGGACTACCTCTGGGCCGCGCTCTGCATGGTCGCGGCCGCGTGGTTCATGTTCCGGGGGTCGGCCCCGGGCTAAACTGCGCCCCCTTTTTGACTGACGGGCACAGCAACGCATTGGCCACCACTCACTACACCCGCACCGCCGTCGGCCTGCACTGGCTGATCGCCGCGTTCATCCTGGCCGCGCTGTTCATGGGCTGGACCATGACGGCCATGCCCGTGAGTCCGCAGAAGCTGAAGGTCTACAACTGGCACAAGTGGGTCGGCGTGACGGTGCTCGGCCTGGCCGTGCTGCGGCTGCTCTGGCGGCTCACCCACCGGCCGCCGGCGCTGCCGGCCATGGTGCCGGCCTGGCAGCGGGGGGCCGCGCACGCCGGCCATGCGCTGCTCTATGTGCTGATGATCGGCATGCCGGTGACCGGCTGGATCTACAGCAACCTGACCGGCTATCCCGTGGTGTACCTGGGCAGGATCCCGCTGCCGGATCTCGTCGAGCGCAACCGCGAGCTGGCCGACACCTGGGTGCAGGTCCATGCCACACTGGGCATCATCCTTGCCGTCGTGGTGGCCGGCCACGTGCTGGCCGCGCTGTATCACCAGTTCATCGTCCGCGACGGCACGTTGCTGCGCATGTTCGCGTGGCGTGGCAAATCTCCCCGGGGAGGCTCTACATGAAATCCAGGCAACGTCTGCTCGCTGTGGGCCTGATGGCGGCATCCACCCTGCTGCTGGCCGCGCCGCTGTCGGTGGGCCCGACCAACAACGGCAAGCTCACCGCGACCTTCAAGCAGGAAGGCGTGGCGGTCGAGAACCCGTTCACGCGCTGGTCCGGCAGCGTCGACTATGACCCGGCCGATGTCGCCGCCGCGAAGGCGTCCATCGACGTTGAAATGGCCAGCTATGACATCGGCGATCCGATGTATGGCGCGGAACTGGCGAAGAAGTCCTGGTTCGACACGGCGACGCATCCGCGCGCCACGTTCCGCTCCACGGCGATCAAGCCGGTGTCCGCTACACGCTTCGATGCCACCGGCACGCTGACCATCAAGGGCAAGTCGCAGACCATCACCGTGCCGGTCACGGTGGGCACGGTTGGCGGCGCCACGACCTTCGCCGGCCGCTTCCCGATCTCGCGCAAGGCCTTCGGCATCGGTGATCCGGTGTGGGACAGCGTCGTGGAAGACTCCATCGTCATCAATTTCAATCTCGTCGGCCGCCGCTAGGGCGCCGCCGGCAATTCCAGGGAGAAGAGCATGTTCCGCAAGATCGCAACGATCGCGCTGCTGTCGGCCGCAGGCGCCGCGATGGCCGCACCGGTGACCTACAACATCGACCCGTCGCACACCTATCCGGCCTTCGAGGCCGACCACATGGGCGGCCTGTCGCTGTGGCGTGGCAAGTTCAACAAGAGCAGCGGCAAGGTCGTGCTCGACACCGCCGCGAAGACCGGCGACATCGACATCACCGTCGACATGGCCTCGGTGGATTTCGGCCACGACGGCATGAACGACCATGCGAAGAACCCGGACATCTTCGATGTCGCCAGATTCCCGACCGCCACCTACAAGGGCAAGATCAGCAAGTGGAATGGGGACGCGCCGGCCGAGATCGACGGCCAGCTGACGATGAAGGGCGTCACGAAGCCGGTGAAGCTCACCGTGAACAGCTTCCTGTGCAAGCCCAATCCGATGACGCGCAAGGAAGTCTGCGGCGCCGATGCCGTGGGCACGTTCAAGCGCGATGACTTCGGCGTGTCCTATGGCAAGGACTTCGGATTCAACATGGACACCAAGGTGTTGATCTCCATCGAGGCCCAGAAGGCCGACTGATCCTTCCTCCCGCGTGCCTGACCTGATCCTGCGCCGCCACGAAGACCGGCGTCTTCGTGGCGGTCACTGCTGGGTGTTCGCCAACGAGGTGGACACTGCCGCCTCGCCGCTGTCGGGCATCGAGCCCGGCGCCGCGGTGCGGGTGCTCGACCACGGCCGCCGCTTCATCGGCCACGCGCTGTTCAATCCCCATGCGCTGATCTGTGCGCGGCTGGTCAGCCGCGACGAGGCGCTGCCACCGGGTCCGGAACTGTTCGCCGCGCGGCTGCGGTCGGCGCTGGCCCTGCGCGAACGGTACGTCGGCGGCGCGCATTACCGTCTGGTCTATGGCGAGTCCGATGGCCTGCCGGGCCTCGTGGTGGACCGCTTCGGCGATGTGCTGGTGGGGCAGATCGCGACGCTGGCCATGGAGCAGCATCGCGGCGAGATCGAGGCCGCGTTGCGCGCGCTGCTCGCGCCCACCGCGCTGGTGTGGAAGAACGATTCGGGCGCACGCGACCTGGAAGGCCTGCCGCAACAGGTGCTGTGCGAGGACGGGCCAGTGCCTGCGCACATCGAGGTGGTGGAACAGGGGCTTCAGTTCCGGGCACCCCTTGCCGACGGCCAGAAGACCGGCTGGTTCTTCGACCAGACTGCCAATCGCCGGCTGCTGCGTGGCTTCCTTGCGCCGGGGGCGCGGGTGCTGGATGTCTGCAGCTATGTCGGTGGGTGGGCCGTGTCGGCGCTGGCCGGCGGGGCATCGGCGGCACTGTGCGTGGATGCCTCGGCGGCCGCGCTCGATGCCGCCACGGCCAACGCGCAACGCAACGGCTTCGAGCTGGAAACGCGCAAGGGTGATGCCTTCGACGTGCTCACCGCGCTGCATGCCGAGGGCCGGCGGTTCGACGTGCTCGTGGTGGATCCGCCAGCCTTCGTGAAGCGTCGCAAGGATCTGCCCAAGGGCGAGGCCGCCTATCGCAAGCTCAACCAGCTGGCACTGAAGCTGGCCGCGGATGACGCCTTGCTCGTGAGCTGCTCCTGTTCATGGCACCTGCCGGCCGAACAGTTGCCGCTGCTGCTGCAGTCCGCGGCGCAGTCCGCCGGTGTCGGGCTTGCACTGATCGCACAGGGCGGACAGTCGCCGGACCACCCGGTGCATCCGGCCATGCCCGAGACCCGTTATCTGAAGGCATTGTTCGCACGCGTTTCCCGTTAGAATCGCGCGCAATGCTCGAATATCCCCACATCGACCCGGTGGCGCTGGCCATCGGGCCGCTGCGCATCCACTGGTACGGCATCATGTATGTGATCGGCTTCGCCGTCGCATGGTGGCTGGGACGCCGGCAGGCTGCACGCCCCGGCAGCACCTGGAACGCGCAGCAGGTCGACGACCTGATCTTCTGGGCGATGGTGGGCGTGATCGTCGGCGGGCGCATCGGCTACGTGCTGATGTACGTACTGCCCTATACCCCGGAACTGCTGCGCGACGACTGGGCCTATCCGGTGAAGATCTGGAAGGGCGGCATGTCGTTCCATGGCGCGCTGGTCGGCACCATCCTGGCGCTGGTGCTCTATGCGCGCACACAGCGCCGCCGCGTGCTCGACGTGCTCGACTTCACCGCGGTGCTGCCTGGCATCGGCATCTTTGCCGGCCGCATCGGCAACTTCATCAACAACGAGCTGTGGGGCGCGCCAACGGACTTCCGCTTCGGGTTCCTGGTGCCCGATCCGGTCACCGGGCAGGTGGTGGGCCGGCATGCCTCGCAGCTCTACGAGGCGGTGCTCGAGGGCCTGGTGCTGTTCCTGCTGCTGTGGTGGTTCACGCGCCGCCCGCGGCCGTCCGGCGCGGTGATCGGCCTTGGCCTGCTGTGGTATGGCTTCGCCCGGTTCGTGATCGAGTTCGTGCGCCTGCCCGATGCGCAGATCGGCTATCTGGCCAGTGACTGGTTCACGATGGGGCAACTGCTGTCGCTGCCGATGATGCTGGTGGGCGCGTGGCTGCTGCTGCGCGCCCAGTCCTCGCCGCGCCCATCCGGTAACTTCGCCACCGCGTGAAGACCTACCTGCAGCAGCTTCGCGCCGTGCGCGAGCGCGGCGCCCGCAAGGAAGACCGGACCGGCACCGGCACACTGTCGCTGTTCGGGCTGCAGATGCGTTTCGACCTGGCGCAGGGTTTCCCGCTGGTGACCACCAAGCGCGTGCATATCCCCTCGGTGGTGCACGAGCTGCTGTGGTTCCTGCGTGGCGAGACCAACGTGGCCTCGCTGCGCGCCAATGGCGTCACCATCTGGGATGAATGGGCGGATGCCGACGGCGAGCTGGGACCGGTATATGGACGCCAGTGGCGGGCCTGGGGCACCGCCGACGGCGGCAGCATCGACCAGCTTGCCCAGGTGATCGAGACCCTGAAGCGCGATCCGGACTCCCGCCGTCTGGTGGTGAGCGCGTGGAACGTCGGCGAACTGTCGAAGATGGCACTGCAGCCCTGCCATGCGCTGTTCCAGTTCCATGTGGCGCAGGGGCGCCTGTCGTGCCAGCTCTACCAGCGCAGTGCCGACCTGTTCCTCGGCGTGCCGTTCAATATCGCCTCCTATGCGCTGCTCACGCACCTGGTAGCCGCGCAGTGCGACCTGGACGTGGGCGAGTTCGTCTGGACCGGCGGCGACTGCCACCTGTATCTCAACCATCTGGAGCAGGCCGACCTGC
>CAZWDR010000098.1:0-10044 GCA_964632365.1 uncultured Steroidobacteraceae bacterium
GTGGGCCACCAGGCCTATCCGCACAAGGTGCTCACTGGCCGGCGCGAGCAGCTGTGCACGATCAAGCAGCGCGGCGGACTGGCGCCATTTCCGCATCGGGCGGAAAGCCCGTATGACACGTTCGGCACCGGTCACTCGAGCACCTCGGTGAGCGCCGCGCTGGGCATGGCGCTGGCCGCCGCCGCACGCGGCGAGGATCGCCGCGCGGTGGCGGTGATCGGTGATGGCGCGATGAGCGGCGGCATGGCATTCGAGGCGCTGAACCACGCCGGCGCGCTGCCCGCCGACCTGCTGGTGATCCTCAACGACAACGAGATGTCGATCTCCGAGGGCGTGGGCGCGCTGTCGCGCTACTTCGGTCGCGTGCTGGCCGGCCGCTTCTATTCCTCGCTGCGCGAGGGTGGCAAGAAGGTGCTGGCACCGATGCCCTCGATCCGCGAACTGGCCGCGCGCTACGAGGAGCACATGAAGGGCATGGTGCTGCCCGGCACGATGTTCGAGGAGATGGGCTTCAACTACATCGGACCCATCGACGGCCACGACATGAAGGCGCTGGTCGCGGCGCTGAAGAACATCCGCGGCCTGAAGGGCCCGCAGTTCCTGCATGTGGTGACGAAGAAGGGCAAGGGCTATGCGCCCGCCGAGGCCGATCCCATCCTGTGGCACGGACCGGGCCCCTTCGATCCGGCCACCGGCACCATCTTCAAGGAGAAGGCCGGGCCGCCCAGCTTCTCGCGCATCTTTGGCGACTGGCTGTGCGACATGGCCGAGGCGGACCCGCGCATCATCGGCATCACGCCCGCGATGCGCGAAGGGTCCGGACTGGTGGAGTTCTCGCGGCGCTTTCCCGACCGCTACTTCGATGTCGCGATCGCCGAGCAGCATGCCGTGACGCTGGCCGCCGGCCTCGCCGTGGAAGGCATGAAACCGGTGGTCGCGATCTATTCGACCTTCCTGCAACGCGCCTACGACCAGCTGATCCATGACGTGGCATTGCAGAACCTGCCGGTGGTGTTCGCACTGGACCGCGCCGGCATGGTCGGCAGCGATGGCGCCACGCACCAGGGCAGCTTCGACATCAGCTTCCTGCGCTGCATCCCCAACATGGTGGTGATGACGCCGTCCGACGAAAATGAATGCCGGCAGATGCTCTACACGGCGAGCCAGCTTCCGGGCCCGTCCGCGGTGCGTTATCCGCGCGGGGCGGGCAGCGGCGCGAAGGTCGAGCGGGAGATGTCGGCGTTGCCGCTGGGGCGTGCGATCACGCGCCGTGAAGGCCGCAGCGGACTGGCCATCCTGAATTTCGGGCCGCTGCTGCCGGCGGCATTGACCGTGGCCGAAGAGCTGGACGCCACGGTGCTCGACATGCGGTTCGTGAAGCCGCTGGACCGCGAGTCCGTGCTGCGCGTCGCCGAGCGCGCGCGGGCACTGGTCACGCTCGAGGAGAACGTGATCGCCGGCGGTGCGGGCTCCGCGGTCACCGAGTTGCTGGCCGAGGCGCAGCTGGCGTTGCCGGTGCTGTTGCTGGGCATCCCCGACCGGTTCGTCGAGCACGGCTCGCGCGAGGATTGCCTGGAGATGGCGGGCCTGGATGCCGCGGGCATCCGCCAGCGCGTCCGCACGTGGTGGCTGGCGCAGGCTGGCCGCACGGCGGTGGCGCAGGGCTGAGCGCCACGCCATCGCCGCCGTTCAAGGCTGCGCGATCGGCGCCCCTCCACCGGCGAGGGCCGGCGCACCCTGGGCCTGCGTACCCCCCTGCTGCCGCAGCCGGTCACTGAACACCCGGGTCTGCGCGCGCGTCATCGCCAACTGCTGCTCGAAGTTCTGCTCCAGGCGAGCGATCTGCTGCGCGTTGAGGTGCGGGCGCACGGCGTCGAGCAGACGGCGATTGCGGTCTTCCTGCACTTCGAGCATGGCCTCACGCATCCGCGCCTCCCGGTCCGGGCCCGGGGCGATCTGCGCGGCCCTCTGCAGCATGTCCTGCGTGGCGTTGGACTGATTGCGCTGCACGGCAATATGCGCCTCGGTGAACGCGCGGACCTGCGCGGGCGCCAGCGGCAGCCCGGCCGAATCGAGCAGCTGGCGCATGTTCTGTGCCTGCATGCGCGGTGCGCGGGTCTGCTCGTAAGCCTTGAACTCCTGCAGTCCGGCCGGGCCGAGCAGCGCGGTGATCTCCTCGTCGCGGCGCCGCTGCAGTTCCTCGGCGCGGCGGGTCACCTCCGCCATCGCGGCCTGGTCGATGCCGTTCGGCCCGATCACGGAAGTGACGCTGTTCTGTTCGAGCTGCTGTTCCGCCAGCAAGTCGGTGAGCCTTTCGGCCTGCTCAGGAGCGAGACCCAGCACTTCGAAAAGGTCTGGATAGTTGCGCGGCACATTCAGGCGTGCCTGCGCGAGTGCCGCCTTGCGATATTCAGGATCCTTCAGCAGTTCACGTTGATCGATCCGCAGGTTGTTGATCAGGTCGCGGGCCGTGGCTTCGGCCGGTGCGCGGGAGCTGGTCGGTTCCGCCGCCTGCTGCGCAGTGACCGGTGCCACCGCAGCGGACGGCGCGACAGACGGAACGGGAGCCGGCACATTCGCCGCCACCGCGGCGGGCGGTTGCTGGGTCAGTTGTGCCCGCAATTGCGCGGTGGTCTGACGCTCGTCGCGCAGATCGCGCCACAGGTTCACCGAGACGATGCCGGCCACGATCGCCAGTGCCGCACACGCCAACGCCAGGTTGCGCATGGTTTCCCCCCGATGCCTTCAGTCCTGAAGAAAGGTTCCGTCCTGTCCCGGCAGACTAGCCGTCCGGCCGAGCGCCGGTCAATCGTGCGGGGTGGTGCGCCTCAGCGCTTCGGTGCGGACGCAGTGGGCTGCGTTGCAGCATGCGCGGGCGCGCCGCCCTTCTTCACGGCAACCCGCAGGCCCGGGCGGGTTGCATTGCGCGCGATGCGCGAGAACGTCAGCGCCTGCACCTCCGCGGTGTCCTCGGCCTTCTGCAGCCGCTCGATCAGCGAACGCAGGAAGACGCGGTTGAAGCGCAGCTGGCAGCTGGCGGAGGCCTGCTCCAGCAACGTGGCGCCGACCTTCAGCAGCGTCACGCTGCCGGCGGCGCGCACGGTGGCCGCGCGGCGCGCGCCGGGCACATAGCTGGACTCGCCGAAGCAGTCACCGGTGCCGAGGCGGCCCAGCGCGCGCCCATTGCGTTCGACCATGCAGTTGCCGGCCACGAGCACATAGAAGCGGTCCTCCATGTCGCCCTCGCGCACGATCTCCTCGTCGGCGCTGCAGTTCTGCCAGCTGCTGGCCTTGAGCACCTCGGCGATCTCGCCCTGCGAGAATTCATGGAAGAACTTCAGCTTGCGCAGCATTGCCAGCTGCTCGTTCTGGTCCATGTGCGGCGTGCGCGCGCGCAGCTTCTGGTGCACGCGCGTCAGCGCCGCGGCCATGTCCTGGCCGCTCTTGAAGCGCTTCTCGGTGTCCTTCTGCAGGGCCGTGGCGACGACCTCCTCGAGGTCCTCGGGCACTTCGCGGCGCAGTGTGTGGATCGGCGGCGGCGTCGCGTAGATGATCTGGTGCATCAGCTTCGCCAGGTTGCCGGCCTTGAACGGACGCGTGCCGGTCAGCAGCTCATACATCACCGCGCCGAGCGAATAGATGTCGGAGCGGTTGGTCAGCGGCTGGCCCTGCGCCTGCTCCGGCGACATGTAGCTCGGGCTGCCGGCGATGCCCTCCAGGCGCGAGATCTCCGAATCCGACACCAGTGCGATGCCGAAGTCGATGATGCGCACGTCGCCATCCTGCGTGTACATGATGTTCGACGGCTTGATGTCGCGATGGATCACGCCGCGCGAATGCGCATAGTGCAGCGCCTTGGCGCACTTGAAGATGATCTCGACGACCTGGTCGACCGGCAGCAGGTCGTCCTGCTTGCAGAAAGCGGCCAGCGTGCGCGCGCCCTGGATGTATTCGGTGACCACGTAGCAGTGGCCGTTCTCCTCGCCGGCGTCATAGATCGGCATCAGCTGCGGATGCTGCAGCATGCCCACCATGTGCGCCTCGGAGAGGAACATCTTGCGCGAGGCGCGCGACCGGTCCTCATCGCCACCGAAGTCGTCGTAATACAGCTTGATGGCCACGTCGCGGCCGTAATAGGGATCGTGCGACAGGTAGACGGTGCCGGTACTGCCCTCGCCCACCTCGCGCACGATCTCGTACTTGCCGATGCGGCGCGGGACGTTGCGGGTGTCGCGGTTCTTGTCTGTGCTGGCCATGGCCACCTGGGGGTTGCAGGCCATGAGAATAAGTCCGCGCCACCACGGCGGCTGTGACGCGTGTCAGGTCTTGCCGGAACTTCCGCGCGATGCGAAGTGATCGAAGCCGGTGGCGTCGATGCGCACGGGCTCGCCATCCCGCTCGACCCGCGTGCCGCCGTCCGCGGTCAGCTCGCCGATGCACGTCACCGGGCATTTGACATTAACCAGCCGCGCGTCGAGCTCGGCCACCCGGTCCGGCGGCACGGTGAAGCACAACTCGCAGTCCTCGCCACCGGTCAGCGCCAGCTGCACGGCGCCCTGCTCGCCCGCCAGCGCGCGCAGTGCCGCGGAGACTGGCACGCGTGCCGCATCGATGCGCAGTCCGCAGCCGCTGAAGCGCGCCAGGCGACCGGCGTCCGCAGCCAGTCCATCGGACACATCCACGCACGCGGTCGCGATCCCCACCAGCGCCTGGCCGAGCTCGACGCGTGGCGTCGGGAAATGGAAACGCTGCGACAGCCACTGCTGGTGCGCGGTGTCGAGGCCCTCCCCCGCTGGTGGGTCGAGCACCAAGCGCAGGCCGCCACCGGCGTCGCCCGGTGTGCCACTGACATACACGCGGTCACCCACGCGGCCACCGGCGCGCGTCAGCGCCGCACCGGGCGCGATGGTGCCCAGCGCCTGCACGGCAATCGCACGCGGGCCGGCCGTGGTGTCGCCACCGACCAGTGCCACCTGGTGCGCCTCGGCCAGCGCCAGCAGTCCCGCCGCGAAGCGTTCGAGGAAGCGTTCGTCCGAGTCCGGCAGCGTGAGCGAGAGCAGGAACCAGGCCGGCTGCGCGCCCATCGCGGCAAGGTCCGACAGGTTCACCGCCAGCGCGCGATGCGCGATGGAATCCGGCGGGGAGCCGACCACGAAGTGACGGCCCTCGACCAGCGTGTCGAGGGCGGCCACCAGATGACGATCGGCCGGCACCGCGAGCACCGCCGCGTCATCGCCGATGCCCAGTGGCACATCACCGCGGGCCAGGCGCCGCGCCTCGGAGGGCCGGCGGAAATAGCGCTCGATCAGCTCGAACTCGCCGAGCGGCATCAGTGCTCGTGCGGGCGCAGCGCGCGCGCCGCCTTGTCCATCACCGCGTTGACGAACTTGTGGCCATCGGTGGCGCCGAAGCGGCGCGCGAGCCCCACCGCCTCGGTGATGGCCACGCGGAAGGGAATCTCGGGATGGCCGCGCAGTTCCTGCACGCCGATCCACAGCGCCGCATGCTCGATGGGATCGAGCTCGGCGGGCCGCCAGTCGAGCCACTGCGCGAGCTGCGCATCGAGTTCCTCGCGCTGCTCGGCGATGGCGCGCACCAGCTGCGTGAAATGTTCCTTGTCGGTGCGCGGCGCCTCTTCGGCCAGGTCGAACTCCAGCACCAGGTCCTGCCAGGGACAGGGGTTGATCTGCCAGCGGTACAGCGCCTGCAGCGCCAGCTTGCGTGCCAGCGCACGCGCGCCATTGCCGCGACGGGCCGGAGCAGTGGCATTCATGGCGCGGCGATGCGGCGCAGGATCTGCACCATCTCGAGCGCCGCATCCATGGCCTCGCCGCCCTTGTCCATGCGCGCCGGATCGGCGCGTTCCAGCGCCTGCTGCACGTTCTCGGTGGTGAGCACGCCGAAGATCACCGGCAGGCCGGTGTCACGTGCCGCATCCGCGATGCCGCGCGCGGCCTCGCCCGCAACGAAGTCGAAGTGCGCGGTGTCGCCGCGGATCACGCAGCCCATCGCGATCACCGCATCGAAGCGTCGCGTCGCCGCAAGGCTGCGCGCCAGCAACGGCAGCTCGAAGGCGCCCGGCGCGCGCACCAGCGTGAGCGACCCGGCGCTGCCGCCCTGGCGCTCCCAGGCCGCGATGGCGCCGTCCACCATCTGGTCAACGATGTCGGCATTGAAGCGCGCGGCGACGATGGCCACGCGCGCATCAACTGCGGCGTCGCCCGGCGCGCCTTCACGGGCCGCCTTCTGCGGCACCCCATCAATGATCCGGTAGCGGGACATGGCTCAGTCGACGTACTCGACCACTTCGAGGTCGAAGCCGGAAACACCCAGCAGCTGCTTCGGTGCGGACAGCACCCGGATGCGCCCCAGGCCCAGGTCCTTCAGGATCTGCGCGCCGATGCCATAGGTGCGCAGCACCGACTGATCCTGCTGGTTCGCGGTGGGTTCGCCGCGCGCGAGCCCTTGCACTGCATCGGCCAGCGCGCGCGGGGATTCCGGCTCGCGCAGCACCACCAGTGCACCGCAGGGCTCGGCCGCGATGCGCTGGAGCGCGTCGCGCAGCGTCCATGCGCGCAGGTCCGCGCGCACGCCCAGCACATCGCGCAGCGTGTCGGCCACGTGCACGCGCACCAGCGGCAGCGAGCCGCCCTTCAGTTCGCCGCGCGTGAGCACCAGGTGCAGGTCGCGGTGCACATGGTCTTCATAGCAATGCAGGTCGAACTCGCCGAACTCGGTCTGCACGCGCCGCTGCGCGATGCGCTCGACGCTGCGCTCGGTGCGCAGGCGATGGCGGATCAGGTCGCGGATGGTGCCCATGCGCAGGCCGTGCTGGCGCGCGAACGCCTCGAGCTGCGGACGGCGCGCCATCGTGCCGTCGTCATTCATGATCTCGACGATCACCGCCGCCGGCGTCAGGCCCGCGAGGCGCGCCAGGTCACAGCCCGCCTCGGTATGGCCGGCGCGGGTGAGCACGCCGCCAGGCTGTGCCATCACCGGAAAGATGTGACCAGGCTGCGACAGCGATTCGGGCCGCGCATCGGGCGCCACGGCGGTGCGGATCGTGTGCGCACGATCGTAGGCCGAGATGCCGGTGGTGATGCCCTCGGCCGCCTCGATCGAGACGGTGAAATTGGTGCGCCCCTGCCGGTCGGTGTCGCTGACCATCAGTGGCAGGCGCAGTTGCGCGCAGCGCTCGCGCGTCAGCGTCAGGCAGATCAGCCCGCGGCCGTAACGCGCCATGAAGTTGATGTCTTCGGGCCGCACCTTCGAGGCGGCCATCAGCAGGTCGCCCTCGTTCTCGCGGTCCTCATCATCGACGATGACGACCATGCGACCGGCCGCGATGTCGGCGAGGATGTCCTCGATGCGGTCGAAGGGCGTCAGGGGGGTATCGACGAGGCGGGGGCCGGCGCTCATGGGGCGGGATTGTAACAGCCGCCCGCACCAGCACGTTCGCCCCGGTCGGCTAATTGCTGATGCGTCGCGCGCGTCTCAGTCGTAGGTCTCGACCAGCATCCGCAGTTCGGTGGTGCCGATGGACGGCACGTCGAACTCGCGCGAGTAGTTGGCGCGCGTCTCGGCGTGATACACGGACACGCGGATCTTCTCCGGCACGCCTGCGAAACTCACGCGCCCCCACACATCGGAGAAGGCCGCGGTGCGGAAATATTCCTTGTGGTCGTTGATGCCTTCGACATCGACGCGGGCCTGACGCAGTGGATGACCGCCGTAGTCAGTGACCACCACCGTCACCCGTCCGGTGTTGAACTTCACCCGCGCCTGGCCTTCGAGATCCACCGGCACGTTCGGGGGCCGGGTGGCACAGCCCGCCAGGATCAGCCCGAGCATCGCCGCGGGCCCGGCGGCGCGACGCGTATGCCTTGCGAATCCCATGTGAAATCCTCCAGTTGAGGTTTCAGCGTACACCCGCGACAGTGGCGCGGAAAGGCCGCGGGCGCGGCGCAGCATCAGCGCTGCAACGCACGCTGCGCGTAGCGGGCCAGCAGGTCGACCTCGAGATTCACCGTTCGCCCGACCGCGGCGTCGCGGAACGTGGTGACCTTTACGGTGTGCGGAATCAGGTTCACGCCGAACCGCGCGCCCTGCGCCTCATTGACGGTCAGGCTGACGCCGTCGAGCGCCACCGAACCCTTGCCGGCGATGAAACGCGCCAGGTCCGGGCTGGTCTCGACGGTGACGCGCAGCGACCGCGCGTCGTCGGCCAGCGCCACGATCTGCGCCGGCCCGTCCACATGACCGCTCATGAAATGGCCGCCCAGCGGATCCCCGGCGCGCAGGGCCGCCTCCAGGTTCACCGCATCGCCGGCGCGCAGGTCGCGCAGCGTGGTCAGCGCCAGCGTCTCGTTCGATACATCCGCCACGAAATGGCCGCCCTGGCGCTCCACCACGGTCAGGCAGACGCCACTCACAGCGATGCTCTCGCCGATGGCCAGGCGCGCCGCCTCGACGCGGCCGGCCAGCGCCGCGGCGTCGATGGTCAGGCGCAGGTCACCGCCGCGCGTCTCGGTCGCGGCGACGGTGCCAATGGCCTGGATGATTCCGGTGAACATGCATCAGCTCCGGGCAAGGGTCAGGCGCAGATCATCGCCAACCGGCTGCACATCGGCGAACCGCAGCTGCAGGCGGCCGGCCAGATCCGCCAGCGGCGGGAGGTTCGCCAGCGGCCGGGCATCCGGGCCGAGCAGCGTCGGGGCCAGATAGAGCACCAGTTCATCGAACAGGCGCTCGCGGATGAACGCGCCGGCGAGGCCGGCGCCGGCTTCCACCCAGACCTCGTTGGCCGCGTGCGCGGCGAGAAGGTGCAGCGCCGCGGCAAGGTCGATGCGGCCATCGGCGGCCGGCAGCCGCTGCACCTGGGCGCCCTGCTGCTCCAGCGCCGCGCGCCGCCCATCGTCATCCCGGGCGCACAGCACCAGCACCTTGCCGGGCTGCTGGAACAGACGCGCGCCGGGCGGCGTGCGCAGCCCCGAGTCGAGCACCACGCGCAGCGGCTGCCGGGTCGCTCCGGGCAGGCGCACGTCCAGCGCGGGATCATCCGCCAGCACCGTGCCCACGCCGGTGAGCACCACCGAGCTGCGGGCCCGCCCCTGCTGCACGTCGAGGCGCGCCGCCGCCGAGGTGATCCAGCGGCTCTCGCCATTGGCCAGCGCCGTGCGCCCGTCGACACTCGCGGCCAGCTTCACGCGCACGAACGGCAGTCCCTGCCGGCGGCGCTTCAGGTAACCGGGGTTCAGGGCCTCGGCCTGTGCGGCCATCAGCCCGGTGTCGACACGGATGCCCTGCGCGCGCAGTCGCGCGGCGCCGCGGCCCGACACCTCCGGATTCGGATCCTCGATGGCCTGCACGACGCGGCGGATGCCGGCCTCGATCAATGCGTCGGCGCAGGGCGGCGTGCGCCCGAAGTGGCTGCAGGGCTCCAGCGTCACGTATGCGGTCGCGCCGTGCACCGGGTGTCCTGCGGCGGCCGCGGCGCCCAGTGCGGCAACCTCCGCATGCGCGCCGCCCGCGCGCGCATGCCAGCCTTCGCCGACGATGCGGCCGTCGCGCACCAGCACGCAGCCCACGCGTGGATTCGGATCCGTGGTGAAGAGGCCGTTGCGCGCCAGCTCGATCGCGCGTGCCATCGCGGACTCGTCCGCCGCGGTCCAGGCCGCATCGTGCGTCACTTGGTGGCCTTCGGATCGGGCGTGACGCCGGGCAACGGCAGCTGGTCCTGTCGTGGCGCGGTGCGGCGGCGCGGATTGCGCATGCGCTCGATCTCCTGGCGGAAGGCCTCCACGTCCTGGAAGCTGCGATAGACCGACGCGAAACGCACATATGCGACTTCGTCGAGGTGGTGCAGTTCTTCCATCACCAGCTCGCCCACGGCCCGCGATGGCACCTCGCGCTCGCCCATGCCACGCAGCTTGTGGCTGATGCGCGAGATGGCCTCATCGAGCGCCTCACGGCTGACCGGCCGCTTCTCGAGCGCGCGCTCCATGCCGGCGCGCAGCTTGGCCTCGTCGAAGGGCACGCGCCGCT
>CAZWDR010000099.1:0-9726 GCA_964632365.1 uncultured Steroidobacteraceae bacterium
GAACGAGCCGACGACGATGAGGAGCAGGCAGGTGAACAGCACGTTCACGCCGAGACGCTGGAAGCGCGGCTCATGCCCCGACATTGCCGGCGCGATGTACAGGCCGGTGCCCAGCCACGCCGTGGCGATCCACAGCACGGCAAGCTGCGTATGCCAGGTGCGCGTGATCGAATAGGGCAGGATCTCGGAGATGGCGAAGCCATAGGCCTGCTGGCCCTCGATCTGGTAGTGCGCGGTCATTGCACCCAGCAGGATCTGCACCAGGAACAAGGCCAGCACGATCCAGAAATATTTCGCGGTGGCCTTCATCGACGGGGTGATCACCATTGCGGCCATCGGGTCCTGCGCGGGGACCTGCGGATCCTCTTCCTTGCCCTGCGTCACCGCGTGGTGCCAGCCCAGCAGCGCGATGCCCGCGATCAGGAACAGGATGCTGAACGCCGACCACACCCAGGTGCTCGGTGGCGGGCGGTTGCCCACCAGCGGCTCACCGGGCCAGTTGTTCGTGTAGGTGACCCGCTGCGGGCGCACACCGGGTCGCTCGGGTGCGATGGTCTCGCCGGCCAGCGTGTGGCGCTCGGTGGTGGCGGCCCAGGAGGTCCACCAGAAGAACGAGGCCAGCACCCGACGGTGTTCCGCATCGGGCACCGTGTTTTCCTTCATCGCATAGGCTTCGCGCAGTTCGGCGTACTCCGGATCGTTGCCGAACAGGCGGATGTAGTGCTGCGCAACCTGGGCCGCGGCGACGGCGCGATCCGGCTCGATCGTGATCGTGCCGTCCTCGGCGTTCCACGTGTTCCGGCGCATCATCAGCTCGAGGCGGCCCTGCAGCTGCGCCTGTCCTTCGCGGGTCAGCTCGGCATAGGCCGGCGCGCCGTCAAGGCGTGAAGCCCACAGATCGAGGATCGCAATGGCCTCGCGGTGCAACCAGTCGGCGCTCCAGTCCGGCGCGACATAGGCGCCATGCCCCCAGATCGAACCCAGCTGCATGCCGCCCATCGACTGCCACACCTGCCGGCCGCGTTCGATCTCGGCGCGCGAATAGACCGTCTCGCCGTCGGTGGTGACGACGCGCTCGGGCATCGGCGGCTTGTTGAGATTGATCTGCCCGCCGGACCACAGCAGGACCGAGAACGAGGCAACCAGCAGGATGGCGAGACCCAGCCAGAGCTTGCGGTGGGAGTTCATTCAGCGTTCCTCCTTGTGCAGGCAGGACGCGGGTGCCGCTGCTGCGACGCGGCGAGTTGCGCCCCGTTGCACCATAACGAACATGAACGCGCTGCAATATTGCCGGATGTCCTACGGCTGGTTCGGCGTGGGACGGATGGTGAGGCCGTCAGCCAGCCAGTGCAGCTTCCAGGATCTGTCGCAGCTCCGGATTGCTGACCTCGGGGCTGGTGCGATCATCACGCCCGCCTGCCTGGCCTTCGAGGGCTTCGCGCAGCGTGCGGCCCTTCGCATCCTTCACGTCGGCGCTTGCGCCGTGCTGCAGCAGCAGCTTCGCCACGCGCGGCCAGCCGCGACTGATGGTGCCGAAAATGGCCGTCTGTCCTTCGCGGTCGGTCATCGCGCTGGGACGCGCGATGATCGCGGTGCGGGTGGTGGTGTCGGTGATGCGGGCATTCACGTCCGCGCCGGCCTTCAACAGCATCTGGATCACGGCGACGGCGTTGGCTTCCGCGTCCGGTCCCACCGGTCCCACGCCGGCGCGCGATGAGCCCTGCCCATAGCCGATGCCCGCTGCGGCCATCAGCGGCGTCACGCCCATCACGTTCGGCAGGTCCGGCAGCGCATCGTGGCGCAGCAGCAGCTCCACCGCGCGGCGGTCCATGGACCAGGCCGCGCGCAGCAATGGCGTGCAGCCGGTGGTCAGCAGGTCGTCGGTGAAACGGGCCGTGTTGCCACCGCGTCCGGGACGGTGCATGTTGAGCTGCGTGTCCGGGTTCACGCCCATCGTGAGCAGGCGTTCTGCGACCTGCAGCGCGGTGGCGCGCACCGGCGCCGCCGGCACATCGGCGAAGCCGACCCCGACCGGTGCGTCGGCGCCATCGGGCCGTGCGCCAGGCGCCGGCGCGCCGCGCGGTCCGGCGCCGCGGCTGCTCATGTCGATGGCCACGTAAAGCGCGGTGCGGCCCCACCAGTCGGCGAGGTGCGGATTCGCGCCGCGGTCCAGCAGCAGGCCGGCCACTGCATGATGCCCGTTGTCGATCGCGATCATCAGCGGCGTCACGCCCTCGGGCGTCGGGCGGTCGATCGATGCACCCGCGTCGAGCACCTGCTGCGCGCATTCGAGGCAGCCCTCGCGGGCGGCGATCAGCAACGGCGTGTGGCCGCCGGCGGCGCGGTACTGCGCGCGCGGCTCGGCGGTGATCTGGTTGCCCCAGTCATTCGAAGCGGCCCGCACGTCGACCTGCGCGCCGCGTTCGATCAGGAACGCGCTGATACCGGCATGCCGCGCACCAATCGCCCACATCAGCGGCGTCTGCGCGCGGTAGCGCTCACGCGCATTCACGTCCGCCCCGGCCGCGACCAGCCGGCGCGCGATCGGCAACGAGCCCACGCGCGCAGCGATCATCAGCGGCGTCTGCGCATCGTCATTGCCGAGGTCCGGCGTGGCGTCATGGTGCAGCAGCAGTGTCACGAGGCGTTCATCGGCCAGCTGCACCGCTTCGGCCAGTGCCGTGGCGCCCAGCACATTGCGGGCATCCGGGTCCGCGCCGCGTGCCAGCAGGGCCTCGGCCAGTGCATGGTCCACCCTGTGCACGGCCCACAGCAGCGCAGTGGATCCGTCCGGCGCACGCGCATTCACGTCGGCGCCGGCCTCGATCATCTGCAACGCCGCGGCCGCCTCGCCATCGCGAACCAGTTCGGCCGGGCCCTTCATGTCAGACGATGGTGTGCGACAGCTTGTTGTAGTGCGCCCACATGCTCTTGTGCGCGTCGTACAGCGCCTGGTCGGGATCGGCCCAGGTGCGCGACAGGCCGTCGAGCAGCTTGCCGCGCTGCATGTCCTCGGTGGTGAAGCCCTTGCGCATCGCCTCGGACACGCGGTCGAACATCGCGGTCAGCGCTTCGTTCTCGGTGCGCACCTCGGCGCGCGAGATCACCCCGCCGGTGGCGGCGATGATGCGCGCGGATTCATCTCCCATCTGCAGCAGCTTCTGCTGTGAATCGACGCGTCCGCCGACCCAGCCGCCCTCATACCAGCAGATCTGTGGATCGGACAGCGGCGCGACGGTGTCGCCGGCCAGCACAACATTCGAGTCCCCGAACCAGACATACAGATCGCCGTCGGTATGTGGCTGCTGCAGGTAGCCGTACTCGATCTGCTCGCCGCCGAAGCTGAGCGTGCGTTTGCCGTGGTAGAAGACATCGGTTGGGACCGCGGCTTTCTCGCGCGCGTCAAGATAGCGGTCCTCCCACGGCACGAACTGCGGCACCGCCATGCGCTGCGCAGCCTTGGCATGGGCGATGAGCCGCGCGCCGCCTTGCGCGAACACCGCGTTGTTGCCAGTCTGCTGCGGATGCCAGTGCGTATTGATGACCGTGGTCACCGCCGCACCCGGCGCGAACTGCTGCAGCGCCGATTGCAGCGCGCGCTCGGTGCCGGGCATGCCTGTGTCGACCAGCAGCAGGCCTTCCTCGCCGCGCAGCGCGACGATGTTGCCGCCGAGGCCGCTGATCAGCGCCAGCCGTTCGTTCAGTGGCGTGACGGTGGCCGTCGCTGCTGCGGCGGCCTTCGCCGCGGCCGACTGCGCAGCAGCCGCATCGCCGCCGCGCGGCGCGGGTCCCGTCGCACAGCCGGCCAGTGACAGTCCCAGCGCGGCGCCCGCACCCGCCTGCAGCACATCGCGACGCGTGAACCCCGGTCGATGCATGGTCAGACTCCGGCGATGAAGCCGGTGGAATCACCCAGCTTGTCGCGCTCGATGCCGAGCTTGTTCAGCACCGTCAGGTGCAGGTTGGCGATCGGCGTGCGCTCTGCCGGCACGATGTGGCGGCCGCCTTTGAGCTTGCCATTGCCGCCGCCCACCAGGAGGGTCGGCAGCGGATAGTTGTTGTGCCGGTCGCTGTTGCTCATGTTCGAGCCGTACATGAAGATCGAGTGGTCGAGCAGCGAGCCATCGCCGTCGGGCGTGGCGGCCATCTTGTCGAGGAAATCGGCGAAGCGTTCCATGTGCCAGGTCTGCACCTTGGTGAGCTTCTCCAGCCGCTCGCGCACGTTCGCGTGGTGCGACAGCGGATGGAAACCCTCCGGCACGTTCAGGAACGGATAGCTGCGGTCGGTGCCCTCGGACACCATGATGTAAGACACCACGCGCGTCAGGTTCGCCTGGTAGGCGAGTGCGACCAGGTCGAACATCATCTTCACCTGCTCGTCGAAGGCATCCAGCTCGCCGGCCGGCGCATTGGGCAGGTCGATGGCCGACAGGTCGCGCTCCTTGGCCTTCTCGAGCCGGCGCTCGATCTCGCGGATGGTCTCCAGGTAGCCATCCATCACACGCTTGTCGGCCGGTCCCAGCTCGGCGCGCAGCGAACGCGTGCGCTCGGCGATCAGGTCGAGGATGCTGGTGGTCTGGCGCGAGATCAGCGCGCGTTCGGCCTCGTTGTCACCCTCGCCGAACAGCTGCAGGAACACCTTGCGCGGATTGAACTCCATCGGCAGCGGCGTGTGCGCGTCGCGGAACGACAGCGTGGTGCTGTAGAAACCGCCACCGGCGCCACCGGTGATGGTGGTTTCGGAGCTCAGTTCCAGCGACGGCAGCGGCGTCTCCTGGCCGATCACGCCGGCGATGACCTGGTCCAGCGTGACGGCCATGTTCGCGCCGGTGCCGCCGGCCGGTCGCGTCGCCGACAGCCACGTTGCGGGGTTCAGTGTGTGCACCGAGCCATGGCAGGCCGCATTCTCCAGGTTGGCGAAGGAGATCAGCTGCTGCTTGTGCTTCTCCAGCGGCTTCATGATGCGGTTCAGCGTGAAGTTCGCGCCCTCGCCCGATGGCGTCCACGCATCCACTTCCTTGCCGAACGGCGTGTTGTCCATGATCGCGCCATGCGGGATGTAGAAGAAGCCGACGCGCGGCTTCGGGGTGGCGGCGGTCTGCGCCAGTGCGGTGCCTGCGGGGATCATCGCATCGAGCAGCGGCAGCGCGACCGTGGCGCCCAGCCCCCTGAGCGTGGCGCGGCGGGAGATATGCTTCTTGGTCAGGAACATGATTCGGATCCCCTTATTGGACCGGCTGGACGCTGGCCACGGTCTGTTGCCCTTGCGCGTGCGGCACGCCCTGCATCCTGAAAGCGTCTGAATTCACCACGCCTTTCACGAGGTCGAAGAACCGGTAGTTGCCGGCTTCGGCCTCGCGCACGATGCGCCGCACCTGCGGCATGTCCTGCGCCTCGACCTCGCGGCCCAGCGCATACATCATCAGCTTCTGCGTCATCGACCAGGCGAACTGCCCCGGGTTGCGCAGCAGCGCCCGGCGCAGCTCGACCACGCCATTGATCGCCTCGCCATCGGGCAGCACCGTGCTCGCATCCACCGGCAGGCGCGAGTCGATCTCGCGCGTGCGCCACGCGCCGGTCACGTCGAAGTTCTCGAGCGCGAGGCCCAGCGGATCGATCACGCCATGGCACTGGTTGCAGCTCTGCACCGCGCGATGCGTCTCGAGCCTTGCGCGCACCGTCGAGGCCTGCTCGCCGTCCACGGCCGCAAGATTGGTCTCGACGCCCGGCGGTGGGGGCGTCGGCTCCGCGCCGATCAGCCGCTCCAGCACCCAGGCGCCGCGCAGCACCGGCGAGGTGCGGTCGGCATAGGAAGTGCGCAGCAGCACCGCGCCCTTGCCCAGCAGCCCATGCCGCACCGGGTCGCTGAGCTGCACGCGGCGGAACTGCGATCCGAGCACGCCGCGGATTCCGTAGTGGTTCGCCAGCCGCTCATTGAGGAAGGTGTAGTCGGCGCTGATCAGCTCGGTGATGCTGCGGTTGCCGAGCAGCACGTCGGTGAGGAACAGGCGGATCTCGCTGGCGAAGTCCTCGCGCAGCGCATCGCTGAAGCGCCCGCGGAAGATCTCCGGATCGGGTTTCACGGCCTTCAGGTCATCCACGTTCAGCCAGCGCATCGCAAAGCCTTCGACCAGCGCCGCGGCGCGGCGATCGGTGAGCATGCGGTCCACCTGCGCGGCATAGACGGCCGGCTCGCCCAGCCGCCCTTCCGCGGCCAGCGTGCGCAGCTCGTCATCGGGCACATCGCTCCACAGGAAGAACGACAGCCGCGAGGCCAGCTCCACGTCGTTCAGCGGCTGCGCGGCGTGCCCATCGCCGCGCGGCGCGATGGTGCGGTAGAGGAAATCCGGGCTCGAGATCGCACCCATCACGATTTCCTGCACGCCGCCGTCGAAGTGTCCGATCTCGCGCCGGCCCGCGTCATAGAACGCCATCAGCTTGGCCACGTCGGCCTCGTTCGCCGGGCGGCGGTAGGCCCGCGTGGCCAGATCGCGCGCGATCCGCTCGGCGCAGGCGCGCTCCTCGGACGGCTGCGCCGGATAGCAGAGGAAGATGCGGTCGCGGCTGGGCGAATGGCTCAGCGCGGTGGGGCCATGCGGACCGGAGATCTCCACGTTCACCTGCCCCAGGCCGCTGCCGCCACCGGCCCGCCCGCCACCGCCGCCGATGTTCTCGTCCGACAGCACGCGCGCGCGTTCGACCGCCGTGACGATGACCTCGTGCGTGCCGGAGGTGACCTGCAGCGGGATGTTGCGGAAGCGGGCCATCACCTTGTCGGCACCGGCCACCGCCTCGCGATCGATCACGCCGCGATCCTCATCGCCGCCGACATCGGCGCGGAACACTTCCTTGCCGTCGATCAGGATCACCACGGTGCGGCGGAACAGCGAGGCATGCGTGTAGGCGGTGCCGGTGATCTCGTTGACGATGCTGAGGCGATACTCGCCATCGGCCGGGAAGAAATGCCGGAACTTCATGCCGCCGGCACTGCCCAGCGGCATCTGCCCGCCTTCGCCCTGCTGGTACAGCGCCTTGGCCACCGACGCCTTCGGGTCACCCACCGCGCGCTTCGCGACGAACCGCGCGGCGCTGATGTACTGGTCGAGGAACGACGGCGAGACGCTCAGCACCGAGGCGATGTTGTCGAAGCCGTGCAGCTCACTCTCGGGCGGCAGCAGGTCCTCGACGTTGATGTCCACGCCCAGCAGCGAGCGCACCGCGTTCGCGTACTCGGTGCGGTTCATGCGCTGCGCGGTGACGTGCCCGGCGCGCGGCGTGGCATCGCGCGCGTCGAGGCGCGTCTCGAGCCAGCCGACCAGCGCCTGCGCTTCAGCCTTGCTGGGCTGCTTGCTGCCGGGGGGCGGCATCAGGTGGCCGCGCAGCTTCACCACCACCGACTCCCAGATGTCGATGTCCTCGGGGACTTCTGCAGGGGTGAAGGTGTCGAAGGCGACGCCGCCGGCCCAGTCCGTGGAGTTGTGGCACTCGCCGCAATAAGTGTCGACCAGCTGCAGGTGCGCGGCATCGTCCGGCGGCGGGGGCGGCTGCTGCGCAGCGGCATGGGCAGTTACAGCCCAGGCCGCAATCAAGTACACTGCCTGTCTCACGATTTCGGTTACCCCTCGCATGCAGCCGTCGCGCAGATCCACCCGGCAAGTGTCCACGATTTTGGTTCAGCCAGCCCTTTGGCCTGACCAAACCGCGCCGGTTCCCTATAATTCCGCGATTCACCCGCCCCTTCTGACCGGACGTTCCAGCCAGTGAGCAAGCAAGATACCCATTTTTTCAACGTTTTCAGCGTCGTCCTTGGCCTGCTGGCCGCCTTTGCGGTCCTGGTCTTCGCCCTGGCGCGGTTTGTCGGCAAGGGCGAGCTGGAGGACCCGGCGCTGCTGCAGGATCCGCTGCTGGCGCAGAGCATCGCCGAGCGCATCACTCCGCCGGCGCGCATCGCCGTGGCCGGTCAGGACAATTCCGCACTGGCCATCGCGCCGGTGTCGGTCGCGACTTCCACCGCTGCCGCGGTGACCTTCGAGACGGGCCAGCAGGTGTATGACGTGGCCTGCGTGGCCTGCCATGGCGCGGGACTGCTGGGCGCGCCGAAGCCCGGCGACACCGCCGACTGGGCCACCCGCATCGCGCAGGGTCGTCCAACGCTGTACGAGCACGCCATCAATGGTTACACCGGCCGCAAGGGCACGATGCCGCCCAAGGGTGGTCGCACCGACATCAGCGACGACCTGGTGCGCGCCGCCGTCGATCACATGATTGGAGAGTGATCGCTGCGCGCCCGGTCAGGGCGCAGGCAGTGTGACCCGCTCCTGCGGGGGCAGGTGGAACCAGTCACACCTGTTCTTGCTGGCGCAGCGCCAGTGATTCGGCAACGTCGGTTTCGCACACCTTCGCGCGACCGTTCAGGTCGGCAATGGTGCGCGCCACGCGCAGTGCGCGATGCTGGGCACGCGCCGACATGCCGTGGTGGCCGGCAGCCCTCGCCAGCACCCGCAGTGCCGTAGCGTCGGGCGCACAGCGCCGCACGGTGTCGCCGGCACCCAGGCGTGCATTCAGGCATCCCTGCCGCGCGAGCTGCCGCTGCCGCGCTTCCTGCACCCATTCACGCCCCTTCGCCGTGGTGAACGCACCAGGTTCCGGCGCCTGCGATGCCAGCGCCTCGGCCGGCACCGGCGCCAGGCACACATGCAGGTCGATGCGGTCGAGCAGCGGGCCGGAGATGCGTCCGCTGTAGCGATCGACCTGTGCCTTCTGGCAGCGACAAGGCGGTTTCTCCAGCCCTTGCCGC
This sequence comes from uncultured Steroidobacteraceae bacterium, assembly GCA_964632365.1. Classification (GTDB taxonomy): domain Bacteria; phylum Pseudomonadota; class Gammaproteobacteria; order Steroidobacterales; family Steroidobacteraceae; genus ZC4RG30. The sequence goes on from CAZWDR010000099.1 coordinate 8,798, forward strand.
CCACAGGGGCACGGGTTCATCGCCGCGACCAGCAGGAATGCGGCGGGAAATTCCGCACGCTGGTTGGCGCGCACCACGCTGATGCGCCCGGACTCCAGCGGCTCGCGCAGCGACTCGAGCACGCGGCGATCGAACTCCGGCAGCTCGTCGAGAAACAGCACGCCATGATGGGCGAGGCTCACCTCGCCGGGCTGAACGGCGGTGCCGCCCCCGACGATGGCATGCGCGGACGCGGTGTGGTGGGGGGCGCGAAAAGGCGGCGTCGTGCATTGCGCGCCGCGGGCGCCGCCGGACTGGCCGCGCGTCACGGACTGCGCGATCGCGAACAGCGCGGCCACCTCGAGCCGCTGCACCTCGTCGAGCGGTGGCAGCAGCCCCGGCAGGCGCTGTGCCAGCATGGTCTTGCCGGAGCCAGGCGGACCTTTCATCAGCAGGCTGTGCCCGCCGGCCGCCGCGATCAGCAGCGCGCGGCGACCCTGGTGCTGCCCGCGCACGTCGGCGAGGTCGGGGACCGCCGCTTCGCTGACGCCGCGCGCGCCGGCGCCGGCCATGCCCGCGGAAGCCTCGTGCAGTGCGCGGCCATCGAGCTGACGCTGCAACCCCGGGCCATCTGCGGCCAGATCAGCAAGGCTGTGCAAGGCCTGCACGGGCGCGCCCGCCGGCTGCACGTCAGTCACATTGAATGCCGGCACCACGATGCCATGCCCGGCGCGCTGCGCATGCAGCGCGGCCAGCAGCAGTCCCGGCACGGGCTTCAGTTCGCCGGTCAGCCCCAGTTCGCCATAGAACTCGGTGCGCGCGGGATCGAACCCGGCGTCGATCTGGCCGGACGCCAGCAACACGCCGATCGCGATGGGCAGGTCGAAGCGCCCACCCTCCTTCGGCAGGTCGGCCGGCGCGAGATTCACGGTGATGCGCCCGGCCGGCAG
>CAZWDR010000100.1:0-9520 GCA_964632365.1 uncultured Steroidobacteraceae bacterium
CAACCAGATCCGCTCCTATGTGCTCGACCAGTCGCGCATCAAGGACCTGCGCACCGACGTCGAGGTCGGTGCCACCGACAAAGTGCTCGACGGCGATCTGGATCCCTTCATGGAAGCCAGCCTGAAGGCGGGCCTGTGATGCAGGAGCCGAAGCAGGGTGCCGCGCCTTCCGCGGCCGACGTGGCGCAGGAAGAGAACCGGCTGATCGCCGAACGGCGCGCGAAGCTGGCGGCGCTGCGCGGGCAGGGCATTGCCTTCCCGAATGATTTCCGCCGCACGCACCTCGCCGCCGTGCTGCACGCCACGCACGCGGAGGATACCGCCGAGCAGCTGGAAGCGGCGGGCATCGCGGTGAAGGTCGCCGGCCGCATGATGGCCAAGCGCGTCATGGGCAAGGCGAGCTTCGTGACGGTGTCGGACCCCAGCGGCCGCATCCAGCTGTTCCTGCAGCGCGATGCGCTGCCGCCGGGCGTCTATGAAACCTTCAGGGGCTGGGACATCGGCGACACGCTGGGCGCCGAGGGCACGTTGTTCCGCACCCGCACCGGCGAGCTGTCGGTGAAGGTCACCGCGCTGCGCCTGCTGACCAAGTCGCTGCGCCCGCTGCCCGACAAGTGGCATGGCCTGGCCGACGTCGACACGCGCTATCGCCAGCGCTATGTGGACCTGATCGTCAATGATGACTCGCGCGCCGTCTTTGTGGCGCGCACGCGCATCATCCGTCGCCTGCGCGAGGAGCTGGACGCGCGCGGCTTCATGGAGGTGGAGACGCCGATGATGCAGCCCATCGCCGGCGGCGCGGCGGCGCGGCCCTTCATCACGCATCACAACTCGCTCGACATGCAGATGTACCTGCGCATCGCGCCGGAGCTGTACCTGAAGCGCCTGGTGGTGGGCGGCTTCGAGAAGGTCTACGAGATCAACCGCAATTTCCGCAACGAGGGCCTCTCCACGCGGCACAACCCCGAGTTCACGATGATGGAGCTCTACTGGGGTTACGCCGACTACCGCGACCTGATGGACCTCACCGAGGAGCTGGTGCTGGCGCTGGTCGACGTGGTGAAGCCCGGCGCAACGCAGCTCACCTACCAGGGCCGCGACTACAGCCTGGCACGGCCGTTCGCGCGGGTGTCGATGTCCGATGCCATCCTCGACGAGAACCCGGGCCTCGATGCGATGCGCCTGCGCGACCTCGACTACCTGCGCGAATGGTGCGCGAAGGTTGGCGCGAAGTTCGATCCGCAGGATGGCGCCGGCAAGCTGCAGATGCTGATCTTCGAGCACACCGTGGAGCACACGCTGCTCGATCCGACCTTCATCTTCGGCTACCCGGCCGAGGTCTCGCCGCTGTCGCGCGCCAGTGACGCCGACCCGTTCCTCACCGACCGCTTCGAGTTCTTCATCGGCGGGCGCGAGATGGGCAATGGCTTCTCGGAGCTGAACGATCCGGAGGACCAGGCGGCACGCTTCCAGGCGCAGATGAAGCGCAAGGACTCCGGCGACGAGGAGGCCATGCTGTATGACGCGGACTACATCCGCGCGCTCGAGTACGGCATGCCGCCCACCGCGGGCCTGGGGCTGGGCATCGACCGGCTGGTGATGTTCCTCACTGACCAGGCCGCGATCCGCGATGTGCTGCTGTTCCCGCAGGTGCGACCCGAGCAGCCATGAACAGCGCGCTGCCGGTGGGCGTGTTCGACTCGGGCATCGGCGGCCTCACAGTGCTGCGCGCGCTGCGCGATCACCTGCCGGGCGAGGACTTCCTCTACCTCGGCGACACCGCGCGGCTGCCCTACGGCACCAAGACCGCCGCGACGGTGGAGAAGTACGCACAACAGGCCGTCTATGCGCTGGTGCGCCGGGGCGTGAAGGCCGTGGTCGTGGCCTGCAACACCGCATCGGCAGCGGCGCTGCCGGCACTGGTGTCGGCCAATCCCGGCCTGCCCATCCTCGGAGTGATCGAGCCCGGCGCGGCGGCCGCGGTGTCGGCGACGCGCAGCGGCCGCATCGGCGTGATCGCAACGGAAGGCACCGTGCGCGGCGGCGCCTATCAGCGCGAGATCCGTCGCAGGCTGCCCGAGGCGGCGGTGACCGCGGTGCCCGCGACGCTGCTCGTGGCGCTGGCGGAGGAGGGGTGGGTCGACGGCGAGGTGGCCACCGCCGCCGCCGGCCGCTATCTGCAGCCGCTGTTCGCGGATGCGTCTGCGGCGCCGGATGTGCTGGTGCTGGGCTGCACGCATTTTCCGCCGCTGGCCGGCGCGGTCCGCTCGGTTGCCGGGGAATCCGTGCGCATCGTGGATTCCGCCGCCACCACGGCCCGGGTGCTGGCCGACCTGCTCGAACAGCGGCAGCTGTGTTCGGCCGAGACCAGCGGCATCATGCGTTTCCTGGTCACCGACGGTGAGGAGCGTTTCGCGCGCGTGGGCCCGGTGTTCCTCGGGCGACCGATCGCCGCGGACGAGATCGAGCGCATCAACCTGTAGGGACACGGCTTCGTGCACGCACCACTGCGATTGCTCGTCACCCTGGCCGGTGCGCTGGTCACGGCCTGCGCCAGCCTGCCGCACCCTGCGCCCTTCAAGGCCGGCGAATTGCCGGGCGAACTCGTCCACGCCGATTCGGGTTTCCACTTTCCGGCGCGTATCGGCTCGTTCGCGCGGGTCAGCGGCCATCAGTACGACGCCGCGGGACGCGATGTGTCCGTGGGTTACAACGGTGACATCCCGTCCGTGGTGACCGTGTACGTCTTCCCCGCGGCGGGCGAGGACCTCGAGGCCGCACTGGTGGCACAGAGCGCAGACGTGCTGGCGGCCTATCCGGGAGCGCAGGTGGTGGATCGGCGCCGCGTGCAGGTGTCGCCGGCCGATGTGAGCGCCGAAGCGGTGTCCTTCCGCTTCTCGGCAATGTTCCAGGGCAAGGAGCAGCCCCTGCTCTCCGAGCTGGTGCTGGCGCGCCACGGCGAGCGTTTCATCAAGTACCGCATCACCTATCCGGTCGCCCTCGCGGACCTCGCCGGAGACGACTCGGGCAAGTTCCTGCAGCATTTCCGCTGGCCCTGATCGTCGCGGCAACGGGACGGTTCGAGCGGGCAGGCTGGTTTCGCTAAGATGCCCGGATGGTTCCGGCCGCGTTCCGTCGTCTGCATCGTCTGGCTTGGCCACTGCTGGTGGCGTGCGCGCTGGGCGGCGTGGCGATCGCCGCAGAACCTGCCGCCCCGGCGCCCGCCACGGCCGAGGCTGCGGAACCTTCCGACGCAGAGGCCGAGTCCCCGCCGCCTGAAGAGGCGCCCGCCGATGCTGCGGAGCCGCCGCCCCCTCCCGTCGCCCCCGTGCAGCGCATCACCGAGGAGGGCGAGCTGATCCGCTCCGAGGAGGTGGAGGAACCGGATCTTGCCGAACTGCCGCTGTCGAACGCCGCGCGCGTGCGCCTGGATGCCGCGCGCGACTCCGTGGTGCTGGTGCGCGGCTTCTTTGGCGATGCGGCCAGCAGCGCCTTCCATGGCACTGGCTTCGCGGTGGGCGAGGACGGCTTCATCATCACCAACTACCATGTGGTCTCGGAGGCCGTGCTGCATCCGCGCCGCTTTCGCCTCGAGTACCTCACCTCTGACGGCCGTCGTGGCAGGCTGCGCGTGCATGCGGTCGATGTGCGCAACGACCTGGCGGTGGTGAAGCCCGAGCAGCCCCTCGACCTGCCGCCGCTGCGCGTGCGCACCGACATTCCGCGGGCGGGTGCGCGCGCGTACTCCATCGGCTTCCCGCTCAACCTCGGGCTCACGATCACCGAGGGCGTAGCCAATGGCGTGGTGGCCAGCGGCTTCGAGCAGCGCATCCACTACACCGGCGCGATCAACAGCGGCATGTCCGGCGGACCCGCGCTGGATGCCGGCGGCACCGTGTACGGCGTGAACGTGTCAGTGGTGGCCGGCCGCCAATTGGTGGGCTTCGTCGTGCCCGCACGGCATATCGGCCCATTGCTGCGTCGTGCACTGGGGCCGCTGGACGAGACCCGCAGCCCCACGCAGCTGCGCGCGATGATCGCGCAGCAGGCGATGGCCTTCGAGCCGGCCGTGCTCGACCCGTGGGCACCGGATGCACGCGCGCCCGCGTCGACCTCGCAGGCCATCCACGGCTACCAGCTGCCCACGCGGCTGGGCCCGGCCTTCGACTGCACCACCACGGGCAGCAGCGAGGCCCGCGAGGGGCTGCAGACCGAGACCGTGTCGTGCTCGGCGCGCACCGGCGTGCTGCTGCTGCTGGACCTGGAAGTGGGCAATGTGTCGTTCCAGCACCGGGTGCTGCGCTCGCAGGGGCTGCATGCGTGGCAGTTCGCGCGGCGGGTCGATGCACTGGCCGCGGGCCTGGTGCGCCAGGGATCCGCGCGGCATGTGGCGCCCTTCGCGTGCCGCGACGCGCTGGTGGCGCTCGACGGCTTCAACGCGCGCATCAGCACCTGCGCGCGCCAGTATCGCCTGTTCGCCGGCCTCTATGATCTTGCGGTCACCGTCACCAGCATCGACAGCAGCGAGCATGCGCTGGTCAGCCAGCTCGACCTGCGCGGAGTGAGTTTCGAGGGCGGCATGCAGTTCGTGCGGCGCTATCTGGGAGCCATGCAATGGATCCCGTGATGCTGCTGGAAGTGCTGGACGACCACGGCGATGTCGTGCTGCGCCAGCGCATCATCGGCGCGGGCAGCCAGTGCCGCATCGGCCGCAGCCTCGGCTGCGACATCCCGGTGGATGACCCGTTCGCGGCGCCCGAACACGCGCTGCTGACGCTGCAGCCGGATGGTCGCGTCGAGGTGCAGGACCTCGGCACGCGCAACGGGATCCGTCACGAGGGTGCCCGCATCCCGCGCACCGGCCGCGTCATCGCCGGTGGCGAGCTGTGCATCGGACGCACGCGCGTGCGCGTGCGCGGCACCAGCGAGGCACTGCCTCCGGAGCGGTTGTTCCGGCGCGACCTGCTGCAGGTGTATCGCACGCCGATCTCGGTCGCCGGGGTGGCCGCCTGCCTGGTGTTCGCACTGTTCATGGCGTGGATGATCATGCCGGCGCGACTGGGCACCGGCATGCTGGTGGGCGCGCTGCTGGCGGGCGCCGCACTGGGCGTATGGGCCGGCGTCTGGGCACTGGTGTCGCGGCTGACCGTGGGCGCCTGGCAGCTGCGCATCCATCTGGCGCTGGCCTCGATCTGCATCGCGCTGTGGGCGTGGGGCTACTGGCTGTATGGCGTGGGCATGTTCGCGTTCCAGTGGCGGCGGCTGACGCCGATCATGGTGGTGCTGGCCGGCGTGGTCGCCTTTGTCGTCGCGTGGCGGCACCTGCGCTACGCGACCCGGCTGCGCCGCGTCGAGACGCTGACGCTGGCCCTGCTGGCGCCGCTGCTGGTGGGCGGGCTGTGGTGGCTGGTCGACCAGCAGATCGATCCGCGCACGGTGAACCGCGTGGTGCAGGGTCCGCCCATCCAGCCGCCGTCGGTGCGCGTGTCACCGAGCCTCGACCTGGCCGACTATCTGGCCGATGCCGAGGAACTGAAGCGCGAGGCCAACCGCAACCGCCAGCAGTCGCTGCTCGCCGCGCCCATCCTCGACGAGGAGGACTGAAGCCGGCGTCAGGTGCCGGCCGGCAGGCCGGGCAGCGGCAGTGGCGTGCAGGTCAGCAGGCTCTCGTCCGCCTCATCCGGGGCGAGACCCGCGGCGGCGCCCGCCGCATCGGGCAGCGTGGTCACCGCGAGGAATTCCTGGCCGTTGCGCGCGGCCGGCGCCGCCATCACGATCTGCGCCGCGCGGCCATCCGACAGCCGCACCCTGGCGCCCGGTGCCAGCCACTCCGTGGAATCCGTCGCGAAGCGCTGCATGCGCCGCTTCACCTGTCCGCGATAGTGCGCGCGGGCGATCACTTCCTGTCCGGTGTAGCAGCCTTTCGTGAACGAGATGCCGCCCAGCAGGTCGAGGTTGAGCATCTGCGCGACGAACTGCCCGCTGGTGGCCGGGCGCAGCTCGGGAAATCCGGCGCGGATGTCCTCGAGCCGCCATTCATCGCGCGGCGTCTGGTCGCCATCCGGCAGCGGTTCGCCGCGCGGGGCGAGGATCATGTAGCGCAGCTGCCCGGCATCGACGGCCATGGACAGGCGGGTGCTCGCGGCGGCCACTGCATCCGGACCCATCACGCCATAAAGTCGCCAGGTGGCGCCCGCATCCGTGATCTTCACGCGCGCGCGCAGCACGTAGCGCGTCAGCAATGCGCGCACGCCTTCGGCGAGATCCTGCGGCAGCACCAGCAGCAGCTGGTCCCCGGCAACGCGCAGCACGCGCAGCACCGCCATGCAGCGGCCCTGCGGATTGTGCAGGCCGGCCAACACCGCATCGCCATCGCGCAGCTGCTCCAGATCCTGCGAGAGCTGGCCCTGCAGGAACTTCACCGCATCAGCGCCGCGCGCCGCGATCGCAGTCAGGTCATCGAGCTTTGTCAGGATCAGGTCTGGCATGGTTCACGCGCCGGTGTGCCGGGTGATGCGCCGGCACGTGCAGATTCTGGCACAATACATGCCCATGCAGCCTTCGGATCCTCAGCCCGGCGTCGCCGTTGCAGATGAAGCGCCGGTCGCAGGCGGCAAGGCGCCACCGGCACCGCAGTCGCCGCGGGAGATCGGCGGCCCGGCCGGCCCGGAACCCACGCGTTTCGGCGACTGGGAACGCAAGGGCCGTTGCATCGACTTCTGAACCGCACCGCCAGGACGCCAGACGCATGCCTTCGCGACCACTGTCCCCGCACCTGTCGATCTATCGATTCGCCTACACGATGGCGCTGTCGATCTGCCATCGCCTCACCGGCGTCGCCCTGAGCGCCGGCCTGATCCTGCTGGTGGCCTGGCTGCTGGCGCTCGCTGGCGGGGCGGCGACGCATGACGCCTTCGCCCGCTTCGCATCCACCTGGCCGGTGCGCGTGGTGATCGCGCTGTTCGTCATCGCCTTCTGCTATCACCTGGCCAATGGCGTGCGCCATCTGGTCTGGGACACCGCCCATGGCCTCGAGCGCCACCAGGCGCGCGCCAGCGCGAAGCTGGTCGTCGTGTTCACGGTGCTGTCCTCGGCGCTGCTGATCTACCTGTTCTTCTTCAGCCGCGGGGGCACGCCATGAAGGACGGCAGCCAGGCATTGAGCCGCGTGCTGGGACTGGGCTCGGCCCACGAGGGCGCGCATCACTGGCGCACCCAGCGCCTGACGGCCCTCGCGCTGTTGCTGCTGGGCCCCTGGCTCGTGGTCTCGCTGCTGCTGCAGCCCGACTTCACCCATGCCACCCTGCGCGCCTGGGCTTCGGGCCTGGTCAACGGCGCGCTGCTGCTCGTGCTGCTGCTGGCCGCCTGCTGGCATTCGCAGCTGGGCGTGCAGGTGGTGATCGAGGATTACGTGAAGGGCTGGGCGCGCACCGTGTCCCTGATCCTGAACACCTTCGCCCATGTGGTGCTGGCTGCGCTGGGCGTGGTGTCCATCGTGCGCCTGGTGCTGGGCGCGACCGCCTGAAGGATCCGACATGTCCGCGTACACGTTCATCGATCACACCCACGACGTGCTGGTAGTGGGGGCGGGCGGCGCCGGCCTGCGCGCCACGCTGGGCCTGGCCGAGGCCGGCCTCACCACCGCCTGCATCACGAAGGTGTTTCCCACCCGCAGCCACACCGTCGCGGCGCAGGGTGGCATCAGCGCGGCGCTCGGCAACATGGGCGAGGACGACTGGCGCTGGCACATGTACGACACGGTGAAGGGCTCCGACTGGCTCGGTGACCAGGACGCCATCGAGTTCATGTGCAAGGAAGCCCCGGCGGCCGTGCTGGAACTCGAGCACTACGGGCTGCCGTTCTCGCGCACCGAGCAGGGGCGCATCTACCAGCGTCCCTTCGGCGGCATGACCACGCACTTCGGCCAGGGGGTCGCGCAGCGCACCTGTGCCGCGGCCGACCGTACCGGTCATGCCATGCTGCATACGCTGTACCAGCAGTCCATCCGCCACAAGGCGGAGTTCTTCATCGAATTCTTTGCCATCGACCTGATCTTCGAGCGCGGCGCATGCCGTGGCGTGGTGGCCCTGGACATGGCCACCGGCCAGCTGCACCGCTTCCGCGCGCACATGACCATCCTCGCCACCGGTGGCTATGGCCGCGCCTATTTCTCGTGCACCTCCGCCCACACCTGCACCGGCGACGGCGGCGGCATGGTGCTGCGCGCCGGCCTGCCTCTGCAGGACATGGAATTCGTGCAGTTCCATCCCACCGGCATCTATGGCGCCGGCTGCCTGATCACCGAGGGCGCGCGCGGCGAGGGCGGCTATGTCACCAACTCGCGCGGCGAGCGCTTCATGGAGCGCTACGCGCCCAATGCCAAGGACCTGGCCTCGCGCGACGTCGTGAGCCGCGCGATGACGGTGGAGATCCGCGAGGGTCGCGGCGTCGGCGAGCACGCCGACCACATCCACCTGCACCTGGAGCACCTGGGGCCGGAGGTGATCCACGAGCGTCTGCCCGGCATCGCCGAGACCGCGAAGATCTTCGCCGGCGTCGATGTGAACCGCGAGCCGATTCCGGTGCTGCCCACCGTGCACTACAACATGGGCGGCATTCCCTGCAATTACCACGGCGAGGTGGTCAATGGCAGCGCCGCCAATCCCGACACGGTCGTGCCGGGCCTGATGGCCGTCGGCGAGGCAGCGTGCGTGTCGGTGCATGGCGCGAACCGCCTCGGCTCCAACTCGCTGCTCGATCTGGTGGTGTTCGGGCGTGAAGCCGCGCGCCATGCGGCCACCGTGGTCAAGCCGGGCACCCGTCATGCACCGCTGGCGGCCGACGCGGCCGAGCCGGCCGTTGCGCGGCTGGATCGCCTGCGCAACGCGCGCGGCGAGCGCGCCACCGCGCAGATCCGCCTCGAGATGCAGCGGACCATGCAGCGCGATGCCGCGGTGTTCCGCACCGCACAGTCGCTGCAGGAAGGCGTCGGGAAGCTCGCCGCCACTTATCGCAGCTTCGAGCAGGTGCACGTCAGCGACCGCTCGCTGGTCTGGAACTCCGATCTCATCGAGACGATGGAGCTGGAGAACCTGCTGATGCAGGCCACCGCCACGATCGTCTCGGCCGAGAACCGCAAGGAGAGCCGCGGCGCCCATGCGCGCGAGGATTTCCCGCAACGCGACGACGAGCACTGGCTCAAGCACAGCCTGTGCTGGGTCGAGCAGGACGGCCGCACCCGTCTCGGCGATCGCCGCGTGCACCTGAACACCCTGACCCGGGATGTGGAAACCGTCCCCCTGAAGGCGAGAACCTACTGATGGCCCAGTTCACCCTGCCCGCCAATTCGCGCATCGACAAGAACGGCAAGGTGCACAAGGCACCGGATGCGAAGCAGCCGATGACCTTCCGCATCTACCGCTACGATCCGGACACCGGCGCCAATCCGCGCATCGACACCTACGAGGTGGACATGGCCGCCTGCGGCCCGATGGTCCTGGACGCGCTGATCAAGATCAAGA
>CAZWDR010000101.1:0-9387 GCA_964632365.1 uncultured Steroidobacteraceae bacterium
TGAATAGCCAGATCGAATACCTGTTGCGCGAGGCGCTGGCCCGCCGGGGAATCGATCCCCAGGCGTCCGGAAGACCTCGCAAGCGCAAGGCGGGAGACTGATTTCGGGGCGGCACCATCGCACCGATGCAGGCCCCGTCGCTTCCCCGGGGGTCCCTGCGTCATACTTCGGGCAGATCCGGCGCATTCCCCGAACTTGATGGGAGTGCAAGACAAGGCAGGAGGGGGCTCACCATGAAAGGCAGGATCATCGTCGTGGCCACGCTCGCGGCGTCGGGATTGGCCAGCTGGGCAGCGCTGGGGCAGTCTCCCGGCGAGGTGGCAGCGAAATCATCGCCGTCCATGAAGGCTGGCACCGTCTTCAAGGAATGCCTCAATTGTCCTGAAATGGTCGTGATTCCCGCCGGCAAGTTCGTGATGGGAACGCCGGAGACTGAAGCGAACCGTCGTGAACACGAGCATCTGCACGAGGTGACGATCGCGCGGCCCTTTGCCGTCAGCAGGACGGAAGTCACCTGGGACCAGTGGGAAGCCTGCGTGCGGGATGGCATGTGCGACGGCGTGGCGGTAGAGACGGCGCTGCGCACCCCGGCGGCGCCCGCCCCGCGTCCGGCCGCGCCAGCGAATGCCGCCAGCGCGCCCGCCGCTCCGGCCGAGGGGGCCGCTCGTGGCGCCGCACCGGCCGCCGGAGCAGCCGCTGGCGCACCCGAATACGTCGACCATGGTCGCGGCAATCGCCCGGTCGTCGGTGTCAGCTGGTATGACGTGCAGGCCTACGTGGGCTGGCTCAACAGGAAGACCGGCAGCGATGACGCCTACCGCATGATCTCGGAAGCGGAATGGGAATATGCGGCGCGCGCGGGCACGACCACGGCGTATCCCTGGGGCGAGAAACTCGATCACAATTACGGCAACTTCGGCATCGAGGGACCGGGTCTGGGAGGCAAGGCGGAAGGTCGCGATACCTGGCTTGCCCAGACTGCTCCCGTCGCCTCATTCCCGCCCAATGCCTTCGGCCTGTACGACATGCACGGCAACGCCTTCGAATGGGTCGAAGACTGCTACAACGCCGACCTGAGGGAACTGCCTGCCGATGGCTCCGCCCAGAAGCAGGGCAATTGCAGCTCGCGCATGTTCCGTTCCGGCTCTTTCATCAGCAACCCGTACATGCACCGCTCGGGGAACCGGGTGCGTGGGTACGTTCCCACCACGCGCGGCCGCAACTACATGACGATCCGGGTGGCGAAGACGTTGTAGCGACGTCGAACTGGAGGATGCTGAATCAGCATCGTTCTCCGGACCATGAGATCGAGCGGCTGCAGCACGAAGTCATGGGCATCGCGCGTGGTCTTCGCATAGCATGTTGACGGCCGCGCGCGTGGCTTGGGCCGCGGGTTGTCCAAGAGGGAAGATGCTGAACATCGTCCGGAAGATCAGGGGTCGGCTGCGGCACGGCCTGGCGATGCAGGAAGCGCTGGACAGCCTGGCCAGACGGGGGCTGGTTTTCTACCCTTACATCGTGTTCCGGGAATTCGCCGAAGCGCAGTACCGCCGCTCGGCGGAGGTGCCTCTGCTCACCCGGCGTCTGCTCGAAGGCGACACCGCGCTGCTGGCCGCGGTCCCGGGCCGCGCACAGGATCCGGACCGCATCCGCGCACGTTTTCGCAGGGGCCATATCGCCATCGGTGCCTTCGACGCAGATCAGCTGGTGGCCTATACGTGGTACGACTCCCGTGAATTCGGCAGCGTCGGCCAGAAGGCCCCCGGACGGCCGCTCGCAGCTCACGAGGCCTATCTCTACGATGCGTTCACCACGCCGAGCCACCGCGGCCAGGGCGTGGGCCGCCAATTGCGCGGTGAGGTCTACCAGCAGCTGCTTGCCGAGGGGCGACGCACCTTGTACAGCGTGAGCCTCTATTTCAACCGACCGGCCCAGCGATTCAAGAGAAAACTTGGCGCCACTGCCGTGGAGCTGCGGCTATCGGTCAATCTGTTTGACCGGTTCAAGCGCGACGTGCTGATCAGGGGCTACCCCGACCCGGCTGGCGCGGCGCGCTGAGATTCTCTGTGGCCGTGTCGAAATACATCCGGTTGGCGGGCCTCATGTATAACGAGTGGCGCACGCCGCAGGCGCTGGCCGCACTTCAGGCGCGCAAGCTGCGACGCCTCGTCGAACACGCCTACGACAACGTGCCCTTCTACCGGGACCTGTTTCGGGCCGCGGGCGCGAAACCCGGCGACATACGCACTGCCGCTGACCTTGCGGGCCTTCCCGTCGTCGACAAGGACATGCTGCGCGCCCAGCCCCTCGCGGAACTCGTCGACCGCCGCCTGGGGCCGGAGAAGATCATCGAGCGCCACACATCCGGATCAAGCGGTTCGCCATTCCGGTTCGCGGTCGACGAGGCATATGACCAGCACTGCAAGGCGCAGTACCTTCGGCCCTACCTGAGCAACGGCCGCTCGATTGGTGACCGCGTGGTGCATTTCACGGCCTGGACTTCCACGCCCACGCCCTGGTTCACACGTGCGGGGCTGTTGCGCTCCAGGCGCGTCGACGGCAGCCTGCCTGCCGACAAGCTGCTCGAAGCCCTGCGCTCCGCGAATGCGGACATCATCCAGGGTTACCCATCGGTACTGTCCGGCATGGCAAGTCGCATCGACCCGGCACGGCGGGGGTTCCGTCCACCACGCATGGTGTTCACGGATTCGGAGCTGCTGGCTCCAGACGCCCGGCGTCGCATCGAAGCGGCCTTCGGTGCGCCGGTGTATGACGTTTACGGAACTTTCGAGACGGACAATGTCGGCTATGAATGCAGTGAACATTCCGGCTATCACCTCGCCATCGACTGCGCAGTGTTCGAGTTCGTGCGCGGCGGCCGGCCCGTGGCGGCTGGCGAAAGCGGCAACGTGGTCTGCACGGTACTGCACAACCTGGCCATGCCGCTCATCCGCTACAAGCTGGGCGACATCGGTTCTGCATCCTTGCAGCGGTGCGCATGCGGCCGCGGACTGCCGCTGATGAATGTCATCGAAGGCCGCGACGTCGACTGTGTGGTGATGCCCGACGGCACGTCCCGCTCTCCGATCCAGTTCCTGGTGTCGATGGACAAGCTGGGCGATCTCGCCCTGGAGTACCAGTTCGTGCAGACGTCGCTGCAGCAGTTCGTCCTGCGCCTGGTGCCTTCGCGCGAACTCACCGCTGCCGATCGGGACCGCCTGGCGGGAATTCTTTCGGCACACCATCCTGGCGCGAGCATGGAGATCGAGCAGGTCGCACATCTTGAGCGTGAGCCTTCAGGCAAGCGTCGTGCTTTCGTCAGCAGGCTCTGAAGACGGATGGTCGACAACGGCCGATCCATTTTCAGGAACACCGGGTTTTCGCTGGTCGGGCGGGGCATCGGGGATCTTTCCACTTTCCTGTTTCTGGTGATATTCGCCCGCAGCTTCGGGAGCCAGACGCTGGGGGAGTTCTCGGTGGCAATGGCCATCGGCGGTATCGTCGCCGCGCTGCTCCTTCCCGGCTTCGGTACGCTGCTGGTGCGCGAAGTCGCCCGCAACCCTGCAGATGGGCCGAGGCTGGTAGGTGCCGTCGCCGGACTGCAGCTTCCCGTCGCCGGCTGCCTGTTTGCGGGACTGGCCCTGTCCGCCGGCTTGTTCGCTGAGGGGCAACGGGCGCGGCAGATCCTGCTGATCATGGGCGCCTACCAGCTTCTCTACACGCTGGGCATGGCCTATCGGCACTACTTCAGGGCGCGCGAGCAGGCGCAGTTCAGCGCCGGCCTCGAAGCCGCCCACAAGGTGCTGATCCTGCTGGGCGGACTGTCACTGATCGCGGTGGTGCCGCGCGCCGAGGTGGCGCTGCTTGTCTATCCTGTCGCCGCACTCTGCATGTATGCGGGCGGTTATGCGTTGCTGCGTGTCCGCCACAGCGCGCCGCGCACCCACATCGACCCGGATCTCTCGCGGCGGTGGTTCCTGGCGTCACTGCCGCTTTTCATGACATCGATCCTTGCGGTGATCGAGATGCGTGGGGGCATCATCTACCTCGGCAGCATCGGCGACAGCTCCGCGGTCGGCCTCTACGCGGCAGGCGAGCGGCTGCTCGCAGCAGCCGCCCTGCCCTTCCTGATGTTCAACGGCGCGTTGTTCCCGGTCATGTCGCGCCTCGGTGCGTCGACTCCGGAGCTCACCAGGCTGCTGACCCATTGCCAGCGGCTGGCGTTCACGCTGGCCCTGCCGCTGGCGACGGCCATCCTGCTGCTGCGCCAAGTCATCGTCGATGTCTTCTTCGGTGCTGACTTCGCGGCTGCCTCGCAAGTGCTGGGAATCCTCGCCATGGGCCTGGTCGCCACGGCTGTGTTCGGTCCGGCCAATGCACTCATGCTTGCACAGCACCGTCTGAAGGCGGTGCTGGGGATCCAGCTTCTGGGGCTTGGGTGCTACTTTGCGGCCATGGCGCTGCTGATCCCGGACCTCGGATTCGTAGGACTTGCGTGGGCGGCGCTGCTGCACAAGACCGTCTGCTCGCTGGCAGCGCTGATATACCTGCAGCGCCGTGGCTATGCCATGCCGGGCTGGCCGATCGTGCGCGCGCCGCTGGCCGCTGCGATCGGCATGGCAGGTGTTTTCCTGCTTGCAGGCGCTCTGCCGCTGACCGCAAGGCTGGTACTCATGACCATGACGGCGGCGATCCTGCTGGTCGCATGCGGCGGCGTCGACAGACGTGATTTCTCTTACCTGCGCCAGCTGTTGAGGCCCGCAAGATGATCAGCACCTCGCTGCTGGGCAAGGCAGGGAACGCGTTCCGCATGGCGCACCAACTGGCCTTCCTCGGTCGCTCGCAGTGGTGGCCGCAGCAGCGCATCAGGGCCTGGCAGGATGAGCGGCTCACCCGGATCCTGCGGCATGCCATCGCGCATGTTCCCTACTATCGTGACCTTGGCATCACCCTGGGCAACGAACCGGGCACGGGGGCGTTGCAACGTTTCCCGCTGCTCACCAAGGACATCATCCAGAGGGAGGGCGTGCGCCTTGTGGACCCGACCCTGGACCGCGCCCGCCTGCACAGTTCCGTGACCTCCGGGAGCTCAGGTCAGCCAACCACCACATGGTTCGACAACAATGCGTGGCTGCTGTGCAAGTACGCGCTGAAGATCCGTCGGACGCTGGACGGCGGGCGCGCGTTCGGCGAACGCCTGATGATCTTCGGTGAGGCCGCCGACGAATCGATCGAACCCCGCACGCACCACCGCGGCATCTACCGCGAGCTGCGGCTGTCGGTCTTCCTGCCGCCTGAGCAGCAGCACCAGGCGCTGTGGCAGTTCCAGCCCACGATGATTTATGGAGCCCCTTCAGCATTGCGCGCGCTCTGCGACTACGCGCGGGAACGCGACCTTGAACTGCCGCCGGTGCGAACCGTGTTTCTGAGTTCCGAGCTCATCGCTGACGGTTTGCGTGCCAACCTCAAGCACCTGCTCCGGTGCCGCGTTGTCGGTGTCTACGGGAGCACGGAGTTCAAGGAGGTTGCGGCCGAGTGTCCGGCGCAGCGCTACCACGTGAATTTCGAAAGCGTGCATGTGGAGAACCTGGATCCGGAGGAACCTGGTGCCGTGCCGCGCTTGGCGCTTACCACTCTGGTGAACCGTGCCATGCCGCTGATCCGATTTGACATCGGGGACCATGCACGAATTGCCGAGGGGCGTTGCGCCTGCGGGCGCGAATCCCCGTCGCTCGACTCCATCGAGGGACGCCGCGTGGAGTATCTGCAGCTGCGTGACGGGCGGCGCATTTCTCCGTACCTGCTGACGACCCACATCGAAACGGTGCCCGGGCTGCGCCAGTACCAGATCGTGCAGCGCAGGGATGGCACGGTGGAACTTCGCGTGGTGATCCTGCTGGGATTCCCCTCGCCTGCCGCCAGCGCGGCTGAGCTGCAGCGCCGGCTGGCCGATCTCGTCGGCCCCGCCACGCCAGTTCTGGTCAGCATCGTCGATGCAATCCGTCGCACGGCGGCCGGAAAACACCTCGTGGTCACGCGGGAAGACTGATTGAATCCGTCGCGTCGCATCCGCCGCGCGCATTGCATCGCGGAAGCCGATGCCGCCGCCTGGGACTTCCTGGCCGCGGACGATGCCTATGCGCGGTATGGCTGGCTTCGCACGCTGGAGCAAACCGTAGCCGGTGCTTCCCATCCGGTGTATTTCCTTGCGGAAGAGGATGGGGTGCTTCGCGGCGCGGCCATCTGCTATCGAATGGCGCGCGGGTCGCATGCGTTGCTGGATGGCCTGCTGTTTGGCCGGCTGCGCCCGGCCTTGACCTGGCTCGGCCTTTCGCTGCATCCGGCGCTGGTCTGCGGGCCGCTGATCGGACAGGGGCGTCACCTGCTGTGGATGCGGGATGATCCCGACGCCGCGGCCGTGATCGACGATCTCTGCGATGCGATGACGCGCTATGCCGCCGAGGAGCGCCTCAGTCTCGCCGTAGTCAAACTGCCGGCGGACGAACACGAGCTGGCCCGCGCATTTTCCGCACGCGGCTTGGCGCGCACGATGAACTGGCCGGCGAACTACATCGATATCCGCTGGAACAGCTTTGACGCCTACGTTGCCGACCTCGGCACCAAACGCAGTACCGCAGCGCGACGGGAGCGCGGCGCGCCGGCACGGGCTGGCATCGCGATCTCGCAGGAACCCCGGTTCGGGGATGAGGCCTCGCGGCTTTTCCAGTTGATAGAGGGCAACTTGCAAGCCCATTCTGGAGAGCCGCTGGTCATCGACGCGGGGTTCTTCGAGGTGCTGGCAAGCCAGAATCGCGACTGCGCGGTGCTGAACGTGGCCCGAGCCGATGACAAGTTGGTCGGGGCGGCATTGCTGCTGGTTGCGGGACGCTGCGCGGGTGGTCCACTCATCGGCCTGGACGAGGACGCGCGCAATCGCAAGGCCTTCACCTACTTCAATCTTGCGCTCTATGAGCCGGTGCACTGGTGCATCGCCCACGGAGTGGGACGCCTCTATCTGGGCGCAGGGCTTTACGCTGCAAAGCGCAGGCGGGGTTGCGATGTAATGGCGCTCAGCATGTTCATCCGGCACCGACGTGCAGCGGCGCGATGGGTTTACCGGCTTCTTTGCCGACTGCATCGCCAATGGGTGCGAACCAAGCTCGCGCGCGAGGGGGTCGTCCTGGCAGCAAATCCCTCGCGGCCTCGAAGCTGATCAGAACACCACATCCTGATACCCGAGGCCCGAGGTGTCTGATGTGGCCTGCACAGGCCGGGTCAGCCGCTGCAGCTGACCCGGTCCTGCCAATGCAGCCGGCACCGATTATTGTAATGCGCATCGGGTTTATCGCAGACATCCGAGATTGTACTTTGCATACTGTATTCGCTGGGTCAGACTGCGTCGTATAAATCCATCGGGTCTCCTTCCTTGCGCATCCTGCTTGTCAACTACGAGTTTCCGCCCATCGGAGGCGGGGCAAGCCGCGCATCCTTCTGCATCGCGCGCGAACTGGTGCGCCTTGGTCACCACGTCGATGTCATCACCTCGCGATTCGGTGGCATGCCCGATTCAGAAGAAGTGGAAGGCATGCTCATCCATCGCGTGTGGAGCTGGCGCAAGGGCATCCATGACTGCGGGCTGCGCGGTGCGGCGACTTTCCTCCTGTCCGCGCTACCGCGCCTGCACCGGCTTCTGCGTGAAAAGCAGTTTGATCTGGTGCACTATTTCTTCAGCTTGCCAACCGGTTTGCTTTCGGCATATTCATGCGGCGTGCGCGGCGTGCCCTACGTGGTGAGCCTGCGCGGGTCCGACGTGCCGCGCTACGATCTGGCGAGCAGGAAGTTGCGCTGGATGCACGCAGCAACGTTGCGCCTCACACGCGGCATCTGGCAGAACGCCGCGCGCGTGGTCGCAGTCAGCGACGGACTTCGCCAGCTGGCGAAAGAATCCTTTCCGCACATGCAGATCGACGTGATCCACAACGGCGTCGACGCGCTGGCGACGCATGCCCCTTCCGGCCGCCAGGCTCGCACGCTGCGCATCGCATGCGTCTCCAGGCTGATTCCCCGCAAGGGACTGGGCGACCTGTTGCGCGCGGTGGCACTGCTGCCAGATCTCGATCTTGAGCTGAAGATCGCCGGAGGCGGACACGCCGCCCGGGACCTCACCGCGCTTGCGGTCGAACTTGGCGTCCAGCGCCGGGTGGAGTTCCTCGGTGAACAGGTAGTGGCCGACGTCCGCCGGCTATATGCGTCGGCAGACATATTCATGCTGCCGACGCATTCCGACGCGTTCGCCAATGTGATTCTCGAGGCAATGAGCGCGGGCCTGCCGGTGGTGGTCACCGACGTTGGTGGCGCGCGGGAAGCGGTCGAGCACGGCACCAATGGCCTGCTGGTGCAGCCGCACGCGCCGGCAGAAATCGCCTCGGCGATCAGGCAGCTGGCCGCAGACCCGCAGTTGCGCCGGCGGATGTCACAGGCGAATCTGGCGAAGATCGAGCGCTGCTTCACGTGGCAGGCCGTCGCGCGGCAATATTCCACAGTGTACGCACGGGCGCTCGAGCCAGCGAGTGAGGCCGCGGCGCGGTGATGAGGACCAGAACGATTGTC
The DNA here is from genome assembly GCA_964632365.1 of uncultured Steroidobacteraceae bacterium. Taxonomy (GTDB): domain Bacteria; phylum Pseudomonadota; class Gammaproteobacteria; order Steroidobacterales; family Steroidobacteraceae; genus ZC4RG30. The sequence goes on from CAZWDR010000101.1 coordinate 8,611, forward strand.
CGGGTGCCACGGTGAGCACCATATCCGCCTGTCTCGTCGTGTATCACGAGCAGGCACACATCGAAGACTGCCTGCGGTCCTTTGCGGATCTGGTCGACGAGATTGTGGTGGTCCACGATGGACCCTGCGCTGACGAGAGCCTGTCGATCGCGCGCCGTTTCACTGACCGGATATTCCAGACCGCCAGTCGCAGCGGCAGCGGAGAGTTCATCCGTCCATTTGCGCTGCGCCAATGCACCGGCGACTGGGTGCTGGTGATCGACGCCGACGAGCGGCTGTCAGAGGCGTTGCGCGCGCAGCTGCGTGCGCTGGTCGATTCACCCGGTATCGATGCGTACGGATTCCGCTGGCCCTATGTGGATGCGGATGGACGCACCCTCTCGTCGCGCAGTGTCTCCGGAAAGCGTTTTCTGTTCAGGCGTGCGAGCATGTACACGATTGGCCTGCCGCACATGACGCCGGATACCTACGGAGCATGCATCAGCAGCAGCCTCGAAGTTCATCACGTGCTGCTTCGCCCCGACCCGGGGGTTACGTTCAGGTCCCTGGTGCAGAAGAATCTGCGGAGAGGACGCGCGGCGGCCAGGCGGCTTGCCGGCGGCATCGATGCCATAGACCTCTACAACGCAGATCCTGCGGATGGGCGCGTCAAGAACGCACGCAAGCTGCGGATGATTTCGCGCCATCCATGGATCTCGCTGTTCGTCATTCCGGCCTGGGGATTCTTCTACTGGTACGCGCTGAAGGGCTATTGCCGCGCCGGGTGGGTCGGCCTGC
>CAZWDR010000102.1:0-9202 GCA_964632365.1 uncultured Steroidobacteraceae bacterium
TGATGCAGGGCGCATGCTTCTTGGCCTGCTCGAACATGTCGCGCACGCGCGAGGCACCCACGCCGACGAACATCTCGACGAAGTCGGAGCCGGAGATGGTGAAGAACGGCACCTTGGCCTCGCCGGCAATGGCGCGCGCCAGCAGCGTCTTGCCGGTGCCGGGGCTGCCGACCATCAGCACGCCCTTGGGGATCTTGCCGCCGAGCTTCTGGAACTTGCCCGGATCCTTCAGGAAGTCGACGATCTCGCCAACTTCGGTCTTGGCCTCGTCGACGCCCGCCACATCGGCGAAGGTGACATTGACCTGGTCTTCACCGAGCAGGCGCGCCTTGCTCTTGCCGAAGGACATCGCACCGCGCCCGCCGGCGGCGCCCTGCATCTGGCGCAGCATGTAGACGAACACGAGGATCAGCAGCAGCGCCGGAGCCAGCTGCAGCAGCAGCTGCGTGAGGAAATGCGGCTGCTCGGGCGCGCGGCCCTCGATGCCCACCTTGGCGTCGCGCAGCGTGCCGATCAGCGCGGTGGCGTCGGTCTCGGGGTTGTAGGTGCGGAAGCGCGTGTTGTCCTTGCGCAGCCCCTCGATGGTCTCGCCCTGCAGCACCACCGAATCGATGCGGTTCTGCTCCAGCTCGTCGAGGAACGTGGAGTAGCGGATCGGGGTGGCCGCAGGCGCGGGCGGCATGAAGCGGCTGAACAGGAACAGCATGGTCCCGATGACCACCACCCAGATCAGCACCTTGCCAGTCATGTCATTCACTTGGGGGACTCCTCATGGAACCACGCTACACCATCGCAGGGCCGCTCGCCAGCAAGCAGGACACGGGTGGGATGACGTCTTGCACACCCGGCGGCGAGTCGGACGAGGCCTGCACCGGCACAGTGCAGAGGACCCATGGGGGAATGATGGGGGCAGGACGCCATCCTTCAATGCGGGCGGATCAGTCTTGGACCGCGCTGGCCTCGAGAAGTGCCCCCTGCACATCGATGCCGTTGAGACCCTGCACCTCATAGAGCGCCTCGAACGGCCCTCCCCGGCCCAGCTGCCGCGCCAGCTCCTGCTGCCGGCCGGGATCCGCGGCGACCCCGGCTGCATGCATCAGGCCCACGTCCCGGGTGCCGGCGATCAGCACGTGGGTGTGTCCGCCCGGGCCCGGCAGCGCGGCCACGTAGGCGTAGTCCAGGTAGCGGACCCCGGCCGGATGGGGCGCGCCGGCCTCGCTGATGCGCGCCGCGCCGGTGACCGAATCCACCAGCTCGTCGTAGGAGCCGCCCAGCGAATAGCGCGAGGCGCTGAACATGAGGTCCTCGAGCATGCCGAGCCCGGAGAGGTAGCCCAGGTACACCACGTGCGTGCTCTTCAGCGTCGCCGGGTCCAGCTCGGACGCCAGCGTCAGCATCACCGGCTTGCCGCTGGCCATGACCACCGGCAGCACCTCGCGCAGCGCGTGCGCGCTGGAGGTCGGCAGGTAGCCCAGGTTCATGTCGGCATAGCGCGCCGCGGCCGCCGGGTCCGCCTGCATGCGCTGCGCCAGCTGCTGGCGGGAATTGATGTCGAATTCGCGCACCAGGCGGCGGATGTCGCCCCGCTCGTCGCGCTCACCAAGGATGTAGTAGTCCCCGAGCACCAGCTGCACCGGAAGGGAGTCCGCGAGCACCGGCCCCCACAGCGGGGAGGCGTGCACCCAGGCCTGCTGGCGGGCACTGGTCCCGGTCTCCCGCACCAGCATCGCGAGCGCGGCGATCAGCGCGGCCGCGACCAGCGACCCGGCGATCCACTCGCGTCGCGTGCGAGGCAGCAGCGCGCGCCACGCCGGCGCCGGCGTCGCCGCCGGCTGCGCATCTGCCCCGGCGGGCGCCGGCGGCAGCAGCGCCAGCCGGTATTCACCGCGCGGGATCGTCAGGCGCGGCGCCTCGCCCGCGGCCTGGTAGAACTCCTCGAGCCGGCGGCGCAGCTTGTGGGCGGTGACCCGCACGGTGGCATCCTGCGCGGCCTCGGCGTCGGGGCTGCGCTGGAAGCAGTCGATCGCCACCTCCACCTCCTTCGGCACGCGCCCGGTGGTGCGGCAGGAGACCAGGAAGTCGAACAGCTTCTGCAGCTGCGCGCTGCGCCCGAGGGCACCGGCGGCGCGGATGCGCTGCGCCTCGTGCAGGAATTCGGCGAGGCCTTCGTCGACAGGGGCGTCCGCGGGTCGGTTCACGGGCGCAAGTGTAGGCAATGGCGCAGGGTAGAATGCGCAAACTTATGCAGCTCAGTGAAAGACAGCGCCGGCACCTGAAGGGCCTGGCGCATCCCCTCAAACCCGTCATCCTGATGGGCAATGCCGGCCTGACCGATGCCGTGGTCGCCGCCACGATCGAAGCGCTGGAGCACCATGAACTGATCAAGGTGCGCCTGCCCGGCATGGAGCGGGAAGACCGCGATGCCGCGCTCGCCCTGCTGGCCGAGCGCACCGGCAGCGCGATGGTGACGCGCATCGGCCACGTGGCGGTGCTGTATCGGCGCCATCCGGAGGTGCCGCGCATCGTGCTGCCGGGCTGAGGACCGCCCCGGACTGCCGAGCGGCAGGTTCCGCAACCGTTCCGAACCGTACCGCGCGTGACCGGGTGGCTCGCACGTGGCTTCATCGTGCGCTCCACATTCGAGGAAGCGGCATGCGGAAATCTGTCCCTGCGGTATTGGGCTCTCTGCTCGGCCTTGCGGCCGCCAGCGCGTCCGCGCCGGCCGATGAACTCGATGAAGTGGTGGTGCACGGCCGGGGCGAGCGGCTGATCGGCACCGCCACGGCCGCCAGCGAGGGCACCATCGCCGGGGCTGACCTGTCGGTGCGGCCGTTGCTGCGCGTGGCGGAGCTGCTCGAGGCGGTGCCGGGCATGATTGCCGTGCAGCACTCCGGCAGCGGCAAGGCCAACCAGTATTTCCTGCGCGGCTTCAACCTGGACCATGGCACCGACTTCACGGCGGTCATCGACGATGTGCCGCTGAACCTGCGCACGCATGGCCACGGACAGGGCTATCTGGACATCAACGGGCTGATGCCGGAGACCGTGGAGCGCATCGACTTCCGCAAGGGTCCCTACCGCGCCGACCTGGGGGACAACGCACTGGCCGGCGCGGCCTTGATCCGGACGGTGCAGCGCTTCGACCAGCCCTTTGCCGCCTTCGAGGCAGGCAGCTTCGGCTGGCTGCGGGCAGCCGCCGGTGGCACTGGCGCGCTGGGCGCCGGCGAACTGACCGTCGCCGGGCAGTGGAAGACGTACGACGGACCCTGGGAGCTGCCCGAGGACCTGCAGCATTTCGCCGGCTTCCTCAAGTATGCGGCGCCGACCGCGTTCGGGCGCGTCGAGGCCAGCCTGATGAGCTATGACGCCACCTGGCGGCCGACCGAGCAGATCCCCGAACGCGCGATCGGCACGGCGATCTGCGAGGACGCGTTCTGCGCGCTGGACGAGACGGCCACTGGCCAGACGCAGCGGCACATCGCCACGCTGCGCCTGTCGGGTGAAGACTGGCGCACGACGCTGTATGGCCAGTACTACGACTGGGACATGTTCTCGGATGCAACCTACGCGTACCAGATCCGCCAGTGGGACGAGCGGTACACCGTGGGGGGCCATGCGCAGAAGGATTTCACCGCCTCCGACACGCTGGCCTTCATGGCCGGAACCCAGCTGCGCCACGACGACATCCGCAATGTGCGCGTCGACCACACGAGCGGGCGGGAGCTGGTGGGTGCGCTGGGTGCGCACAGTGCGCGTGAGTTTTCCGCGGCCGCATTCGCCGAAGCGCAATGGACGCCGTTGGAACGGCTGCGGCTGATGGCGGGCCTGCGGGCCGACTGGTACGACTTTCACACCCGCGCGAAGCTGCCGGCATTCCTGGATCCCGAAGATCCATCGGGCACCGTGCCGGCGCTGGATGGGGGCGCCGACGAGGGCATCGTCTCGCCGAAGCTTGGCGCGGCCTGGCAGGCCAGCGCCGATGTGGAGCTCTATGCCAACTGGGGCCGCGGCTTTCACTCGAACGACGCGCGCGGCGTGACGGCCAGCGCCCTGCCGGTGCAGGGACTTGTGGCGGGCACCGGCGCCGAGGCAGGGGTGCGTTACCAGCGTGGCCCGCTGTCGTTGACCGCGACCCTGTGGCATCTCGATGTAGACAGCGAACTGCGGTTCGTCGGCGACGCCAACTCCGTGGAGCCTGGTCCGTCGAGCCGGCGCCGCGGCTACGAGCTGGTGGGTTTCTGGCGCCCCGCCCCGGGCCTCGCCATCGATGCGACATGGACCGGTTCCCGGGCGCGCTACCGTGGGCCGCTGGCGAGCCCCGGCGAGACGCGGATCGCGGGCGCTGTGGAAACGGCCGGCGAGCTGGGCGCGTCATATCTGCGCGGGCCCTGGGAACTGTCGGCGCGCCTGCGCCATCTCGGGGAGTTTCCGCTGAGCGAGGACAATGCACAGCGCGCCGACGGCGAGCGATGCCTGAACCTGCGCGCGGCCTGGAAGCATCGCAGCTGGACGCTGTATGGCGAGTTGCTGAACGTGTTCGATGCGCGCGGCAAGGACATCGTCTACTGGTACGAGAGCTATCTGCCTGAGATCGATGCGGCACCCACCGAGGGGCGCGTCAGCCGCGTCGAGGAGCCACGCACCGTGCGGGTGGGATTGCGATACCAGTTCTGAGGTCAGGCAGGTTGCGCGCCGCAAGGCACCGGACTGCGCAGCCTTGCCGGGGACCGCCCTCAACGCACATAGTAGGCACAGCATACGATCTGGCAGGACGCCATCCGGCGTCGCCTTCCATCAACTCTCGCAACGCAAGAGGAAAGGGACATGCCTGCTGCGGTGAATCGCCATCCGGGTTGCATCTTCATCAGCCTCGCCTTCGGCGCGGCCGTCACCGCCCACGGCGCCGACAGCGCACCGCCGCCCGATGACGGCATGGTCGATCTCGAGGAGATCGTCGTCACGGCGCGGCGGCGCGAGGAGAGCCTGCAGGACACGCCGGTGGCGGTGACCGTGGTCACCGCCGAAATGCTCGAGCGCATGCAGATCGAAGGCACCACCGACCTGGGGCGCATCGCACCGAACCTGCAGTTCCACAGCTACGGCACGCTGACGGGCAACAACTCCGCCGCGCAGGTGTTCATCCGCGGCATCGGCCAGACCGACGCCACCGCGGCGGTCGATCCCGGCGTGGGTCTCTACATCGACGACGTATACATGGGTCGCTCGGTGGGCGGCGCGATGGAGATGCGCGACATCGCCACCACCCAGGTGCTGCGCGGGCCGCAGGGCACCCTCTTCGGGCGCAACACGATCGGTGGCGCGGTGCTGCTGACCACCAATGGCCCGGGCGAAGGCGCCGGCACCACGCTGCGCGCCTCGCTGGGCGAAGACAACCTGATCGACGCGTTCGCCGCGCACGACGTCTTCGACACCGGCACATGGGCGATGCGCTTCTCGGGCGGGCTGCGGCGGCGCGATGGCTATGTCGACCGCATCAGCGATGACACCGACCTGGGCGACGAGAACTCGCTGAATGCGCAGGTCGCGATGCGTTTCCGGCCGACAGAGAACCTGTCGCTGACGCTGCGCTACGACATGGCCCGCGAGGAGGAGAATGGTTCGCCGTTCGTCTTCCAGTCGATCAACGAGGCGGCGCTGTTCGTCGGCGTCGCCAGCCTCGATGCCGGTTGCCCGAATGTCATCGACGCGCTGCCACCGCCGACCCTGGTGGGCCCGCTCGCCGACCCGCGCTGCGGCAATGACGCGCAGTGGATGGGGCCGTTCACGAACGGGGGCACGGCGCCGGCCTTCAGCGACCTGCGCAATCGCGGCGGCTCGCTGGTCGCGACCTGGGCCGTGAATGACCGGCTGACCTTCAAGTCGATCACCGCCGACCGCACGCTGCGGTGGAGTGGCGCCCGCGATGCCGACAACACCCCGCTGCTGGTGCTGCACACCAACTACCGCAGCCGCAGCGAGCAGTTCAGCCAGGAACTGCAGGCCAGCTATGACGGTGAGCGCCTCGATGGCGTGGTGGGCCTCTATTATTTCGACGAGGACTCGTTCGACCGCGTGCTGGTGGCCATCTCCAACCCCGGCACCTCCTATGACACGCAGCGCGTCGCGCTGGGCACGCGCGCCAAGGCAGCCTTCACCGAATGGAGCTGGAGCTTCACCGATCGGCTCAGCGCCACCGCCGGCCTGCGCTACACGGACGAGAAAAAGTCGCTGCAGGGCACCATGTTCAACGTCTCGCCGGCCACTGCGGCGGAACCTGCGACGCTGCCCACGGCGCTGTGCCCGTTCAACGGGCCACCGCCCTCGCAAACCGGCTGCCTGTTCCTGACCACCGATCCATTCGAGCTGGAATTCACCGACACCACCACCTCCGGCAGCGTGCAGTACCGCTGGAGCGACGCGGTGATGACCTACCTGAGTTACTCCGAGGGCTTCAAGAGCGGCGGCTTCAACCAGCGCTACAACGCCGCGCCGCCGGGCAACGCGCCCATCTCGTTCGGCGCGGAGACCGCCACCACGGTGGAATTCGGCGTGAAGATGAATCCGCTGCCGGGCATGCGCCTGAACCTCGCCGCGTTCACGACGAACTACGACGACATCCAGATGACCTATCGCCTCGGCGTCGTGCCATTGCTGTTCAACGCGGGCAAGGCATCCATCGATGGTGGTGAACTGGAACTGGCCTGGTCGCCGACGCGGCGGCTGCAGGTGGATGCCAGCGTCGGCTATCTCGACTCGGGCTTCGACCGCATCACGCCCCCGCCGCCGTTCGGCAGCGTCTCACCGACGGCGACGGCGACATTGGCCAGCCGCCTGCCCTTCACGCCGGAATGGACCACGCACACCGGCGTGTCCTACCAGTTCCTGCTGGCCAACGGCTGGTCGGTGACGCCGCGCATCGACGCCAGCTACACCGGCGCGCAGTTCTTCGATGCCAGCAACTCGGTGGAGATCTCGCAGATGGGCGGCGTCACGCTGTGGAGCGGATCGGTGGCGATGGAATCCCCCGATGCGAAGTGGCGCATCGCGCTGAACGCCCAGAATCTCGGCGACAAGCTCTATCCGGTGGCGGGCACGTCATCGCTGAGCACGTCGTCCGGCTATGCGGAGATCCTCTATGCTCGGCCCCGCACGTTGTCGCTGAGCGCGACGTACCGGTTCCGGTAACGGCTACTCGTAGCGGACCGAGATGATCTCGTAGCCGCGCTGGCCGCCCGGTGCGGCGACCACCGCCTGGTCGCCCTCGCTCTTGCCCACCAGCGCGCGGGCGATCGGCGACGCGAAGGAAATGCGGCCGGCCTTGATGTCGGCCTCGTCCTCGCCGACGATCTGGTAGACGACGCGGTTGCCGCTGTCCTCGTCCTCCAGCTCGACGGTGGTGCCGAACACCACCTTGCCGGTCTTCGGCAGCTGCGTCACATCGATGATCTCGGCATTGCCGAGCTTTGATTCCAGTTCCTGGATGCGGCCCTCGATGAACCCCTGCTGCTCGCGCGCGGCATGGTATTCCGCGTTCTCCGACAGATCGCCGTGCGCGCGCGCCTCGGCGATGGCCTTGATCACGTTCGGCCGCGCCTCGGACTTCAGCCGGCGCAGTTCCTCGCGCAGCGCCTCGGCGCCGCGCAGCGTCAGGGGTACGCGTTTCACGATGCGACTTCCTTGTGCAGGTCCTGGAGACGGTTCACATCCACATCCTCGAGGTGGTCGAGGGCCTCGCAGGTGGCAAGACCCGCGGCCAGCGTGGTGAAGTACGTGACGCGACGGCTCACCGCCTCGCGGCGGATCTCCATCGAGTCGCGCGTGGCCTGCCGGCCTTCGGTGGTGTTGATGATCAGCTCGACCTCGTCGTTCTTGATCATGTCGACGATGTGCGGACGGCCCTCGCGCACCTTGTTGACGCGCTTGCAGGCCAGGCCCGCGTCGGTGATGGCCTTCGCCGTGCCTTCGGTGGCGACCAGATCGAAACCGCGCATGATCAGGCGCCGCGCCAGATCGACCGCGCCCGGCTTGTCGCGCTCGCGCACGCTGACCAGCGCGCGGCCCTTGCGGGGCAGCGCCTCCCCGGAGGCGGACTGCGACTTGGCATAGGCCTCGCCGAAGGTGCGACCGGTGCCCATCACCTCGCCGGTGGACTTCATCTCCGGACCCAGGATGGGATCGGCCTCCGGGAACTTGGCGAACGGGAACACCGCCTCCTTCACCGAGTAGAACTTCGGCACGATCTCCTCGAGCGCGCCGAGGTCGGAAAGCTTGCGGCCGGCCATCACCAGCGCGCCGAGCTTCGCGATCGGCCGGCCGGTGGCCTTCGACACGAAGGGCGCGGTGCGCGAGGCACGCGGGTTGACCTCGAGCACATAGACCGCGCCGTTCTGTATCGCGAACTGCACGTTCATCAGGCCAATGACATTCAGCGCCAGCGCCATCTTGCGCGTCTGGTCGCGCAGCTCCTGCTGCATCTGCGGCGAGAGGCTGTAGGGCGGCAGGCAGCAGCTGGAGTCACCGGAGTGCACACCGGCCTGCTCCACGTGTTCCATGATGCCGCCGATCAGCACATCGGTGCCGTCACAGATCGCATCCACGTCCACCTCGATGGCCTGGTCGAGGAAGCGGTCGAGCAGCACCGGCGAGTCGTTGGAAACGCGCACCGCATCGGTCATGTAGGTCTTGAGGTCCTCCTCGGCATAGACCACTTCCATCGCGCGGCCGCCCAGCACATAGGAAGGACGCACCACCAGCGGATAGCCGACCTCGCGGGCCAGGCGCAGCGCCTGTTCCTCGGTGCGCGCGGTGGCGTTGGCGGGCTGGCGCAGGCCGAGCTGGCGCACCAGGTCGGCGAAGCGCTCGCGGTCCTCGGCGATGTCGATTGACTCCGGCGAGGTGCCGATGATCGGCGCGCCCTCGGCCTCGAGCGCGCGGCACAGCTTCAGCGGGGTCTGCCCGCCGTACTGCACGATCACGCCCACCGGCTTCTCCTTCGCGATGACCTCGAGCACGTCCTCGAGCGTCAGCGGCTCGAAGTACAGCCGGTCGGAGGTGTCATAGTCGGTGGACACGGTCTCCGGGTTGCAATTGACCATGATGGTCTCGAAGCCGGCTTCGCGCAGCGCGAGCGCCGCATGCACACAGCAATAGTCGAACTCGATGCCCTGGCCGATGCGGTTCGGACCGCCGCCCAGGATCATGA
>CAZWDR010000103.1:0-9184 GCA_964632365.1 uncultured Steroidobacteraceae bacterium
TGCGCCACTGGCGAACGCGGCACGAAGCCGGCGTTCCACTGCTGGATGTTCATCAACAGCGAGCCGTCCTTCTCCTCGATGGTGATGACTTCCCACATGCTCACGCCATTCGGGCCGCTCATGCGCACCATCGAGGCGATGTTGCCGTTGGTGGCGGTGGTCCAGTTTTCCTCCAGCGTGTTGGGGCCGAGCGGGGCGGACCAGGTGCCGGTCATCCAGGTCAGGTCGGTGATTTTCGCGGGCGGGCCTGCAGCGAACGCCGTGCCGGCAATGAGGCTGAGGGCGAGAGTGGTGAACTGACGATGGAGTCGCACGGGATATCCTTTCTGGATGGCCTTGAAACGAAGGTGGTGGCGAGATTGCCCCGGCACGCGAGGAATTGTCCAGCGGGCCAGCGATTCGTCTTGGTGAATGCCCCGCAGACCCGCAGACCCGCAGACCCGCAGACCCGCAGACCCGCAGCCAGCGGCAACAGGCCAGATTGAACAGTCTAGAATTCCCGGCCCGCTTTACGCTCCGCAGGTCCACCATTGAAAATCTCCCAGGATTCGGTCGTCTCCTTCCTCTACACCCTCAAGGATGCGTCCGGCGCCGTGATCGACCAGTCCGACGGCGAACCGCTGGCTTACCTCCATGGTCATGGCCAGATCGTGCCCGGCCTCGAGCGCGAACTGATGGGCAAGTCCGCCGGTGAGAAGCTGCAGGTGCACGTATCACCCGTGGATGGCTATGGCGAACACGATGCCGCGCGGATCCAGAAGGTGCCGCTTGAAGCGTTCAGCGCCATTCCCGATTTGCGCGAAGGCATGAAGCTGGCGACGCGGACGCGAAGCGGTGCTCATGCAGAGGTGGTTGTCACCGGAATCGGGCCGGACGCCGTCACCGTGGACGGCAATCATCCACTGGCCGGCAAGGATCTCTACTTCGACATCGAGATCGTGGCGGTGCGGGCGGCCAGCGAAGAAGAGCTGGCTCACCAGCATGTGCACGGGCCAGGCGGGCACCACCACTGAGGTGAGGGCTTGTGTGTCGGCCCTCGCGCCCGCAGCGCCGTCCGTCCACCCGGCATAGAATGTCCGCTGCCCACACGCACCTGCCCGAATGAGGATGGACATCATGATCCGCGCGCACGTCTTCCTGCCTCGAATCGCCCGCTCGCTGATGGCCGCCTGCATGCTGCTGCTCGCGGCAAACGCAGCCCTGGCGGCGCAGCCCGCCAGTTCCATTCCCGCCGGCAGTCTCGTGCAGCCGGCCGACTGGGCCTCCCAGATGAAGGCGGGCACGGCCGCCGGCACCCTGACGCTGCACGTGGGTTTCAAGACCATGTTCGATCAGGCACACATCCCGGGCTCCGAGTACGCCGGTCCCGGCAACACGGGCGCGGGGCTGCAGGTGCTGCGCGATCGCGTGGCCAACCTCGCCAAGGACACCCCCATCCTCATTTATTGCGGCTGCTGCCCGTGGGAGCGCTGTCCCAACATGGCCGGCGCGCACGACGTGCTTGTGGAGCTCGGGTTCACCAATGTGAAGGCGATGATCATCCCGGACAACTTCGGCACCGACTGGGTGGACAAGGGCTATCCCACCGCGAAGACCCCATGAGGCTGCGACCGTTCCTCGTCACGCTGGCATTGCTGGCGATGCTGCCCGGCGGCACCGCATCAGCGATGCAGGTCGGCGAGGCGGTGCCGGACTTCGCGCGTGCAGACCTGCATGGCAATCAGGTCCGCCTGTCCAGCCATCGCGGCAAACTGGTGCTGCTCAATTTCTGGGCCACGTGGTGCCCGCCGTGTCGCGAAGAGTTGCCGGTGTTCTCCCGGTGGCAGCAGGAATTCAAGGCCAGGGGATTGCAGGTCATCGGCGTGTCGATGGACGACGCCCGCTCCGAGGTCGAGAGATTCCTCGCGCAATATCCGGCGACGTTCCCCATCGTCATGGGTGATGCCAGGTTCGCCGAACAGTTCGGCGGGGTGCTGGGCTTGCCGCTCACCTACCTGATCGACGCGCAGGGCCGGGTGGTCGCGCGCTACCAGGGTGAAGCGGACCTGGCGAAGATGGAAATGAAAGTGAAGGAACTGCTCGGCCCGCAATGAGCCGGGCCCAAGGGAGGACATCATGATGCATCTGATCCTGCGCGGGGCGGCGGTGGCCCTGCTGGCCGGGCCGGCACTCGCCCTGGCCGCTGCACCTTCTGTTGAAACGGCCGTTCACGAGAGCATCCGCGATGCGTTCTGTCCGAAGCCAGCGACAGCCACTGCTGCCGCTGCATCGCCCGTGCCCGCGGCGCCCGCAGTGGAGCCGGCCCGCGTGTTCGACAACCTGTACTTCGTGGGCGATCGCAGCACCTCGGCCTGGGCCCTCACCACGCCCGAGGGCATCATCCTTCTCGACGCCGGCTTCCAGAACAACGTGGAAGGCACGATCGTCGGTGGCCTGCGCAAGCTCGGGCTGAAGCCCGAGGACATTCGCTATGTCATCGTCTCGCACGGCCACAATGATCACTTCGGTGGGGCGAAGCACCTGCAGTCCACCTACGGGGCGCGCATCGTGATGTCCGAGGCGGACTGGGAACACATGGTCACCTGGCCGCAGCGCGGCACGCCGGCGCCCTTCCCGGAGCGCGACATGGTCGTCAAGGATGGCGACACGGTGCGCCTCGGCGATGCGGTGGTGCGCATCGTCGTGACGCCTGGTCATACGCCCGGCACGATCTCGCCGATCTTCGAGGTGCGCGATGGCGCGCAACGGCATTACGTGGGCTATTGGGGCGGAGACGGCGCCGGGCACCTCGACCCGGAAGGCATTCGCACCTATGCCGCGGCGGTCGATCGCTTCGTGTCACTCGATCCCCGCGTCGATGTGCCGCTCAGCAATCACGTGGTTGCCGATGGCACGCTGCTGAAGCTGCCTTTGCTGGCGGCGCGCAAGGCTGGTGAGCCGCATCCCTTCGTGACCGGCAACGCGTCGTTCCGCGCCTGGGCCGGCGTGCTGAAATCATGCGCGGAGGAATTCCTTCCGCGCCAGTAGCACCGCATGGGCCGCGGCCGCGCGCCGCTACGATCGGCCGGAAGGGTCGGGCGCGCCGGGACTGCGTTGGCCGTCGGTCAGCAGGACTGTCCCGGGCGCGGTTCGCATGAGCCGTTCGCGCCGCGATTGACGCGTACCAGCCCAGGATCCTCAAGACAAAGGCTGGACAGCGATGCACAACCAACACGGCCCCCGCGCCACGGCCGGACTGCGCGCCCGGGCCGCCCGGCGACCCGGCAGTTTCGTGCAGGCATCTGTGCGGGTGAGCCCGCTGTCACTGCTCTGCCTGCTGCTGCTGGCAGCGCTGCTGGGCGCCTGCAGTGGCGGCAGCGGCGGCCGTGACGACACCGACCCTGCGCTGCGCTCCGTCGGCGGCACGATCTCCGGGCTCGCCGGCACGGTGGTGCTGCAGAACAACGGTGGCGATAACCTCTCGCGCTCCGCCAATGGCGCATTCAGCTTCAGCAGCCGGGTCGCTTCCGGCGGGTCGTATGCGGTCACGGTGCTGTCGCAACCCGCGGGCCAGAACTGCCAGGTGACCAGCGGCGCGGGTACCGTCGGATCCGCCAACGTGACGAATATCACCGTGGTTTGCCAGGACGTCACTTCGGACGCGGCCAACGCCAGCCTCTCCGCGCTGACCCTCTCGAATGGCGCGTTGGCACCGGGATTCGCGGCGAACCAGACCGCGTACACCAGCACGCAGCCGTTCCCGGTTACCAGCCTGCAGGTGACGCCGGTAAGCGCCGCGCCAGGCGCGACGATCCGGGTCAATGGCACCGTAGTGGCTTCCGGCCAGGCGAGCCAGGCGATTGCGCTGACGGCCGGCACGCCGACCGTCGTCACGGTCGCAGTGACGGCGCCGAATGGCACGACCACCAGCGCCTACACGATCACGGTGACGCGCCAGGCCGGCAGCGGATTCGCACAGCAGGCGTACATCAAGGCGTCGAACCCGGACGGGGTCAGCGGCAACAGTGCGGGGGCCGGAGACCAGTTCGGTTACGCCGTGGCGTTGTCCGGCGACGGCAACACGCTGGCGGTCGGTGCCACCTATGAGAGCAGCAATGCCACCGGCATCAACGGCCCGCAGGGCAACAACCTGGCCTCCGAAAGCGGCGCGGTATACGTGTTCGTGCGCAGCGGAGGAACCTGGGTGCAGCAGGCCTACGTCAAGGCGTCGAACACGGATGCTGGCGACAGCTTCGGTCTGAGTGTGGCGCTCTCGGACGATGGAAGTGTGCTCGCGGTCGGTGCCTTCGGCGAAGACAGCCCTGCCAGCGGCGTGAACGGCAGCCAGAGCGGCAACACCGTCGCCAATGCCGGCGCGGTGTATGTGTACACGCGCAGCGGCGGCACATGGACACAGCAGGCGTACCTGAAGCAGTCGCATGTCCCTTCGGGATCCGCGGTGGAATACTTCGGCTGGAGCGTGGCGCTGTCCAGTGATGGCGCGACGCTTGCGGTCGGTGCGCCCAACGAAGACAGCAATGCGACCGGCGTGAATGGCAATCAGGTCAATGCGCAGGCCAGCGCGAGCGGGGCGGTATATGTCTTCACGCGCAGCGGATCCACGTGGTCGCAGCAGGCCTATGTGAAGGCCTCCAACACGCAGGCCAATGACCAGTTCGGCGCTGCCGTGCGGATCTCCGGCGACGGCAACACGCTCGCAGTGGGCGCCCCCGGCGAAGACAGCAATGCCACGAGCATCGACGGTGACCAGACCAGCAACGCGGCGTTGCACGCCGGAGCCGTCTACGTGTTCGCGCGCGCCGGCGGTGTGTGGAGCCAGCAGGCCTATGTGAAGGCTTCCAATGCCAATGCCGGAGACGAGTTCGGCGGTGTCCTGGCGCTTTCCGGCGACGGCAATACGCTGGCAGTCGGCGCGACCTATGAAGACAGCGCGAGCACGGGCATCAACGGTGACCAGATGAGCAACGCGGCCGCGGACAGCGGCGCGGTGTACGTTTACTCGCGAACCGCGGCAACATGGAGCCAGCAGGCCTACGTGAAGGCTTCGAACGCGGCGGCCGAGGACCGGTTCGGGAACAGCATGGCGCTTTCCGGTGATGGCAGCACGCTGGTGGTCGGGGCCCGCGACGAGGACAGCATCGCCACCGGCATCGATGGCGACCAGTCCAGCAACCAGGCCAGGGACAGCGGTGCGGTCTACGTCTTCGCGCGCGCCGGTGGCGCGTGGAACCAGCGGTCGTATGTGAAGGCTTCCAATGCCGCCGCGGGCGACCGGTTCGGCATGAGCGTCGCACTATCGACGGACGCGGATACCCTGGCGGTGGGCGCCGACGGCGAGGACAGCAACGCAACGGGGATCAACGGCAACCAGTCCGATGATTCACTCATCAGCAGCGGTGCGGCATATGTGTTCACCGGACTGAACCCGCCTTGATCGGGAACGTGCGTCCACCAGGGCGGCGCGGTCCTGCTAGAGCTTCTCGGCCACCGCCGGCGCCATCGAGGTGAGCCCGGAGGCGCGGCCGATGGCCATGGCCTCTTCGGCGGACTTGCCTTCGATCCAGCGGGCGCGCAGAGCCAGCATCGCGCCGACACGGTTGCCGCTGGCACAGTGCATCAGCACGCCCTTGTCGGCGGACTCCTTGAGCATGCGGTCGAAGGTGGCGACGTTCTCGCGGGTGAGATCCGCGGGGCTGGCGATGGGCAGCGCGCGATAGGTGAGCCCTGCGGACTGCACGATGGATTTCTTGTCGACGCCGGGGGTTTCGGCATCGGGGCGCAGGTCGATGACCACCGAGATGCCGGCCGAGGGCAATTTCGCGACGGCTTCGGCGGAGGGGTGCCCGCTGACATGCTGCCGCTCATTCAGCGCAATATGCCGGGGCAGTTCGGCCAGCGCGCCGGGGTCGGCGGCATGGCTGAGCGCGGACCCGGTGACGAGGATCAGGACGAGCAGGAATTTCATCAAGGCGGCTCCGCTGGAAATCCGGTGCGTCTCCGGACCAACATACCATGCCCGCCCCGCGCTTCGCCGGCACGGCCTGGCGCTAATCCGTCTCCATCGGCGCTGCGCCGTCCTGCGTCCATTCCAGCAGCGATCCGTCGTAGAGCGCGACGTCCTCGAAGCCCAGCAGCGCGAGCACAAAGGCATCCGCGGCGGCCGCAATGCCGCCACCGCAGTAGGTGATCACCGGCGCCTGATCCTGCACACCCGCCTGCCGGAACAGCGCGCGCAGCTCCTCCGCAGGGCGCAGCGCATTGGTCGCGGGATCGCGCAGCGCGGCGGCCGGCACGTTGATGCTTCCCGGGATGCGTCCCGGCCGCGCAACGCGGGTGACGCGGCCGGCGAACTCGTCCGGCGACAACGCGTTGACGAGCCGGGTGTGCGGCTGCGTGAGCGCGTCGAGGACATCCTGCTTGCGCGCGATGAGCTGCGGCCGCGGCCGCGCGATGAACTGCGCCGGGGGATGATCCGGCGGATCGCGCGAGACCGGTCGTCCTTCCGCGGTCCACTTGGTCCAGCCGCCATTGAGCACGCTGGCAGCATCGAAGCCGAAGGCGCGCAGCATCCACCAGACGCGCGCGGCCCAGGTGCCGCCGCCCATGTCATAGAGCACCACGCGGGTGCCCTCGCCAACACCGTGGCGCGACATGGCGGCGGCGAACTGCTGCGGCGGGGGCATCATGATGGGCAGCGGACTGTCGGGATCAGACAGATCACCGGGCAGGTCGGCATGGTCGCTGCCGGGAATGTGGCCACGCGCCCAGTCCGCGCGCGCGCTTTCCGGCCGCACACCGCCATCCGCCGTCGGTCTCAGGTGGACCGTGCAATCGAGAATGCGCAGCGCCGGATCGTCGAGCTGTGTTGCGAGATCCGCGGTCTCGATCAGCCATTGTGGATTCCTGAAAGTCATGTCCACTCCCGATATGTGTGCGGCGACTTGAGCGACATTGAAAGTTCAATTCACGACGCGACGGCATCCCTGCGCACGGACTTCTCCAATCCCGTCACGAGCAGCAACGCCAGCAGGCAGATCGTCAGCACCGGATACGGGGATTCGGCGCTGAACAACCCCAGCGTCTGCACGGCCAGCGCCGCCATCACCTGCTGCGCGCAGCCGACCAGACCCCAGCCGCTGCCGACGTGGGGACTGGACTGCACCACCGCCCGCGCGGACACCGTCGGCAGGGCCAGGCCCAGCCCGAAGTTCAGCATCAGCCCCGCAGGGATGAACAGCGCCAGCGGATGCCGCGCGCCCAGCGCCATCAGCAGCAGGCCGAGCAGGCAGGAGCACGCGGCGAATGATGCGCCCGCGCCCACCAGCCGGTGCTGCCCGAAGCTCGAGCCGTACTTGAGCACGAAAAAGTTGCCCGCGAAGTATCCCAGCGGTAGCAACACGAAGTAATAGGCAAACTCGGTCGGCGGGCGATCAAAGGCCTCCACCATCAGGTGCGGGGCGATCGACAGGAATGCCGGGTAGGCGGAATAGAGCAGCCCGACCTGCAGCAGCAGCACCGGCATGCCCGGGCTGGTCAGGACCGAGACGGTCGGCCGGTGGAAATGCAGGATGGATCCGCCCCGCATGGTCCGCTGCGCGGGGGGCAGGGTCTCCGGCTGCTTGAGCGCAACGCCCGCCAGCAGGCCCAGTGCCAGCACGGCGCCGAAGGTCTGGATGGCCTGCCAGCCGCCGGCCGCCATGATCAGGTTGCCCAGCAGCGGCGCGACACTCTGCACGACCAGCATCAGCATGGTCATCTGCGCCACGGACCGCGCCAGCTGTTCGCCGGGCGAGACATCGGCCACGATCGCGCGTGCGCTGATGAAGGCCATCGCGCAGCCCAGGGACTGCAGGACGCGCGCCATCGCCAGCCACAGCAATGACGGGGCGAGCGCGGCCAGCACGGAGCCGGCGATGAATCCGGCCAGGCCCGCGAGCAGGCAGGGGCGGCGGCCGAATCGATCGGTGAGCGGCCCGAGCAGCACCAGCCCGGCGCCAAACGCCAGCAGTGCCGAGCTCACCGTGGCCTGCACCTCGGCCACGCTGGCGCTGAAGTGCGCCTGGACCGCCGGAACGGACGGCAGGTACAGGTTGAGGCTCAGGGGCCCGAGCGACGTGCAGGCCGCCAGCAGGATCATCAGCCCGAGGTGGTGCCTCACCGGCGCATCCGCGGCCCACCGCCTGTGGTGAGGGCCTTCGGTCCGGTTCGTTGCGCAGGGTCAGGTCGCATGATGTGATGCGGATTGTCGTCGATTGCCGGACCCCCGGCGATGAGGAGCAGTCATGCGACATCGTGGACATCAGATCATCCGCGCGCTGGTTCTGGGCCTGCTGGCCAGCACCATCGGCCAGCATGCGGCGGCGGCCGATCCGGCGGGATCGGGACCGGAGCCTGCGGTGCTGCGCACGGAAGCCAGCCTGCCCACGCACACCGTGTATCGCCCGGCGACCCTGAAGGGCCGCTATCCCGTGGTGCTCTGGGGCAATGGCTCGTGCGTGAACAGCAACTACGGCTATCGGGAGTTCCTTGCCGAGATTGCCTCGCATGGCTTCATCGTGCTGGCGATTGGTCCGTACCGCGACGCGCCGGCGCCCCGTCAGCAGCGTCCGGAGAATCCCGCCGACTGGCCGCCGTTCGAGACCAGCCACAGGCAGATGCTCGATGCGCTGGACTGGATCACGGCCGAAAGCCGCCGGCCTGAAAGCCCCTATTTCAACCAGGTGGCAGTGGACAAGGTGGCGGTGATGGGCCACTCCTGCGGCGGCCTGCAGACTGTTCGCGTGTCCACCGATCCGCGCATCACCACCGCGGTGGTCCTCAACAGCGGCATGATCACCGATGAGGACCAGTACATGGTCCGCCATGGACTGCAGCGTTCGATCCTCGAGCGCATGCACGCACCGATCGCTTATTTCATCGGCGGCGAGACGGACATCGCGTGGGCCAACGCGGAAATGGACTGGAAGGAACTGCAGGCGCTGCGGATTCCGGCGATCAACGCAAACATGGACGTGGGGCACGGCGCCACGTACCACCTGCCCAACGGGGGCCCCTTCGCCAGCGGCCCACTGGCCTGGCTGCAATGGCAGCTCAAGGGTGATCCTGCGGCGCGCGCGATGTTTGTCGGCGACGGCTGCGGATTCTGCGACGGCCAGAGCTGGCAACTGCGCCGCCACCGGCTGGA
>CAZWDR010000104.1:0-9072 GCA_964632365.1 uncultured Steroidobacteraceae bacterium
GGCTGGCCGTCACCGCGCTGCTGGGCATCGCCTTCGTCGGCATCGAGCTGTTCGAATTCGCCGAGATGATCGCGCATGGGGCGACGCCGCAGCGCAGTGGTTACCTGTCGGCCTTCTTCACGCTGGTCGGCACGCATGGCCTGCATGTGACCTTCGGCGTGATCTGGATCGGGGTGATGCTGGTGCAGCTGCGCCAGCGTGGCCTGCATCCGGAGAACCGCCGGCGCCTGATGTGCCTGAGCATGTTCTGGCACTTCCTCGACGTGATCTGGATCGGCGTGTTCACCTTTGTCTACCTGCTGGGGGTGATGTGATGGGCACCGGATCACACCAGCCCGCCCATCCGCACACACCGGTCGAGACGGCGCACGACGACTACCACGGCGGCGAAGGCTTCACGCTGCGCGGCTACCTGATCGGTTTCGGTGCCGCGGCGCTGCTCACGGCGCTGGCGTTCTGGATCGTCATGACGGGCGCCATCGCGCACGCCGGCATCGCCAGCGCGGCGGTGATCGCGCTGGCGGTGGCGCAGATCGTCGTGCAGACCGGCGCCTTCCTGCATGTGAACGCGCGCGCACAGGGCGGCTGGACGCTGATTGCGTATGTGTTCACCGCGGTGATCCTGGTGATCACCATCGCCGGCTCCGTGTGGATCATGTACCACCTGAACCTGAACATGATGCCGGGGATGGCCAGCGACCCGGCGGTCACCAGCCAGATGCCGTGACGCAGCGGCGCAAGCGCCTGCTGCTGCTCGCGCTGTGCCTGGGTGGGATGCTGCTGTTCGGGAGCCTCGCCGTGTGGCAGGTGCAGCGCCTGGGCTGGAAGCGTGACCTGATCGACCGGGTCGAGGCGCGCCTCCACCAGCCGCCCGTGCCGCTGCCGCCTCCCGACGAGTGGCGAAGCCTCGATGGCCGCGACATCGAGTATCGCCGCGTGCAGGTCGAGGGGACTTTCCTGCATGCCCACGAGACGCTGGTGGATGCGTTGACCGGGCGCGGCGCCGGGGCGTGGGTGCTGACTCCGCTCGACACCGGCAATTACATCGTGTTCGTGAATCGCGGGTTCCTGCCCCGCGCGCTGCAGGATCCGCGCGTGCGCGGCGAGACGCCCCCGGTCGGACCGGTGCGGGTGACGGGGCTGCTGCGTCTGCCGGAGCCGGCCGGACGGGTGCTGCGACCGAACGATGCCGCGGCGGACCGCTGGTTCTCGCGCGACACCGAGGCCATCGCGCGCGCGCGCGGGCTTGAAGCCGTCGCGCCGTTCTTCATCGATGCCGATGCGGCAGCCGCGTGGCCGGGCGCGCCCATCGGCGGCATGACGGTGGTGCACTTCCGCAATGCGCATCTGACCTATGCGCTGACCTGGCTTGCGCTCGCTGGGCTGTGCGGCACGGGTGCCGTGCTGCTGCTGCGGGACCGGCGCCGCGACTGACGCCGCCCGCGGAGGCCGGATGCAGCGGCGATGCGTACGCGTCGCGTGCGGCGGCGCCGGAGCGACCGGCGCCGGATGCCGCTACCGGCGCGGCGGCTCCGCGATCGGCTGCGAGCCGTCCGCCATGCGACCCACCTTCAATGCATCCCTCTGCGCCTGCGTGCCCGGCGGCGCGGCATAGGCGCCCACCTCGTCACGGTCCGGCCTGAACTGGTTGCCGCTGACCGGGTTCGGATAATGGAACGGCACGATGTAGTACGCGGGATAGGTCAGGTAGATCGTCGACGGCGGAAGATCCGGCGGCGGCTCGAACTTGTCGGGCCAGGTGTTGTTCAGCGCGTTCTTCGCCCATCCTTCCCAGTTCGTGTACATCGTGAAGGGGCCCGTCAGGCGGCTGATCTTCCAGACGCCGTTCTCCTTGCGGTACTCGTTCTCGTACAACGGCAGGCCCCAGCCCCCCGAGCTCATCACATAGGCGCGCGCGCGCACCCAGCCGGTGGTGCCATCGGCCGAGATGTCGGGAATGGACTGGAACTGCATGTGGTTCGCGAGCGAGTTCTCCTTCGCGCCATCGGCGCCGAAGGCCGTCTGCATGTACTCCAGCACGCGGTTCTTGCCGAGGAACAGCCCCTTGCCGCCGATCTCGAGCGTGGCGTCGTCGCTGAAGAGATCCGCCAGCGGCGTCCACTGGCTCTTGTCGACGAAATAGCCATAGGTGCGCTGCAGGCGCTCGATGGCATGCATGTCCTCCAGGCGCGTGATGCGGCGGTCGAGCTCATCCAGCCGGTCGTCGAGCGACTGCGACAGGGCGGGCGTGGTGGCCGCTGCGGCGAGCAGTGCCGCGACAACAATGCGGTGATTCATCGGATGGCTCCCGTGACGCTGTCGGCGGCCTGCGGCAGGCGCTCCAGCGACGCGCCGGTCACCGGATGCGGATAGCTGAAGGGTGGAATGTAATTGCCCGGCATCGTGCGATAGACCACGGTGGGCGGCCGATCCGGTGGGAACACCGCGCTGGGTCCCTTCATCGGCAGCAGCGAGCGCGCCCAGCCGCGGTCATAGTCCGTGAACGCGGTGGGATAGAAGTGCAGCTTCGCGATCTTCCAGGTGCCGCCTTCCTTCACATAGTCGTTCTCGTAGATGCCGACGCCCCACACGCCGTTCTGGCCGGGCTCTGCCAGCTGCACCGGGCCCTGGAAGCGTCCCTTCGCGGTGCGGCCGTCGGGCGCCACGGTGATCACCGGCTGCAGCATCATGTGATTGTTCAGGTAGCCGGGGGCGAGACCTTCCGGTCCCAGCAACAGCATCGCGCGGCGGATGCGCTCCTGCCCGATGTATACGCCGCTCTGGCCATATTCATAGGAGCCGTTGCGGGCGAACAGGCTTGCCGCCTCGCCCCACAGGCCCTTGTCGAAGTAGTAGCCGAACATCGCCTGCAGGTTCTCCACCGCATCGACGTCCTCGAGGCGCGCGACCCGGTCGCGATAGGTCGCAAGCCGGCTGGCCGCGGCGTCCTGCGCAACCACCGGGGCAGGTGCGAGCAGTGGCGCGAAGGCCACGAGCGCGCAGGCGAGACGAAGCATGGATGGGCGCGACATCAGCGTGCTCCCCGCACCGGCTTGCCGGTGACTGGATTGGGTTGCTGGAACGGCGGCACCTGCGGCTCGGGGAAGGCCGCATAGGTGGCGGTGGGTGGCCGGTCGGGCGGGAAGTCGCGCGAGGCCTGGCTGGGCTTCAGTCCCTCGCCGGCCTTCAGTCGCGCCCAACCCTTCTCGTACGGCACCGTGAAATTCACATGGAGGTGCAGCGAGCGGATCTTCCACACGCCCTGGTCCTTCACATAGGTGTTTTCGTAGATGCCGTCGCGCCATTCCGCATGCTTCTTGTATTGCCCGAGCATGCCGTGGTCGCGCCAGCGCGCCGTTGCGCTGCGGCCATCGGCGGCCACGAACACCGCGGGCTGCAGGGTGACCCATTCATTCAGCTGGCCGTAGATCAGGCCTTCCTGGTTGCCATGCAGGCGCTTCAGGTATTCACGGATGCGCGCCTTGCCGGCATACACGCCGTCGAGGCCGACCTCGATGGTGCCGTCATCGGTGAACAGGTCCGCCGCCTCGCCCCACAGCCCGCGGTCGACGTAATACCCGAACGCGCGCTGCAGTTTCTTGATGGCACGGCTGCCTTCGAGCTTCTCGACGCGCGCGGTCAGCGCGTCGAGTTCGGCCTCGACGTTCTGCGCCTGCGCGAGGCCCGTCGCAAGCAGCGAGGCGGCCAGCGCCGCGGTGAGGATTCTTTTCATGGCGTCTCCAGGCGGCCGCGGTGGGGCGGTGCGGTTCACGGGGCAGTGGCCCGTCGCGCGCGGATGAACTCCATCCACTCCGCCGCGGTGGGCATCACAGGATAGTCCACGCGGCGCAGGATCTTCCATTCGCCGTCCTCGCGGACCAGTTCATCCTCGTAGCGGCCGGCGAGCGCCGGCGTCGGCGTGCCACCGTCGCCGCGCATCACCAGCAGATGGCGCGAGCGCGCGGTGGCGCGATCGCCGTGCACGTCGATCTGCGCGTTGGAGGTGAGGTGGTAGCTGTCGTTGTTCTCGTAGCCGGGCGGGGGCGGACCGTAGAGGTCGACCAGCATGCGGTGGATGGCCTCGCGTCCCTTGTGGCGCGTCTGGCCGTTCACCCATTCGCCGTCGCGGGCGAACAGCGCGGCATAGCCTTCGAAATCCCTCGCATCCTGGGTGGCGGAATAGTCGACCAGCAGCCGCTGGATGGCCAGCTCATCCTCGACACGCTGCAGGCGTTCGGCCAGATCGTTGCCCGGCTGGTCTGCGCATCCGGCCGCCAGCAGCAGCGCCGCGATGCCGATTCCCCGTCGCCGCATCGTTGCCATGCGTGAACTCCCCCATTGCCTTCGACCAAGCGTAGCGCGTCAGAAGGCCTCGTCGGCGCCCAGATACCGCCACTTGCCGACGGGCAGCCCGCCGAGCAGCACGCGGCCGCTGCGCACCCGCTTCAGCGCGGTGACCTTCAGCCCCACCATCTCGCACATGCGTCGGATCTGCCGCTTGCGCCCCTCGCGCAGCACGAAGCGCAGCTGCGCCTCGTTCTGCCACGACACCTGCGCCGGCCGCAGCCGCACGCCATCGAGCGTCAGGCCGTGGCGCAGACGCTGCATGCCCGGCTCCGCGAGCGAGCCCTCGACCCGCACCAGGTATTCCTTCTCGATGTCCGAGTCCTGGCCGATCAGCTGGCGCGCGATGCGCCCGTCCTGGGTCAGCACCAGCAGGCCCGTCGAGTCGATGTCCAGGCGGCCGGCGGGTGCCAGTCCCTGCAGATGCGCCGGCGAGAAGCGGACCGGCGAGGCATCGCCGGACCAGCGGTTCTCCGGCCGCACCAGCACGATGGCGGGTTCATAGCCATCCTCGGCCTGTCCGGAGACATAGCCCACCGGTTTGTGCAGCAGCACGGTGACGCGCTGGCCCTGCTGCACGCGCGCGGCCTCATCGACGGTGATCTGCGCCTGCGGAGACACGCGCACGCCCAGCGTGTCGATCACCGTGCCATCGACCTTCACCCAGCCCCTGACGATCCAGTCCTCCGCCTCGCGCCGCGAGCACAGGCCCAGTTCGCTCATGCGCTTGGACAGCCGCGGGTTGGCCGGCGCGGCGGCGGGCGGAGAAGCCGGTGGTTTCACCAGGTGCCCACGTTGGGCATGTCCTTCCACGGCGCGCGCGGCGGCAGCGCGTCGCCCTGCTGCAGCAGCTCGATCGAGATCTGGTCCGGCGAGCGCACGAAGGCCATCTTGCCGTCACGCGGCGGCCGCAGGATCTGCACGCCATGCTGCTGCAGGCGCTCGCAGGCGGCATAGATGTCCTCCACCGCGTAGGCCAGATGACCGAAGTTGCGGCCGCCGGTGTAGGTTTCCGGGTCCCAGTTGTACGTCAGCTCGATCTCGGCTTCGGGCTGGCCGGGTGGTGCGAGGAACACCAGCGTGAAGCGTCCCTGCTGCGATTCCTTGCGGTGGGTCTCCTCGAGGCCCAGCGCGTCGCGATAGAAGCGCAGCGAAGCCTCGATGTCGGTCACGCGGACCATCGTGTGCAGGTATCTCATGGGGGCTCTCCGGAAACGGGCGGCATCGGGACCGCACGATTGTATGCCGGCCACTTCCCGTCGCCGCCGGCTTCAGCGCCCTTCGGCCAGCGCGCGGCGCAGTCCCTCGCGGAAGGCTGGCGCGCCACCCATCGACGGATGGCGCAGCGGCGTCGCGGCGATGCCGACGTCGGCCAGCGAGGCCTCGGCATTGCGGCCCACTGCGAAACAGCGCACGCCGGGAAATGCGCGCAGCAGCGCCTCGAGCACCGGCAACCCGGCCCGTCGTTCAACGGGCGTGGGCGTGCGGTTTGATTGCGGCACGCCAGGACGATGCGGATGCCAGGGATAGGCGTTCCACAGCAGCGTGTCGGCGGCGCGGCCCAGCGCATGCAGCGTGCCCCAGACCGTGGTCGCCGACGGCTCGCTCCATGGGCGCGGCCGGGTCGAAAGCCTGCGCCCGCCGATGTCCACGCGCGGGATCGCGCCTTCCAGCAGCAGCCGCTCACTGGTGAACGGGATGCCGCTGACATGCGCGCCCTGGTACCCCGCCGCCTCGCCCAGCAGCAGCCAGCGCGGCCGGGTGGAGAGGAAGCATTGCAGTCGATGCAGCCGGGCGGACGGCGCATCCGGCCATGCATCGGTGCCCGGGTCGAGGTCACGCCACGGGTTGAACACCGCCGCGCCGACTGGCGCCTGCAGCAGCGTGAAGAAAAGATCGAGCGATGCCACGGGCCTATTCGAACAGCGTCAGCACGTTCAGGTACTTCTCGATGTACCAGCGGTTCTCGTTGTTGTAGCGGGGGATCGCCACGGGCCGCACGCCAGCGTCGGTCTTCTTCCACAGGCATGGGCACTTCACCGGCTTGTCGGGCTGCTGGCCGGGGCGGCTGAGCGTCTGCAGGTCCACGCGCGCCGCCTTGACCACGTTGTAGAGCCGCGTGACGTTGCGCGGTCCGCCGTTGTAGGCGGCGACCGCGAACAGCCCCAGCAGCACCGGGTCATCCAGGTACACGCGGCGGATGTCCGCGCGCATCTGCGACAGCTCGATGTCGAGCAGGCAGATGGCGGCCTTCATCGCATTGGGCAGGTTGGTCGCGCCGCGCGCGAACACCGGGTCGATGCGCGCGGCCGGGCAGCGCCGCACCACCATCGAATAGGTGCCATTGCCGCGGCGGTCGGTGAACTGCATGGCCCCCAGCGCTGACGCGCTCGAGACGCTGTAGCGATAGGCCTCGCCGAGCTTCAGGCCGTACTGGTTCAGCACCTGCTCGAAGGCCACCGTGCCGCGCTTGGTGTATTCGGTGTCGTCGGTCTGCTCGATCACGGCCAGCACGGCGACCAGTTCCGCGGGCACCACATCGGCCAGCAGCATGCCGGGATAGGCCGCGCTGGGCACCTGTGCCTCGCGCAGTTCGGCCAGCGCCTCGCGCGCGGTGTCGAGCAGGAAGTCACGCCCACCCACGACAAACAGCGGATCGAAGGTGTCCTCGGTGAAGGGCAGGTAGACGATGGGCTGCGCGGTGGCGGCGACTTCGCGCCAGCGCTTCTTCGAGATCAGCCCGCTGTCGAACACGGGGAACTTGCGCCCGTACACCTGCAGCGGCTCACCGTCGCGCGAGAACGAGAACATCAGCCGCTCCGCCCCGGTGCCCTTCACATGACGGCCCTCGATGCCCGGCGTGCGCATGCGGAAGGGCAGCGGCTTGCGGCCGGGGCGCCAGTTGACCGGCGGGCGCGGGATCTCGAGGTCCGCGACGATCCATTCCTTCGAGACCTCGCTCCACAGCGCGAACAGCACCGGCCGGCCGCGCAGGGTCTCGTTGCGACCCTTGCCGGTGAACACGTACTCGAGCGCGGCGTCCTCGAGCAGGCTCTGGGCTTCCGACACCAGGTCCCGGATCATCTCGTGCGGTCGGGGCACCCGCCCTTCGATCAGGATCTCCTCGAGCTCCTCGACCACGGGCACCTCGGTCTGTGCCACCGCAAGCGGCACCTCGCCCTCGACCTGCAGCGACTCCGGCGCGGCGGTTGCCGACCCGACGGGCGGATCGAACAGCACGGCCTCCGGCTCGTCCGCAGCGGGGATGATGGCCGTGCAGGCCGCGGTGGCCAGCAGGATCAGTGCGCCCACGCAGGCGGGCACTATGGACCGGGATGTCAGCATGTGGATGCGAGCTTACCGTGCCGGACGGGCCCTTCGGCGTTAAGGGGTTCACTGATGTGGGGTCCGCTGCCGTACGGGGCACCGTTGCGGCTGCTATGCTGGGCGGTTCATGAAGACCCCCGCAGCCCTCCTGCCGCTCATCGAAGACGGCATCATCGACAAGGTGGTCAGCCGGCTGAAAAGCGGCAAGGAGGCCTCCGTCTTCCTCGTCGAGTGCAAGGGCGAGCTGCGCTGTGCGAAGGTCTACAAGGACGCGCAGCACCGCGGCTTCCGGCACGCGGCCGCCTACCAGGAAGGCCGCACCGTGCGCGGCAGCCGTGACGCGCGCGCGATGGGCGGACGCGGCCGGCACGGGCGCGAGCTTCAGGAAGAGCACTGGAAAAACGCCGAGGTGGAAGCGCTGTACCGCCTGGAGCGCGCCGGGGTGCGCGTGCCCAGGCCCTACGGCATGTTCGATGGCGTGTTGCTGATGGAGCTGGTGCGCGATGCCGCAGGCCATCCGGCGCCCCGCCTGAACGATGTGGCGATGGATGCCGACCAGGCGCGCGCCTGGCATGCCTTCATGATCCGCCAGGTGGTGCTGATGCTGTGTGAGGGCCTCGTGCACGGCGACCTGTCGGAGTTCAACGTGCTGCTCGACGCCGCCGGCCCGGTGGTGATCGACCTGCCGCAGGCGGTGGATGCCGAGGGCAACAACAACGCCTTCCGCATGCTCGAGCGGGATGTGAACAACCTGCGCGACACGTTCGGCCAGGCTGCGCCGGAGCTGCTCGACACGCACTATGCGCACGAGATCTGGGCGCTGCACGCCGCCGGCGAGCTGCGGCCGGATTCCGTGCTGACGGGACAATTCGAATTCGACGAGAGCGCCGCCGATGTCGACGGCGTGCTTGCCCATATTGAAGAAGCGCGCGAGGAGGCCATCCAGCGCCGCCTGCGCCTGGAAGCCGCGGCGGAGGTCGCATGACGAAGGAAACAGTGGTCGAAGCCGTGCGCTTCGCTGATCTTGGACTCTCCGAGGCCATCGTGAAGGCCGTGAAGTCGGTGGGCTATGAAGCCGCATCGCCGATCCAGGCCGCGACGATTCCGGCGCTGCTCGCAGGCTCCGACGTGCTGGGCCAGGCGCAGACCGGCACCGGCAAGACCGCCGCGTTCGCGCTGCCCATCCTCTCGCGGCTCGACCTTGCCCGCCGCGAGCCACAGGCGCTGGTGCTGGTGCCGACGCGCGAACTGGCCATCCAGGTCGCCGAGGCCTGCCAGAAGTACGCCACCCATCTGCCCGGTTTCCATGTCCTGCCGGTCTATGGCGGCCAGGAATTCGGTGGCCAGATTCGCGCCCTCAAGCGTGGCGTCCACGTCGTGGTGGGCACGCCCGGACGGGTC
>CAZWDR010000105.1:0-8925 GCA_964632365.1 uncultured Steroidobacteraceae bacterium
CGTAGTGCGCCACCACCTCATCGAAGGGCAGCGAGCGGGCGAAGAAGCGCACCGGTGTCCAGTCGAGGCGCGCGAAACGGCCGTTGATGCGGCCGACCGCCTGCTCGATGCTGGTCTGCAGCTGCCGGTACACGGTCATCTCGCGCGCGGCCGGAACGCAGATGGCCACCAGCGTCACCTCGCCATGCAGCGCGGGAGAGCTTTCGAGCAGGCGCTCGAAGGCGTGCATCTTCTCCAGCGTGCCCTTGGTGTAGTCCAGGCGCTCGATCGACAGCACCAGCTTGCGGGGGGCAATCTCGCGCCGCAGCTTCTCGACGCTGGCGCGCACGTCCGGCTTCGCCAGCACGCGGCGGATGCGGGCGATGTCGGTGCCCACCGGATGGGCGCCGAGTCCGACCACGCGGCCCTGCACGTTCAGGCGCGTGCTCATGCGGTCGAGGCCCACCGCGCAGCCATAGGTCAGGAAGCGCGGCGCGCAGCCTTCCCGCTGCAGCACCTCGGTGGGCATCGCCCCGCGCACCACGTCGACGAAGTTCTCGACCTGGCGGGGAATGTGGAAACCGATGTAGTCGCAGCTGAGCAGGCTGCCGATGATCTCGCGGCGCCAGGGCACCACGTTGAAGGTGTCGGCCGAAGGGAAGTAGGTATGGTGGAAGAACGCGATGCGCAGGTCAGGTCGCAGCTCGCGCAGCCGCGCCGGCGCCATCCACAGGTTGTAGTCGTGCAGCCACACCGTCGCGCCCGGCGCGGCTTCTGCCGCCGCGGCCTCGGCGAAGGCGCGGTTCACGCGCAGGAACACCTTCCAGTCCTCCTCGCGGAAGCGCGCGCGCTCCCAGAAGGTGTGCAGCGTCGGCCAGAACGCCTCCTTCGAGAAGCGCCGGTAGAACGCATCGACATCGGACTTGCTGAGCGGCAGGCGCACGGCGGTGAGGTTCGGGTAACGCTGGGGATCCACCGGCACATGGGAGGGGAAGGCGCCGCGGCGCGCGTCTTCAGTGCTCCACGCGATCCACGACCCGGTCTCTCCGCCGCTGAAGAAGCTCAGCAGACTCGGAATGATGCCGTTCGGTGACCGCGGCCGGCGGAACTTCAGTTCGCCATCTTCGAGCACCTCTTCATAGGGAAGGCGGTGATACACCATGACCAGGCCGGCCTTGCCGGCCTTCGACCGCGGCGCGGCTTCACGATGCGGGTCGTCCTCCGCGAGCAGGTCGAAATGATCCATGGCCTCGAGGATTCCGCCACACCCAGGACGGCGCGCATGCAGCACCTGCCGGCGGCCGCTGGTGGCCTTCAGCAATGCCGCCTCCGAGTCCCCCACGCAGACGCCGCGGAAGCCGGCCTCATACATCGCCAGGTCGTTGAGCGTGTCGCCGGCCACCAGCAGCCGCTCGCGCGGCAGTTTCAGTTGTCTGGCCAGCGCGGTCAGCGTGCGGCCCTTGTCGGTGCGCGGCGGCAGGATGTCCAGGTAATGGTCCGCGGAGTACAGCACTTCGCAGCCGAGGTCATGCGCGGTCGACTCGATCTGCGCGCGATGTGCGGCCAGCACCTGCGGATCGCAGTAATAGGAGCAGCGGCGTTCCTGCGGAACGTCCTGGCGGCGCAGGCCGGGGAAGGCGCGCATTGCATCGGCGACGCGGCGCTCGCCCGGCCAGCGCTCCTCGATGCGTGATTGCAGCGGCTGCACCGGCTGCAGCGTGCGGCCGTCCACGACGGTGGCCCCGACGTCGCAGACCAGGTAGTCGGGGCGGGGCAGGGCGGGGTCTGAAAGCAGCGGCATCACGGCCTCGAGGGCGCGACCGGTGACCCAGATCAGACGGATTCCGGGGTGACGGTCAACGAGGCTGTAGAGCTGCTGACGGTCCGCGGGGTCGCCGGCCAGGAAGGTGCCGTCGAGATCGGTGGCCAGCACCAGGGAAGCGGAAGAACATGGCATGACCTGCGCGATTGTAACATTAGTGGCCCAGTCGAGGAAGGCCGGCTGTGGCAGACGGTGCAGGCGGACGCGCTCAACGGCGCCGATGCGTCGGCGCGGTCTTCACCCCGAAGTGGTTCTGCGGCAGACCAGGCGTGTCCACCCGCACACGGAACAAGCCGCCCGCCAGCGGCTGCGCGGCGCGCTCTTCAGCCGACAGGCCGGTCGATGCGGTGGTGATGTAGAGGGATCTGAGGTCGTCTCCGCCGAACGCCACCTTCGTGCAACACGCCACCGGCAGGCGCAAGGTGTGCAGCAGGCGACCCTGCGGCGAATGGCAGGCCACGCCCCACCCGCCGTACAGCGCGATCCACACATTGCCTTCGCAGTCCACCGCCGGACCATCCGGGTATGCGCCAGGCTGTTCAATCCGCGTGAACAGGCGTTTGCCGGACAGCCCGCCGGACGCATCCACGTCGAAGGCCAGCACCTGCTGATTGACGGTGTCCACCTGATAGAGCGTGCGGCCGTCGGGGCTCATCGCGGGCCCGTTGCTGATCACGTATCCGGAATCCATGCGGGTCAGGGACCCGGCCGCGTAGCGATACAGCGATCCGCTCGCGTCGCGCTCGTCGATGTCCATGGTGCCGAACCACAGGCGTCCCTCGGGGTCGATGCAGCCGTCATTGAGGCGATTGCCGGCCTTCGCGTCATCCACCCGCGCGACCGGCGCGAACTGGCCATCTGCCGGATCGAAGTGGAACAGGCCGGATTTCAGGCCGCAGATGAACCGACCCTGCGCGCAGGGGAAGATGAATGCGGCCAGTTCCGGGGTCGCGAAGCTGCTGCGGCGGCCGGCCTCGCCGAAGCAGTGGATGCGGCTGCCCTTGATGTCCACGAACCACAGTTCCGCGGGGCCCCCCAGCCAGACAGGTCCCTCGCCGAGTTGTGCGGCAAGTGGCCAGACGCACTCGACATCACCGCCCATGCGGAGTGCCCCATGTCGAGGC
Organism: uncultured Steroidobacteraceae bacterium; assembly: GCA_964632365.1. Lineage (GTDB taxonomy): Bacteria > Pseudomonadota > Gammaproteobacteria > Steroidobacterales > Steroidobacteraceae > ZC4RG30. The sequence continues at coordinate 2,926 of CAZWDR010000105.1, forward strand.
CGCTCGGGCAGACGACCGCCGGTGGCAGGGGTCAGCATGGCCGGCAACTTCACGAGGAACAGGGATATCCATCAAGGCTGTTTTCCTTGTTTGCGGCCGGCGCCGTCTGTGACGCAGCTTGCCTGGCCCGGAACGCCGCCGATGTGGTCAAGGATGACTTCAGGCCGTCGGTGTTCGACCAGTGCTCGCCCGATCACTGCTGCCAGCGCTTGCCGGTGGTCTTCGTCTTCACGCGCAGGATGTAGCTGTCGTTGGTCATGAACAGCCAGGAGCCGTCCGCGCCACCGAAGGCGGTGTTGGAGAGATTCTGGTTCGTCCCCGGTTCGATGCGGCCCAGCAGTTTGCCCTCGGGCGAGATGATGACGACGCCGCCCGGGCCCGAGGACCAGATGGTGCCGTCGGCGGACACTTCCAGACCGTCCGGGCCCCCGGGGCCGCGCAGACCGGCTTGCTGGGCGTCCAGCAGCACGCGGCCGTTGGCAATCGTGCCGTCTTCGTTGACATCGAAGGCCTTCCACACCGGCTGCCGGAAACTGGACTGGGCGATGTAGAGGGTCTTCTCGTCAGGCGACAACCCGATGCCATTGGGCGCTTCGAATTCGTCCGTCAGCAGCACCACCTCACCATCGGGACGGATCAGGTAAACGCCGTTGAACGCGAGTTCCCGGGCGGCAGGATCCCGTGGCAGGCCATAGCCGGGGTCCGTGATGTAGAGATTGCCATTGGAGGCGATCTCGATGTCGTTGGGACTGTTGAAGCGTTTGCCCTGGTAGCCATCGGCAACCGTCTGCTTGCCGTGACCCGGCTTCATCACCGAGATGCGTCGGTCGCCGTGCTCGGCGAAATAGAGGTTGCCGCTGCGGTCGACGTTCAGGCCATTCGAGCCGCGTTCACGGCTGTAGGTTCCGAGGCCCGTGTAGCCGGACGGATCCATGTAGACGACGGGACGGGTGTCCTGGCCTTCCACCCACTTGAAGATCCGGTTTTCAGGCACGTCCGACCAGATCAGGAACCCGCCACCGGCGACGGTGCTGTCTTCAACCCACAAGGGCCCTTCAGACCAGTTGTAGCCTTCGCTGATGATCTCGATGGGCTGCGTCTCGTCGATCAGGTTTCTCAGCGCCGGGTCGCTGATGGTGATCGTCCCCGTGGTCCGGTATTGCCGCGCGTCCTGCGCGACCACAGGGCCCGCTGCCAGGACGGCGAGGAGGGATGCAGCAAGGGATTTCATGTCGATTTCTTTTCCTCGCGCGACTCGTGCTGGATCGACGGCATCTTGTCCACGCGCGGGCGATGTTGTCCAGCGACCAGCCGCAGCGGCGTCCTAGTACCATTCGCGGATGCATGACGACGTGAAACGCGGCGATTTCCTGGTGTCCGTCGCGCCGATGATGGAGTGGACCGACCGGCACTGCCGCTTCTTCCTGCGCCTCTTTTCGCCGCACACCCGCCTGTACACCGAGATGATCCACGCCGCGGCCATCCTGCGGGGCGACGCGTCGCGCTTGCTGCGCTTCTCGCCCGCGGAGCAGCCGCTGGCCATCCAGTTGGGCGGCTCCGAACCGGCCCGACTGGCCGCGGCTGCACGCATTGCGGAGGATGCAGGGTATGCCGAGGTGAACCTGAACTGCGGTTGTCCCAGTGACCGCGTGCGCGCCGGCGCGTTCGGCGCCTGCCTGATGCTGCAGCCGCTGCTGGTCGCCGAATGCGTCGGGGCCATGAAACGCGCGGTGGATATTCCCGTCACGGTGAAGTTCCGCATTGGCGTGGTGGACCGTGATGCCGCGGGCGGCGGTGCGGCAGCGCTGCGGCGGGGTCAGGATTTCGATGCGGTCGACGAGGCCGCGCTGGCCGGGTTTGCGGCCGCAGTTCGCGATGCCGGCGCCGACGTGCTGGTGGTGCACGCGCGCAAGGCCGTGCTGGGCGGACTCTCCCCGCACGAGAACCGCACGGTGCCGCCGCTGCGCGCGGATGTGGTGGCCAGCCTGCGCCACAAGCTGGCGGACATGGCTCGCGCGCGCGGCGAAGCGCCGGTGCCTGTGATCCTCAACGGCGGCCTCAGGACCTGCGAGCAACTGCTCGGTGCGCTGGAAGTGTTCGACGGGGTGATGATTGGAAGAGAGGCCTATCACCGCCCGCAGTTGCTGGGTGAGCTGCATCGCGCGCTGTATCCGCACGAGCCCGCACCGCCGGGTGTGACGCAGGTGCTCGAGGCGATGCGGGACTACGCGCGCCGCGAGGTCGCCGGGGGCACGCCGCTCAATGCAATCACCCGCCACATGCTCGGCCTGCTGTCGGGGCGCCCGGGTGCACGGGCCCTGCGGCAGGTGCTGTCACAGCAGGCGCTGCAGGCCGGCGTCGAAAGGACTTTCGCCAGTGCCCTCGAGGTGGCCGGTGCCGATGCCTAATGCCTTGTTTTCCATAACATCATGCTTCAAAGTGTGAACTCGACCACATGGCTGTCGCAGGTTGAATGGGTACTGACGTAGAGCTGGCTGTGCTGTTCTCCGACGTGGTCGGCTCCACGCGCATCTATGAGGCGCTTGGCGACCAGCGGGCCCGCGAAGTCATTGCGGTCTGCCTCGACCTGATGCAGGGCGCCACCGAAGCCAACAAGGGCACGGTGATCAAGACCATCGGCGATGAGGTGATGGCGACCTTTCCCACCGCCGATGACGCGCTGAACGCCGCGGCGCAGATCCAGCGCAGCATCACCACCCATCCGGCCCTGCAGATCGAGACGCATGCGGTGTCGGTGCGCATTGGCTGTCACTTCGGCCCGGTGGTGCTCGAACGCCACGATGTGTTCGGCGCAACCGTGAACACGGCCAACCGCATGACCAGCCAGGCGAAGTCCGGGCAGATCGTCACGACCGCAGCGACCGTGGCATTGCTGTCGCCGGACTGGCAGGCCTCGGTGCGGCAGATCGATCTTGCGACACTGTCGGTGCAGGGCGCCGAGGTGATGCTCTACGAGGCGATGTGGCAGACCGATGACATCACCAGCATGCTGCCGTCGATCCGCCTCGGCGGCAATGCCGACCGCAAGGCCGTGCGCCTGCGGCTGGTGTTCAGCGACCGCGAGCTGGTGCTCGATGAAAACTATCCGCAGATCGCGATCGGCCGCGCGGACGAGAACGACGTGATCATCCGCGGCAACCTGATCTCGCGCATCCATGCGCGCATCGAGCTGTCGCGCAGCAAGTTCCTGCTGATCGACCAGAGCACCAACGGCACGTTCGTCAGCTCGCTCGACGGCGACGAGGCGTTCGTGCGTCGCGACAGCATGCAGCTGAAGGGCTCCGGCCTGATCGGCCTCGGCAAGGTGCCAGAGGCCGAATCACCACAGACGATCCGTTTCACCTGCGAAGAGGCCTGACCGCGGCGGGTTGGCCCGCTGTGAATGAGGGGGGACGATGCGCGCATCTCGCCTGATCCGCAGGGTGGCCCTGCTGCTGCTGGCCAGCATTGCGACTGGCGCCGGCGCGCATCACTCCAATGCGATGTTCGACCAGACGAGGACCGTCGAACTGGAAGGCACCGTGCGGCTGTTCCAGTGGTCCAACCCGCATTGCTACATCCAGCTGCTGGTGCGTGATGCGCAGGGCCGCGAGCAGGAATGGAGCCTGGAGATGGGCGCGCCGATGTACCTGTACAACCGCGGCTGGCGTCCCTCGACGGTGAAGCCGGGCGACCGCTTGAAGGTGAAGCTTTCGCCGCTGCGCAAGGGCGGGGCGGGCGGCCTGCTGCTGGAGGCGCGCACCGCCGATGGGCAGCAACTGGGTCGCCCGCCGGGGAAACCGGAATGAAGACCGGCACGGCCGCAGGCCAGGTCGCGGCCGTGCGAACCATGCTCACCTGCGCACTGGTGCTCTTGGCCGGTTGCGGGTCGTCACCGCCGGCCGTCGAAGCGCCGGCCTCATTGCCGGACTTCAGCGGCGTCTGGGTGGCGGCCGACACGGACATCGACATCTCCGGCTATCCCACTGCCGATTCTCCCGATGGCATGGCCATCGACCTGCTGGATTTCCAGGCCGCCCCGTGGAACGCGGCCACACGCGAATGGATGCGCACCGAGATGCCGAAGGTGTGGACCGCCGACGCGCTGCGCAGGGGGCAGGGCTGGGGCTATCCGCTGATGATGGAAGGCGTCGCACCGATGCAGTTCCTGGTGACGCCGGCGGAGACGCTGATCCTGAACTTCTACCGCGACATCCGGCACATCCACACCGATGGGCGCGCGCTGCCACCCGAGGAAGATCGCTGGCCGGTTCCGTGGGGCGAGTCGGTGGGCCGGTGGGAGGGCGATACGCTGGTGATCGAGACGGTGTCCGTGCGCAACGGCAGCGTGCTGCCCCTGCCGCTGCCGCCGCTCTCGGATGCGGCGCGTTTCACCGAACGCCTGCGGCGCATTGCGCCGGACCGCCTGCAGCTGGCGATGACGATCGAGGATCCGGCCACGCTGACCGGGCCGTGGAAACTCACCTTCGAATATCGCCGTGCCGAGGGCATCGACCGGTTGATCCATGACGTGATGGAGAATGACCGCACCGCCGTGGACGGAGACAGCCTGACCATCGCGCCGGTCCCCTGACCACGCGGCGGTGAGCGCCGGCGCTGATCGGTCAGCGACGCAGCAGGTGCTGCGCCGGCACGGCGGGCTGTGGTTCAACGACGGGACCTTCGTCGTCACGCGCCGCCGCTGTGCTCGTGGCACGCCAATGAAAAACGCCGCGCGGTTGCCCCGCGCGGCGTTCAGTGTCAGAACGATGGAAGAGCCTCAGCCCAGGCGCTTCTCCACCTGGTCCAGTTGCTCATACAGGGCCTTGGGCGTGCGGGCGCCGTACTCACCCAGGTAGGTGCGGATCGCGGCCACTTCCTGCTTCCACGCATCCGGCTTCACCGACAGCAGGTCTTCCAGCGCGCCGGGCGCGATGCCGAGGCCCTCTGTGTTCAGGTCATCCGGACGCGGCAGGTAGCCGATCGGGGTGTCCTGCGCTTCGGCACGTCCGGCCACGCGATCCAGCGCCCAGGCGATGGGACGCAGGTTGTCACCAAAGCCCGGCCACAGGAACTTGCCGTCCTGGCCCTGGCGGAACCAGTTGACGTGGAAGATCGCCGGCGGGTTGGACAGCTTCGCGCCGATGTTCAGCCAGTGCTGGAAATAATCGCCGAAGTTGTAGCCGCAGAACGGCTTCATCGCCATCGAGTCACGGCGCACCACGCCCACGGCGCCGGTGGCGGCGGCGGTGGTCTCGGAGGCCACGCCGGCACCGACGAGCACGCCATGCTGCCAGTCACGCGCCTGATAGATCAGCGGCGCCACGTCGCGGCGGCGGCCGCCGAACAGGATCGCCGAGATCGGCACGCCCTTCGGGTTGTCCGCTTCTTCGCTGTAGGCGGGGTTGTGATGCGCGCTCACCGTGAAGCGCGAATTGGGATGGGCGGCCGGACCGTTCTTCGCGTCGTAGGGACGACCCTGCCAGTCGATGGCCGGCTCGCCCGAACCCATGCCTTCCCACCAGGGCTCGTTGTCCTTTGTGAGGGCGACGTTGGTGAAGAGGGTGTCCTTGCGGATGGTGTCGAAGGCGTTCTTGTTGGTCTTCGGGCTGGTGCCCGGCGCCACGCCGAAGTAACCGGCTTCGGGATTGATCGCCCACAGGCGTCCGTCCGGACCCGGCTGCATCCAGCAGATGTCGTCGCCGACCGTGGTGACCTTCCAGCCCGGCATCGAGTCTGGCGGGATCAGCATCGCAAGATTGGTCTTGCCGCAGGCGCTGGGGAACGCGGCTGCGACATAGTGCGTCTCGCCCTGCGGATTGGTCAGGCCGACGATGAGCATGTGCTCGGCCAGCCAGCCTTCGGTGCGCGCCTGGTAGCTCGCGATGCGCAGCGCGTGGCACTTCTTGCCCAGCAGCGCATTGCCGCCGTAGCCGGAGCCGAAGCTCTGGATCGACAGCTCTTCGGGGAAATGCATGATGAAGCGGCGGTTCGGGTCGA
>CAZWDR010000106.1:0-3537 GCA_964632365.1 uncultured Steroidobacteraceae bacterium
AACCAGCGCGGCGTCGTGCAGAACGAGAAGCGCCAGGGGGACAACCAGCCCTATGGGCTGGTCGAATATGCGCAGCTCGCCGCGATGCTGCCGCCGGATCATCCCTATGGCCACAGCACCATCGGCTCGATGGCCGACCTGGATGCGGCCAGCCTTGAAGACGTGAAGGCCTGGTTCGTGGACCACTATGGCCCGAACAACGCCATCATCGTGCTGGCCGGTGACATCGATGCCGCCACGGCGAAGCCGCTGGTCGAGAAGTATTTCGGCGACATCCCGCGCGGCAAGCCCGCGCCGAAGCTCACCGTCGCCGTCCCCACGCTCGAGGCCCCGAAGTTCGAGGAGATGAAGGACCAGGTCCCCACTCCCCGCCTGTATCGCAACTGGACCGCGCCCGGCATGACCGACGTCGATGCGGTGCCGCTGGGCATCGGCATGGCAGTGCTGGGTGGACTCTCCAGCTCGCGGCTCGACAACATCCTGGTGCGCCAGGAACAGCTGGCGGTGCGCGTCAGCGCCTATTACCAGGACTTCGCGCAGCTGGGGTTCCTCGAGATCTTCGCCGACGTGAAGCCCGGCATCGATCCGCAGCAGGTGGCCGCGCGTCTGGACGAGATCGTCGCGCAGTACATCGAGGAAGGTCCCACCGAAGATGAAGTGCAGCGCGTGGTGGTGAGCAACATCTCCAGCGCGATCGCGGGACTGGAATCCGTCGGTGGTTTCAGTGGCAAGGCGCCGACGCTGGCCGAGGGCCTGCTGTATGCAGGCGATCCGGAGTTCTACAAGAAGCGCCTGCAGTCGGCGACCCCGGCGCAGGTGAAGGCCGCGCTGCAGAAGTGGCTGAAGCGCCCGGTCTATGCGCTGCACGTGGTGCCCGGCGAGCGCGGCGCCTACGAGGAGGCCAAGGGTGTCGTCGCGAGCACGCCGTCGGCAACGCCATCTGCCGGTACGCCGTCCGCAGGTACGCCGCCTGCGGACACGTCGTTTGCGCGCACGCCGGCCGAGCGCAGCATGCAGCCGGCCTGGTTCACGCCGCCCGGCGAGGCGCACCGCCTGCCGCGCATGGCCGCCGACCGCAGCCAGTTGCCGCAGGTGGCGAGCGTGCCGGCGCTGCAATTCCCGGACGTGCAGACGGCGAAGCTGTCCAATGGCATCGAGGTGTATTTCGCGCGGCGTGAGGCGGTGCCGACGCTGCGCATGTCGGTGGTGTTCAACGCTGGCCATGCGGCCGATCCGAAGGATCGCCTCGGCACGCAGTCGCTGATGCTGGCGCTGCTGCCCGAGGGCACGACCTCGCGCGACAGCATCGAGATCGCCGAGGAGCAGGAGCGGCTGGGTGCCAGCATCGCCGCGGGCGCGACGCTCGATCGCACCAGCATCTCGCTGTATGCGCTGGTTCCGAATCTTGCCCGCTCGCTCGACCTGCTGGCCGATGTGGTGAAGAACCCGGCCTTTGATGCCAGCGAGCTGGAGCGCCTGCGCGTGCAGCAGCTCAATGGCATCGCCGCCGAGAGCGCCGATCCGCTCGGCCTTGCGCAGCGCACGTTGCCGCCGCTGCTCTACGGGGCGGGACATCCCTATGGGGTGCCGTCCAGCGGCACCGGCGATCCGGCGGTGGTGCGCTCGCTGGCGCGCGATGATCTGGTCGCCTTTCATCAGGCCTGGATCCGGCCGGACAACGCGCAGATCTTCGCCGTCGGCGACACCACGCTCGAGGAGCTGCTGCCACTGCTCGAAGCGCGCTTCGGCGAGGATTGGGCGGCACCGGAGGCCGCGCGCGGCACCAAGAACTTCGACGCCCGGATCCCCGAGGCGGCCGAGCGCATCGTGCTGGTGAACCGCCCGGGTTCGCCGCAGTCGATGATCTACGCCGGGCAGGTGCTCGAGCGCCGCGGCTCTGACGAACTGGAGGCGCTGCTCACCGGCAACGAGGTGCTGGGCGGCAACTTCCTGTCGCGCATCAACATGGACCTGCGCGAGGACAAGGGCTGGTCTTACGGGGTGCGCGGCGGTGTCAGCCTGCTCGAGAACCGCGTGCCCTATGTGCTGCGCGCGCCGGTGCAGACCAACCAGACCGGCGCCGCGATCCGCGTGCTGAAGCAGCACTTCCGTGACTTCGCCAGCGGCAAGGGCGTCACGCCGGCGGAGCTGGAGCGCACCATCAATGGCCGGGTGCGCGAGCTGCCCGGCAGTTTCGAGACCTCGGCAGCAGTGCTGCGGCAGATGCAGGAAGACGTGCTGTTCCAGCGCCCCGCCAACTATGTCGAGACGCTGGCGGCGCGCTACCAGGCCATGGACGCGACGGCGCTGGACGACGCCGTGCGCGAGTCGCTTCATGCGGACCGCTTCACGTGGGTGGTGGTCGGCGACCGCGCCACTGTGCTGCCGCAGCTGCAGGCGCTGCGCATCCCGGTCGAGGTCGTGGAGGCCCCCGCGATGGCGGTCGCAGAGCCTGCACCGTCGGCCGCAGCCGGAGGAAATTAAGCTCGCCTAATCAAATATTTAGAACGAATTTCTATAGTAAGTGATAGCTGTAGCAGGCGATCACTGACACAGGATCCCGGCGCCGTGCACTAGACTTGCCGGCGCCGGCCTTCCCGCCGGTTACGCCGATAGCCCGAATGCACCAGCGATCCGATTCCGCATTGCTCGAGGGCCTGGCGCGCGACGCGCAGGCCCCACTCGAACAGGTCGTCGCCCTCTTCCGCCGCGAACGTGACGAGCTGGCGCGCGAAGCCACCGTCCCGAACTACATCGACCTGCTGGCCGTGCGACGCGTGCGGCGGCAGCTGTTGTCCGGCAGGCACTGACACCGCACGCCGGAAACCGGCAGCTACCCGCCGCCTGGGTCCCCCTCTACGCTGCTGACCGATGGACCCGGTCATCTCGCTGCATGCACTCGTCTCCTCGGTGGGCATCGGTCTTCTGATCGGGGCCGTGCGCGAGCGCGCCGAGAATGACCCGGACAAGTCGATGGCCGGAGTGCGCACGCACCTGCTCGTCGCGCTGTCGGGCACGCTGGGAGCGGCGCTTGGTACGCCAGTGCTGGTGGCCGTGCTGCTGCTGCTGGGCGCCCTGATGGTGGTGGGATACCTGCGCAACAGCGGCGGCGCCGGGCTGACCGGCGAGGTCACGGTCCCCCTCACCGCGCTGATTGCCGCGCTGGCGCTGTCGTGGCCGGGCTTTGCCGCCGGCATTGCCGTGGTGGTGGCTGCGGCCCTGTATGCCAAGCAGCCCCTGCACGAACTGGTGCGCGAGCGCCTCAGTGATGCGGAACTGCGCGCGGGACTGGTGCTTGCGGGCGCGGCGCTGGTGGTGCTGCCGCTGCTGCCGGACGCGCCCGTGGATCCCTGGAATGTGCTGGTGCCGTCGAAGCTGTGGCAGCTGGTGGTGCTGATCCTCGCGGTCGGGATGATCGGCCATGTCGCACAGCGGGTGGCCGGTGCAAGGTGGGGGCTCTCCGTCGCCGGCTTCTTTGCCGGGTTTGCCTCGTCGACCGCGGCGGTCGCCGGCTTCGGCCAGCGCGTCAAGGAGGAA
>CAZWDR010000106.1:3637-8905 GCA_964632365.1 uncultured Steroidobacteraceae bacterium
CGCCCAGCAAGCCCTGCCGATGGCGCAGGCGACATGGGGTCTGGTCTTGCTCGTGCTGGTATCAGGCACCTCCAAGGCCGCACTGGCGTTTGCCAGCGGTGGGGCGGCCTATGGTTGGCGGGTCGCAACAGGACTGGCCTTTGCCGCGGCGGCCATGGGCGTTGTGATGTGGCTGGGGTCACACATCGACGCCACCTGACGCCCGCACGTCGCCGCGACCGGCCGCGAAGTGTGAATCCGTCATTTGATCTCATGCACCCGGCGTGTATATTCGGACCGTACCTCCTTGACATAACAGGGGGTTTTTCCTGGTGCAGACCTCAGGCATCACTTGAAGATGTCGCTGCAACCAGACCCGGTCAAAGAGTTGGCAGCCATCGGATCCCAAAAAACCCATGAGCCAAAATTTCGAGCTTCTGCAGCTGGCCACGCTCCGCCTGTCACAGGACGGAACGATCAAGGACCGCCTGATCGACGCCTCCGAGGCGTTGGTCGAGGTTGACATGAACGACCTTCCCGACGCGGCGCGCGATGACTTCGGCGCGCTGTGCGATGCGCTGCATCGCGAGCCGCCGCAGGTCCGCGAATCCGCCATTCGCGCCTCGGTCCGCAAGATGTCGGTGCTCGAGGCGCGGGAATACGCCGCGATGGTGGTGCGGCTGTTTGCCGCGATGGCGCGTTTCGACACGGCGCGCGCCGCGGCTGCGGCCGCACGCCAGGGCCGCGTGCCGGCGCCGGTGGTGCAACTGCCCCAGCCGCAGAAGGCCAGGAGTGCCTAGAGCTTGAAGTCCTTGAAATCGTCGGGGTTGAACTCGACGGTTTCGAAGCGCGCGGTGTTCTCGCCGCGCGCCAGCCGGCGGATGGCATCGACCATGCCCCGCTCTTCCCAGGCGACGGTGTCGTTGCAGCGATCAGTCAGCAGCTTCGAGAGCTGGCGTGACGTGCCAAAGTGCTGCAGCAGCACCACCGGCTTGCCCTGCGACTGCGCGTAGTTCAGCTGGAAAATCGTCAGATCGGGCTGCTCGTCGTACAGGCTGGGCAATGCCACCACGACCTCGGCCTGATTGATCTGCCGGCGCAGGTCCTCGCGGATGCTCTCGGTGTCGAGCTTCGCCGGCGGATGGTCGGGCGTGCCGGTGTTGCGATAGAAGAAGTTGCGGGCGCTCTCGAGGTATTCGAAGACGCGCTGATAGTCGTCCGTGTCCTGCCAGTTGTGCGTGACATAGACGCGGATCGGATTCTGCTGCGACATGGCATCTTCAGTGTACCGCAACTCCCGATACACTAAGTCCCCAATGGATTCGCCGCAGGATTCCTGATTGCGCCTGGTGGTCTACAACATCCGCTACGCAACCGGCACCGGTCCGGCCTTTCACCTGCCATTGCCGGGCGCCGGATACCTGCGCAGCAACGGGCGCGTGCTGAGCGGCCTGACCGATTTCCTGCGCGCCCAGGATGCCGACGTGATCGGCCTGATCGAGGTGGATACCGGTTCGGTGCGTTCCGGAATGGTCAATCAGGCGGCGCACATCGCGGGCAGCCTCGGGCACTTCTCCATCTACCAGTGCAAATATGGCGCCGCGTCGGTGAACAACTTCCTGCCCATCGTGCGCAAGCAGGCCAACGCATTCCTGGCCGCGCCGCGCGTGCATGGCGAACGCTTCCACTACTTCGACTCGGGGATCAAGCGCCTGATCATCGAGCTGGAGCTGGATGAGGTGTGCATCTTCCTGGTGCACCTGTCGATCAAGTACCGCCACCGGCAATACCAGCTGCGCCACCTGCACGACCTGGTCGAGAAATCCACCAAGCCGGTGATCGTCGCCGGCGACTTCAACACGTTCTGGGGCACGCATGAGCTGTACCTGTTCATGCGCGCGGCGCGCCTGCGCAGCGCCAATGACAGGGGCCTTCCCACCTATCCCGCCAATGCGCCGCGCGCCGAACTGGATTTCGTGCTGGTCAGCGAGCGCATCGAGGTCAGTGATTTCCGGGTGCCGGACGTGCGCCTGTCGGATCACCGGCCGATCATCTGCGATTTCCACGTGCGTACGGAGCAGTCATCATGAGCGAGCAGGCCTGGCAGTACCGGCAGGAGGACGATGGCATCGGCGTGCTGACGCTGGATGTGCCGGGCAAGTCCGCCAACACGCTGTCGTCGGCAGTGCTCGAGGAACTGGGCCGTGTGCTCGATGGCATCGCGCGCACGCCGCCGGAGGGACTGCTGATCCGGTCGGGCAAGAAGGGCGGATTCATCGCCGGTGCCGACATCAACGAGTTCACCACGTTCACCTCGCAGGCGCGTGCGCTCGAGGCGGTGCAGCTGGGACAGCGGCTGTTCGACCGCATCGAGGCGCTGTCCTGCCCCAGCGCGGCGCTGATCCAGGGCTTCGCGCTGGGCGGCGGCATGGAGCTGGCGCTGGCGTGCACGTATCGCATCGGTGTGGACGATGGCCGCCTGACGCTGGGCCTGCCGGAGGTGCAACTGGGCATCCATCCCGGCTTCGGCGGCAGCGTGCGCTCGGTGCGCCTGCTGGGCGTGCGACCGGCCATGGACATGATGCTCACCGGCAAGAACATCCGCGGCGAGAAGGCGCTGAAGATCGGCCTCGTCGATGCCCTGGTGCCGGCGGCCGAGGCGGAGGGAGTCGCCAGGCAGATGCTGCAGCGGAAGCCGGCGGCGCATCGCCCGCCGTTCGGCGAGCGGGTGCTGTCGTGGCCAGTGATGCGCTCATTCGTCGCGCCGGCGCTGCTGCGGCAGGTGGAGCGACGCGTGCGGCGCGAGCACTACCCTGCCCCGTTCGCCATCGTCGACCTGTGGACGCGCCATGGCGCGCGCGGCCGGGCGGCGTTCGACGATGAGGCCCGCTCGATCGCCGCGCTGTTCAACGATGCCACCGCGCAGAACCTGATCCGGGTGTTCCAGCTGCAGGACCGCCTGAAGGCCATCGGTGCGAAGGCCGGCGGCAGTGGCATGGAGGTGCGCCACGTGCACGTGGTCGGCGCCGGGCTGATGGGCGGTGACATCGCAGCCTGGTGCGCATTGCGCGGCTTCACCGTCAGCCTGCAGGACCGCGAGCAGAAGTTCGTCGAGCCGGCGCTGAAGCGGGCCGCGGAGCTGTTCGCGAAGCGCGTGCCGAAGGCGGATGAGCGCAAGGCCACGCTGGCGCGGCTCACCGCCGATGTCGACGGCGCGCGCGTGCCGGAGGCGGACCTCGTGATCGAGGCCATCTACGAGAACCTCGATGCCAAGCGCGCGCTGTATGCGAGCCTGCTGCCGCGCATGAAGCCAGGGGCCGTCCTCGCGACGAACACTTCGAGCCTGGTGCTCGAGTCGCTCAGCGCCGACCTGCCGGATGCGACACGTTTCGTCGGCCTGCATTTCTTCAACCCGGTGGCGCAGATGCCGCTGGTCGAGATCATCCAGGCGCCGGCCACCAGCGAGGCCACGATGGCCACCGCGGCCGCGTTCGTGCGCCGCATCGACAAGCTGCCGCTGCCCTGCCGCAGCGCGCCCGGGTTCCTGGTCAACCGCGTGCTGATTCCCTACATGCAGGAGGCGATGATCGCGGTCGAGCAGGGCATCGAACCGGCCGTGGTGGATGCCGCCGCCACCCGCTTCGGCATGCCGATGGGTCCGGTGGAGCTGGCCGATGTGGTGGGTCTCGATGTCTGCCGGCATGTGGGCGAGATCATTGGTGCCGCGATCGGTCGCACTCCGCCGCTGCCGTTGCAGCGCCTGGATACGCTGGTCGCCGCGGGGCAACTGGGTCGCAAGAGCGGCCAGGGGTATTACCGCTGGAACGAGGGCAAGCCGGACCGCCGCGATGTGCGTGACGATGAGATCCCCGACGATCTCACCGACCGGCTGATGCTGACCTTCGCGAATGAGTCGGTGGCCTGCCTGCGCGCGCGCATCGTGGCCGACGCGGACCTGGTGGATGCGGGCATGGTCTTCGGCGCGGGCTTCGCGCCGTTCCGGGGCGGACCGATCGCATGGATCCGCCGCGAGGGCCCGGCGGCCCTGCGCCAGCGGCTCGATGCGCTTTCGTCACAACATGGCTCACGGTTTGCACCGGATGCGGGGTGGTCCGGGCTGTGAGCGGCCCGCTGCGTGCTAGTATTTCACGCGAAATGCATCAATCAGCGCGCACAATCCTCGCCGGCGGGCCGCACCGATGAGCCAGGGTCGCACGGTCGAGCTCGCGCAGTTGCGCAAGTTCTCGCCACTCGACGGCATGAAGAAGGAAAACCAGGCGGCGCTGGCCAAGAAGGTTTTCATCCGCGAGCTGGAGCCCGGGCGCCTGCTGTTCAAGCAGGGTGACACCGACAAGCGCACCATCTGGGTGGTGTCCGGCACCATCGAGCTGTCCGAGGAGGGCCGCATCGTCGGGGCCGTCCGCGGTGGCACGCCCGATGCGCGCAATCCGCTGGCGCAGAAGGTGCCGCGCCCGCACACCGCGCGCGCGATGGATCTGGTCGAATACCTGTCCATCGACAGCGAGCTGCTCGATGTGATGATCACCTGGGACCAGACCGGCACCTACGAGGTCGGTGACCTGCAGGCGCAGATCCAGGGCCAGGCCGGCGATGACTGGATGACCACGCTGCTGCAGAGCAAGGCCATGCAGCGCATTCCGCCCGCCAACATCCAGGCGATCTTCCTGCGCATGGAGCGCGTGCCCTATCGCGCCGGCGACGTGGTGATCCACCAGGGCGATGATGGCGACTACTTCTATGCCGTCGTCACCGGCCGCTGCGTGGTGACGCGCGAGACGCCGCTGAACAAGGAAGGCATCCGCCTCGCAGAGCTCGGCATCGGCGACACCTTCGGCGAGGAGGCACTGATCTCCGAGACCAAGCGCAATGCCACGGTGACCATGCTCACCGATGGCGTGCTGATGCGTCTGGCCAAGAAGGATTTCCGCGAGCTGCTGAACGAACCGCTGGTCCGCTGGGTCACGCCCGAGCAGGCCGGGCAGCTGGTTGAAAAGAAGCGCGCGACGTGGCTCGACGTCCGCCTGCCCTCCGAGTTCCAGAACCTGGCGGTCGAGTCGGCCGTGAACGTGCCGCTGTACTTCATCCGCCTGAAGCTCTCGACGCTCGATGCGTCGAAGCCCGTGATCGTCTATTGCGATACGGGACGGCGCAGCTCCGCGGCAGCGTTCATCCTGGTCGAGAAGGGCTTTGATGCCTATGTGCTCAAGGGCGGCATCGGCACCATGGAGCGCGGACTGCGCCGGGCCGCGCCGGCCTGAGAAAAAGGCG
>CAZWDR010000107.1:0-8833 GCA_964632365.1 uncultured Steroidobacteraceae bacterium
GATCGCGAAGGCCGCACCTATCTCAACACCAGCCGCGATCCGGAGCAGCCGCTGCAGGACGAGGCCCTGCGCGAGCAGGTGCTTGCCGCATTGCGTGCCGATCCGGACCGTGACGTGCTGGTGCAGGCCGACGCCCGGGTGTCCTATGAACACGTGCTGCGGGGCATGGTGCTGCTGCAGGGCTCAGGCGCCACGCGCCTTGGCTTCCTGGCTGATCCTGCCGCCGTCGAGGCGTTCCCGGCACCGTGAACAGGCCCGCCCCGACCAAGCGCGGCGCATGGAAGTCCTGGTCGCTGTCGATCCTGCTGCACCTGGCCATCGTCGCCATCGCGGTGGGCTTCTGGCTGTGGTCGAAGCGCAATCCCGAGCCGCAGCGGCTGGCGGTGCAGGGCAGCGTGGTGAGCACCGCTGATCTTCAAACCACCGCGCCAGCGGCGACGCAGCCCCTGCCTGAACCGGAAGAGCCGCTTCCGGAACCAGAACCCGAGCCCGAACCCGAGCCGCTGCCCGTTGAACCCCCGCCCCCCGAGGAGGACCCGGCCGTACTCGCCGCGCAGGCCGAGGCCGAGCGCGCCGCCGAGCAGCAGCGGATCGCGACGGAGCAGCGGCTCGCCGAGGAGCAGCGCGTGCAGCGCGAGGCCGAACAGCGCGCCGAGCGGGAACGCCGCGAGCGGGAGCGCGTGGCACGCGAACGGGCGGAACGCGAGCGGGTCGAACGGGAACGGGTCGAACGCGAGCGCGTGGCACGCGAACGGGCCGAGCGTGAGCGACAGCAGCGCGAGGAGGCTGAACGCGCGCGCCGCGAGGCAGAACTGGATGCCCAGCTGGCCGCCGAAACGCAGCGCGCGGCGCTGCGCAACAGCGGGCAGGCACGGCAATACATGGACCTGATCCGGGCGCGCATCGAGCGGGCGTGGGTGCGTCCGCCCACCGCGCGCGTGGGACTGGAATGTGAAGTGCGCGTCACGCAGGTGCCCGGTGGCACCGTGACGCGGGTGAGTATCGGCCGCTGCAATGGCGACGACACGGTGCGGCAGTCCATCGAGGCTGCCGTGCACCGCGCGTCACCGCTGCCGCAGCCGCCCGATCCGGCCTTGTTCGAAAGCGAACTGATCTTCAATTTCGCGCCGGAGAACTGATGGCAAGGGGAATCGCAATGTTGAAGCTCCGGATGCTGGCGCTGTGCGCCGCACTGACCCTGACCGCAACGGCCGCGCACGCGCAGCTGCAGATCGACATCACCCGCGGCGTCACCGATCCGGTGCCCGTCGCCGTGGTGCCTTTCGCAGGGTCCGCGCCAGGTTCCGACATCCTCGATGTGGCCGGCGTGGTGGAGCGTGACCTCGCCAGCAGCGGCCGCTTCCGCGCCGTGCCGCGCGCGTCGATGCCGGCGCAGCCGACCCGCGCCGACGTGGTCGATGCGGCGCAGTGGCGCGCCTCGCGCGCCGACTACGTGGTGGTGGGCCGCATGTCGGCCAGCGGCGGCAATGTCACGCTGCGCTTCGACCTGGTCAACGCGCTGAATGGCCAGGTGCTGCTGCAGGATGAGGCCGTGACCGTGTCGCAGCCGCAGCTTCGCCATGGCGCGCATCGCGTCGCCGACGCGGTGTTCGAGAAACTCACTGGCGTGCGCGGCGCATTCGCCACGCGCATCGCCTATGTGTCGGTCACCGGCACGCCGCCGTCGCAGCGCTACGAGCTGCTGATTGCCGATGCAGATGGCGAGAATCCGCGCGTGGCGCTGCAGTCCAGCGATCCGGTGATGTCACCGGCGTGGTCACCCGATGGTGAATGGCTTGCCTATGTGTCGTTCGAGAACAAGGCCGCGGGAGTGTTCGTGCAGCGGGTGCGCACCGGCGAGCGCCGGCAGGTGTCGGCGCGCGCCGGCGTGAACGGCGCGCCGAGCTTCTCGCCCGATGGCAACCGCCTGGCCCTCACGCTGTCCGGTTCGGCGGGCAACCTCGACATCTACGTGCTCGACCTGGCCACGCAGGCGCTCACGCGCATCACGCAGGATCCGGCCATCGATACCGAGGCCACCTGGGCGCCGGATGGCCAGACGCTGTATTTCACCTCGGACCGCGGCGGCGGCGCGCAGGTCTACGCCACGCCGGTGCAGCCGAATGCGCGGCCGCGCCGCATCACCTTCGGCGTGCCCTATGCGGCGCGGCCGCGCGTGTCGCCCGATGGCCGCACGCTGGCCGTGGTGACGCAGGAGGGCAACCGCTTCCGCGTGGCCGCGGTGGACCTGGCCAGCGGCACGGTGACCCCGCTGACGCGCGGCAGCCAGGACGAATCCCCGAGCTTCGCGCCGAATGGTGCGGTGCTCATCTATGCCGGCCGCGAGGGCGGGCAGGGCACGCTGGCGACCGTTTCGGTGGACGGACAGGTGAGCACGCGCCTGAAGTCCGGCCGCAGCGAGGTGCGCGAGCCGGTGTGGGGACCCTTTGCCGACTGAAGTATCATTCATCAACTTGGGCCCGGTTTTACGGCCGGGAATGGAGCAGAAATTGAAGCGCAAGAACCTCATGATCCTGGCGGCCATCGTTGTGCTGGCGGCTGGCTGCAAGACCCAGCAGACCCGTGACGCCGATGCCACGCCTGCCGACACCACCACCGGCAGCAGTGGCGTGAGCACCGGCGGCGTTGCCACGGTGGATGCCGATCGCCTGTCCGGTTCCTCGCGCGGTGCCTCGGGCCCGGAGGGCGAACTGGCCGCGCAGCGGGTGATCTACTTCGACTTCGACAGCAGCGACATCCGCACCGAATACGTGGACGTCATCGCCGCCCACGGCCGCTTCCTCGCCGGCAACGCCACCGTGCGGGTGCGCCTGGAAGGGCACAGCGACGAGCGCGGCTCGCGCGAGTACAACATCGGTCTTGCCGAGCGCCGCGCGCAGACGGTGCGCCGCGCGCTGCTGCTGCAGGGCGTGCAGGAGTCACAGGTGGCGACCGTGTCCTATGGCGAGGAGCGTCCGGCGGCCGCGGGCGAGGACGAGGGCGCGTGGTCGAAGAACCGCCGCGTCGAGATCGTCTACATCAATTGATGGAGGCTCGGATGAAAGCTGCAATCTGCACCGTTGGCGTCCTGCTGCTGGCCGGCTGCGTCACCACGCCGAAGGAAGACCCCGTGCAGCTGCGGCTCGATGACCTCGACGAGCGCGTCGGTCGCATCGACCGCATCGTGTCGAACAACAGCCTGGTGCAGCTGTCGCAGCAGATCGAGTCGCAGCAGCAGGAGCTGCGCCAGCTGCGCGGCCGCATCGAGGAGCTGCAGAACGACAACGTCCGGCTGCGCCAGGAGCAGCGTGATCTCTATGCCGATCTCGACCGGCGGCTGACCGAAGCGCGCAATGCGGCAGCAGCAGCGCCCACGGCGGCAGCCGGCGGGGACGAGCAGGCGCAGTACGACCGCGCCCTCGAGGCGCTGCGCAACCGCGATTACACCGGGGCCGTCGATGGCCTGCGCAGCCTGGCCGCCGCCTATCCGAACGGCGCGCTGGCCGACAACACGCAGTACTGGCTGGGCGAGGCGTACTACGTGAATCGTGAATATGACCACGCGGCGGCGGCGTTCCAGCGCGTGCTGGACAACTGGCCGGCCTCGCGCAAGGCGGCCGATGCACTGCTGAAGCTGGCCTATACGCAGCTGGAGCAGGGCAACCAGCAGGCCGGCCGCACCAATCTGCAGCAGGTGGTGGCCCGTTTCCCCGACACGGATGCGGCACGGCTGGCCAGCGAGCGGCTGGCACGCATGCCGCGGTAGCGTCCGCGGGCGGCACTGGCCGTCCCCACCCCATGGGCACCGAAGCGCAACACGACGAAGCCGCGGCACGGCTTCGCATCACCGAGATTTTCCGCTCGCTGCAGGGCGAGGGCGATGCGGTGGGCTTTCCCACCGTGTTCGTGCGCCTGACCGGTTGCCCGCTGCGCTGTGGCTACTGCGATACCGCCTATGCCTTCGGCGGTGGCGATTGGTGGAGCCTCGATGACATCCTCGCGCGGGTCGCCGAGCTCGACGCCCGCCATGTGTGCGTGACCGGTGGTGAACCGCTGGCGCAGCGCAATTGCCTGGCGCTGCTGACGCGCCTGTGCGATGCCGGCCACGAGGTGTCGCTCGAGACCAGCGGCGCGCTGCCGGTCACGGGGGTCGATCCGCGGGTGCGGCGGGTGGTCGACGTGAAGACGCCGGCTTCCGGGGAGGCGCACCGCAACCTGCTCGATCAGCTGCATGGGCTGGGCGAGCGCGACCAGATCAAGTTCGTCATCTGCGACCGATCCGACTATGAGTGGAGTCGCGCACTGCTGCGCGAACGCGCGCTGCCCGCGCGCGCGACGGTGCTGTTCTCGCCGAGCCACGCACAACTGCCCGCGCGGCAGCTGGCCGACTGGATCCTCGAGGACCGGCTGCCCGTGCGCCTGCAGGTGCAGCTGCACAAGATCCTCTGGGGCAATGAGCCGGGGCGATGACGGCGGCTCCCCGCGCCATCGTGCTGCTCTCCGGCGGGCTCGACTCCGCCACCGTGCTCGCCATCGCGCGCGCGCAGGGGCTCGCGTGCCACACGCTGGCCGTGGGCTATGGTCAGCGTCATTCGGTGGAGCTCGACGCGGCGCGCCGGCTCTCCGGCGCGCTCGGTGCCGTGGAGCATCGGCAGATGCAGGTGGATCTGGCGGACATCGGTGGCTCGGCGCTCACCGACGCGCGCATCGACGTGCCGGAGGCGCCCTCCGATGGCATCCCGGTCACGTACGTGCCGGCCCGCAACACGCTGTTCCTGGCGCTGGCGCTGGGCTGGGCCGAGGTGCTCGACGCGCGCGAGATCTACATCGGCGTGAATGCGGTGGACTACTCCGGCTATCCGGACTGCCGGCCGGAATTCATCGCGGCATTCGAGCAGCTGGCCGCGCGCGCGACGCGGGCGGGCGTGGAGGGCGCGCGCTTCCACATCCGCGCGCCGCTGATGCAGCTGAGCAAGGCCGAGATCATCCGCACCGGCGCGGCATTGGGCGTCGACTATTCGCAGACGATCTCGTGCTACCAGGCCGACGCCCGGGGGCGGGCCTGCGGACGCTGCGATTCATGCCGGCTGCGGCGCGAGGGATTCGCGGCCGCAGGCGTCGCGGACCCCACTGCCTATGCGGTGAATCCGGTATGATCGCGCCCCTTCCCCCGGGGGCCGTTAGCTCAGCCGGTAGAGCAGCTGGCTTTTAACCAGTTGGTCGCGCGTTCGAATCGCGCACGGCCCACCAGTCCGATGCCTCGTCGCAGGGCAGCCTCGCGCGCGGATCAGCGCGCTTCAAGGCTCCACTCCGGCACACTGGCGGTCTCATCGCAGCCGGGGCAGGGGTAGTAGTGCGTCCGGGTGCCGGTGACATGGCGCAGGACATGCACCATTCCACAGAACAGGCAACGCATGGTTTCCGTCACGCGCGGGCGGAAGTCATCCAGATAAAGAACCTTGGCCACGATGCAACTCCTTACGGTCCGTCCATCACGGATCAAGCAAGAATCAGGCCGGTCGGCGTGGGCCCGGGTCCGCGGTGCCGACGCCCCGTGGCGCGCAGACCGGCACAGCGCGTCTCACGGTGGTCCGGGACAGGATGCACCCGAACGCCGATGGCGTCCAAAGGATTGCGCGGCGCGATGACGGGCGGTTAATTTCGGACTGATTTCCAATGTCACTCTCACTGCTCCTTCTCTTGCCGTTCGTGGGCAGCCTCTGCGCTGCCTTCCTGCCGGCAAATGCCCGCAACGCTGCCCCCTGGCTGGCCGGCGCGGTGGCGCTCGCCTGCGCGGTGATGGTGGGGATGATGTGGCCGCAGATCGGCGGCGGGGTGGTGCTGCGCGAGTCGGTGGCCTGGGCGCCGCAGTTCGGTGTGGAACTGGCGCTGCGGCTGGACGGCTATGCGTGGCTGTTCGCGATGCTCGTGTCGGGCATGGGCGTGCTGGTCGTGCTCTATGCGCGCTATTACATGTCGGCGCAGGACCCGGTGCCGCGCTTCTTCTCGTTCCTGCTGGCGTTCATGGGCGCGATGCTGGGCGTGGTGCTGTCGGGCAACCTGATCCAGCTGGTGGTGTTCTGGGAGCTCACCAGCCTCACCTCGTTCATGCTGATCGCCTACTGGTACCACCGCGAGGATGCGCGGCGCGGGGCGCGCATGGCGCTGATCGTCACCGTCGGCGGCGGCCTGTGCCTGCTGCTCGGGGTGCTGATCCTGGGCAACATCGTCGGCAGCTACGATCTTGACGCGGTGCTGGTGGGCGGGGCCGCGGTGCGCGCGCACCCGTGGTACCCGGCGGCACTGTCGCTGATCCTGCTGGGCGCGTTCACCAAGAGCGCGCAGTTCCCGTTCCATTTCTGGTTGCCGCATGCGATGGAGGCACCAACCCCGGTTTCCGCCTACCTGCACTCGGCCACGATGGTGAAGGCCGGTGTATTCCTGCTGGCCCGGCTCTGGCCGGTGCTGTCGGGCACCGACCTGTGGTTCTGGATGGTGAGCGGCACCGGCGCGGCCACGCTGCTGGTCGGCGCGTTCTCGGCGACCTTCCAGCGCGACCTGAAGGGCGTGCTCGCCTATTCGACCATCAGCCACCTGGGGCTCATCACGCTGCTGCTGGGCATGAACAGCCCGCTGGCGCTGATCGCGGCGGTGTTCCACATGATGAACCACGCCACGTTCAAGGCCTCGCTGTTCATGGCGGCGGGCATCATCGACCACGAGACCGGCACGCGCGACATGGGGCGCCTCGGGGGCCTGGGCCGGCGCATGCCCATCACCACCGTGGTGGCCACCGTGGCGGCCGCCGCGATGGCCGGCGTGCCGCTGCTCAATGGCTTCCTGTCGAAGGAGATGTTCTTCGCCGAGGCGCTGAAAGCCGAGGACTCCGTGCTCGGCCTGTCGCTGACGCTGCCCATCATCGCCACCGTCGCCGGCGCCTTCAGCGTGGCCTATTCGATGCGCTTCATCCACCAGGTGTTCTTCGGCAAGCCCTCGGTCGACGTGCCGCGCCAGCCGCACGAGCCCACGCGCGGCATGCTGCTGCCCAGCGCGGTGCTGGTGGTGGCCTGCCTGCTGGTCGGCACGGTGCCGGCCGCGACGGTCGGCCCCATGCTGGCCACCGCCGCGTACTCGCTGCTGGGCCTCGATGTTCCCTACTACACGCTGGCCGTGTGGCACGGGCTGACGGTGCCGCTGGTGATGAGCGTCATCGCGCTGGTCGGCGGCGCGCTGTTCTATGTGTTCCTGCTGCGCACCGGGCGCACGATGATGCGCACGCCGGGCCTGTCGCTGATCAATGCCGCGCGCATCTTCGACGTGCTCAGCGTGGCCGCGATCCGTGGCGCGGGCAGGCTGACGCACCTGGTGTTCTCGTGGCGCATGCAGCCGCAGATGCTGCTGATCGTCTGCGCGGCGCTGCTGGCCGGCGCGCTGCCGCTGCTCGACGTCGGCTGGACGCGCGGCACGCTGGCCCCGACGCCGCTCGATCCGCTGTTCCTGCTGCTGTGGCTGGTGGGCGGCGCCTGCGCGCTGGGGGCCGCGCTGCAGGCGAAGTTCCACCGTCTGGCCGCGCTGATCCTGGTGGGCGGCGTGGGGCTGGTCACCTGCCTGACCTTCGCCTGGTTCTCCGCCCCCGACCTTGCGCTGACGCAGATCGCCGTCGAAGTGGTGACCACGGTGCTGATCCTGCTCGGCCTGCGGTGGCTGCCGCGGCGCGTGGAGATGGCCGACCTGCGGCGCGAGACGCTGCGCGCCAAATGGCGACGGTTCCGCGATGCGGTGGTGGCCATCCTGGCCGGCTCCGGCATTGCCGCGCTGGCCTATGCGGTGCTCACGCGTCCCTCCACCCCGGAGCTTGCGCCGTTCTACATCCGCAATGCGCTGGAGGTCTCCGAGGGACGCAATGTGGTGAACGTGATCCTGGTGGACTTCCGCGGTTTCGACACCATGGGCGAGATCACCGTGGTGGGCATCGTGGCGATGATCGTCTACGCGCTGCTGCGCCGTTTCCGTCCGGCGCCAGAGAGCATCGAGGTGCCCAGCGCGCAGCGGCGCGATGGCGCCGTGCATGTGGCGCCGTCGCATGCGCATGATCCGCTGCCGCACGGCGACATGGCGATCCCGGCCGTGCTCGCGCGGCTGCTGCTGCCGATGGCGGGCATGGTGGCGCTGTACTTCCTGCTGCGCGGCCACAACGCGCCCGGCGGCGGCTTCGTCGGCGGCCTGGTGATGGCCACGGCGGTGATCGTGCAATACATGACCGGCGGCACCATCTGGGTCGAGGCACGGCTGCGCGTGCATCCGCTGTACTGGATCGGTGCCGGCCTGCTGTCCGCGGCCGGCGCGGGGCTCGTCGCCTGGCTGATGCAGCTGCCGTTCCTGACCGCGCGGGCGCTGCATCTGACGCTGCCGCTCGCGGGCGAGCTGCACCTGTCGACGGTGCTGCTGTTCGACCTGGGCGTGTTCATGCTGGTCGTCGGCGCCACGCTGCTGATCCTGGTGGCGCTGGCGCACCAGTCGCTGCGCAGCCCGCGCAAGGCCTTCACGCCGGTCGACCCTGACCTTGAAACGGAAACCATCGGGGGGCGCGCCTGATGGAGATCGTCTACGCATTGGCCATCGGCGTGCTTGCCGGCTCGGGGGTGTGGCTGCTGCTGCGTCCGCGCACCTTCCAGGTGCTGATGGGGCTGACGCTGCTGTCCTATGCCACCAACATCTTCATCTTCGGCATGGGACGGCTGGCCCTGCACAAGGCGCCGGTGATCGAGACCACCAATGACCTGGACCCCTCGCTGTATGCCGACCCGGTGCCGCAGGCGCTGGTGCTGACCGC
>CAZWDR010000108.1:0-6008 GCA_964632365.1 uncultured Steroidobacteraceae bacterium
TCCAGGGCAACTACGCCATCTCGATGGAGTATTTCCCCTCGCACACGCTGGGCGGGGAGATCGTCAATGAGCAGCCGGTCGAGACGAAGAAGGCCGTCAAGTACGGCATCGACATGTGCACCGGCATGGCGGTGGCGCACAAGGTCGGCATCGTGCACCGCGACCTGAAGCCCGCCAACGTGCTGATCAACAACGAGGGCCTGCTGAAGATCGTGGACTTCGGCGTGGCCGCCGCGCACCGCGAGGGCGACACGCAGCTGACCAAGACCGGCTATGTGATCGGCTCGCCGAAATACATGGCGCCGGAGCAGATCCTCGGCCGCAAGGTCGACGAGCGCGCCGACATCTATGCCATCGGCGTGATCCTCTACGAGATGTTCACCGGCGTGCCCCCTTATGCGCGCGGCGACCACATGGCGGTCATGTACCAGCACGTGCAGGGCAAGGCCCGTCCGCCGCTCGAACTGAACCCGAAGCTGCCGCCGGCGCTGGCCGACCTGATCATGAAGGCCATGGCCGTGGACAAGGCCAAGCGTTTCCAGACGATGGACGAACTGCGTCTCGCCCTCGAACGCTTTGCATGACGTAGACTGACGGACCCATGGCCCGCATCGACGCGTTCCTCAAGCTGGGCACCCAGCAGGGGTGTTCCGACATCCACCTTGCGGTGGGTGTGCCGCCCATGCTGCGCCTGTATGGCGACCTGGTGCCGATCAAGTTCCGCGAGCTGCGCGACTCGGAACTCGAGGGCTACCTGTCCGAGATCCTCACGCCCTCGCAGGCGGAGCATTTCTCGAAGGGCAACGACGTCGATTTCTCGTATGTGTCGACCGACGGCGGGCGCTTCCGCGTCAACGTGTTCCGCAAGGACACCGGCATCGGCGCGGTGTTCCGCACCATCCCGACCACCATCCCGACGCTCGACAACCTCGGCCTGCCGCCGATCGTGCGCAAGCTGTGCGACTACCACCAGGGCATGATCCTGGTGACCGGCGCCACCGGCTCCGGCAAGTCCACCACGCTGGCCGCGATGATCGACTACCTGAACGGCACGCGGAAGCTGAACATCATCAGCCTCGAAGATCCCATCGAGTTCGTGCACAAGAGCAAGCAGTGCCAGGTGATCCAGCGCGAGCTCGGCACCCACCTGCCCTCCTTCGCCGAGGGCGTGCGCGCCGCGATGCGCGAGGATCCGGACGTGATCCTGGTGGGCGAGATGCGCGACGCCGAGACCATCTCGATGGCGATGACGGCGGCCGAGACCGGGCATCTGGTGCTCGGCACGCTGCACACCACCGGCGCGGTGAAGACCATCGACCGCATCATCGACGCGCTGCCCATCGAGGAGCGCGAACAGACCAAGAGCTTCCTGTCGCAGAGCCTGCTGGCGGTGGTCACGCAGGTGCTGTGCAAGACCGTCGACGGCAACGGCCGGCGCGCGGTGTGCGAGGTCATGGTGATGACCAAGGCCATCGCGAAGCTGATCCAGACCGACCAGACGCACCAGGTGCCGGCGCAGGTGCAGATGGGCCGCGAGTTCGGCATGCAGCTGCTCGACCAGGCGCTGCTGGCGGCGGTGCAGGCCAAGGAGATCGATCCGGACCAGGCCTATCTCTACGCGAACGACAAGCGCGTGCTGCAGAAATACGTGACCGACACCAGCCTGCTGCCGAAGCTCGATCTCACCGGCACGCAGGCCCGGCCCGCCGGCGGCTGACCCATGGCGGCGATCAACGAGTTCCTGGCCGAGGTGCTGAAACGCAGGGGTTCCGACCTGCATTTCATCGCCGGTGATCCGCCCCGCATCCGGCTGTGGGGCGACCTTGCGCCGCTGCGCGGCGAACCGCTGGGGCAGGACTTCGTGCGCGATGCGCTGCTCGAGATCATGCCGCCGAAGGCGAAGGAACGCTTCGACCGGCACGATGGCGCCGACTTCGCCTACAGCCTGGGCGAACTGGGCCGCTTCCGCGTCAACGTGATGCGCCAGCTCAACGGCATGGGCGCGGTGTTCCGCTCCATCCCATCCAAGGCGCTGACCATGGACGAGCTGAAGCTGCCGGACGCGGTGCGCATGCTCGCGCGCGCCCACAACGGGCTGATCCTGGTGACCGGCAAGACCGGCTCGGGCAAGTCGACCACGCTGGCGGCGATGATCGACGACATCAACCGTCGCGACCGGGGCCACATCCTCACCATCGAGGACCCGATCGAGTTCGTGCACCAGCGGCGCAACTGCCTGGTGAGCCAACGCGAGATCGGCCTGCACGCGCAGTCCTTCGCGCAGGCGCTGCACTCCGCGCTGCGCGAGGATCCCGATGTGATCCTGGTCGGCGAAATGCGCGACCTCGAGACCATCTCCATCGCGGTGACCGCGGCCGAGATGGGCATCCTGGTGATGGGCACGCTGCACACCAATGGCGCGGCCCAGACCGTGGACCGCATCATCAACGTCTTTCCGGCCGACAAGCAGTCGCATGTGCGCACGATGCTGTCGACCTCGCTGCGCGGGGTCATCTCGCAGCAGCTGCTGCAGCGCTCGGACAAGCAGGGACGCGTCGCGGCGCTGGAGGTCCTCATCAACAATTCCGCCGTGGCGAACCTGATCCGCCAGGGCAAGCTCGACCAGCTTGAAACCACGATGCAGTCGGGCGCCGCCAGCGGCATGCGCACGATGGACTCCTCCATCCAGGCCCTGTATGACCAGCGCCTGATCACCGGCAGGGAGGCCTTCAAGAAGGCCATCGCCAAGTCCCGCTTCGAAGCGGTGAGGGACCAGGGTTGAGCCAGATCCGACGCATTCTCGTCACCAGCGCATTGCCTTATGCGAATGGCCCGCTGCACCTGGGACACATCATCGAGGCGGTGCAGACCGACATCTGGTGCCGCTTCCAGCGCGCACGCGGCAATGCGTGCATCTACGTGTGTGCCGAGGACTGCCACGGCACGCCGATCATGATCCGCGCGAAGCAGGATGGCATCGCACCCGAAGAGCTGATCGCCAGGGCCGCCGCGGACCACCAGCGCGACTACGCCGGCTTCGGCATCGCGATGGACCACTTCCATTCCACGCACTCGGAAGAGAACCGGCGGCTGTCCAGCGAGCTGTACCAGCGGCTGGTGGCGCGGGGTTCGATCTATCGCCGCACCATCCGCCAGGCCTACGACGAGCAGGCCGGGATGTTCCTGCCCGATCGCTTCGTGCGCGGAACCTGCCCCCGCTGCAACACCCCGGACCAGTACGGGGACTCCTGCGAAGCCTGTGGCGCCACCTATTCGCCGGCGGACCTGAAGGATTCGGTGTCGACGGTGACGGGCACGCGCCCGGTGCTGCGCGATTCGGAGCACCTGTTCTTCCGGCTCGGCGACTACACCGACGAGTTGCGCGACTGGCTGTCCGCCATTGGCCTGCACTCGGCGGTGCGGGCGAAGCTCGACGAGTGGTTCGAGGCGGGCCTTTCCGACTGGGACATCTCCCGCGATGCGCCCTATTTCGGCTTCGAGATCCCCGATGCGCCCGGCAAATTTTTCTACGTCTGGTTCGACGCGCCGATCGGCTACATGGGCAGTTTCGCCGCGCTGGCAGAAAAGCGCGGCCTGGATTTCGACGAATACTGGAAGGCCGGCGCGACCACCGAGCTGCACCATTTCATCGGCAAGGACATCAGCTACTTCCACACCTTGTTCTGGCCGGCCGTGCTGCATGGCGCCGGATTCCGCCGCCCCACCGGCGTGCACGTGCACGGCTTCCTCACCGTCGACGGACAGAAGATGTCCAAGTCGCGCGGCACGTTCATCCTGGCCAGCCGCTACCTCTCGCTGCTGCCAGCCGATGCGCTGCGCTACTACTTCGCCGCCAAGCTTGGTGCAGGCCTTGATGACATCGACCTGTCGCTGGGCGACTTCACCGCGCGCGTGAACGCCGATGTGGTGGGCAAGCTGGTCAACATCGCAAGCCGCTGTGCGCCGTTCATCGAGCGTGGCGGCGGCCGCCTGGCCGAGGCCCTGCCCGATCCGGCGCTGTACGCGAAGTTCACGGCAGAGTCGGAAGCCATCGCGCGCCTGTTCGAGACGCGGGAGTATGGCGCCGCGGTACGCGAGATCATGCAGCTGGCCGATCGCGCCAACCAGTATGTGGACCTGCACAAGCCCTGGCTGCTGGCGAAGGACCCCGCGCGCCTCGATGAGGCCCGCGCGGTGGCGACGCAGGGCATCAACCTGTTCCGCGTGCTGATGACATGGCTGGCGCCGGTGATGCCGGTGATCGCGGCGCGCGCCGAGCAGTGGCTGGGCGCCGGCACACTGTCGGACTGGGATGCCCCGCGCGCGCCGCTGCTTGGCAGCCAGCTCGGCAAGTATCCGCAGCTTGCCGCCCGCCTGGATCCCGCCATCGTGCAGCAACTCGTCGTGCAGCAGGCCGCGCCGGCCGCCGCGCCTGCGCCCGCGCCCGCGCCCGCGGCGGACACCTCCCACAACTCGCAGAAGACCCCCATGGAAACCAAGCCCACCATCAGCATCGACGATTTCGCCAAGCTCGACCTGCGCGCCGCGCTGGTGCTGGAGGCCAGCCGCGTGGAGGGCTCCGACAAACTGCTGCAACTGAGGCTCGACCTCGGCACCACACAACGCACCGTGTTCTCGGGCATCGCGGCCCACTACCGGCCCGAGGACCTCGTCGGCCGCTACGTGGTGATGATCGCGAACCTTGCGCCGCGCAAGATGCGCTTCGGCATCTCCGAGGGCATGGTGCTGTGTGCCAGCGACAAGTCCGGTGACGGCGCCGGCGTGTTCGTGCTGTCGGCCGATGCCGGCGTGAAGCCGGGCATGACGGTCAGCTGAGGGACTGCAGCCGCCTGCAGGCCCGCCCGTGAAACCGGATGAAGTCGATGCGCTGTATCGGGCGCTGCGTGCCGCGAATCCCCAACCGCAGAGCGAGCTGGAATTCGGCACGCCGTTCGAACTGCTGATCGCGGTGATCCTGTCCGCACAGGCCACCGACCGCAGCGTCAACGTGGCCACGCGCAAGCTCTATCCGGTGGCCCGCACCCCGCAGGCCATCCTCGCGCTGGGTGTCGAGGGACTCGCTCCCTACATCCGCCACATCGGCCTCTGGAATGCCAAGGCGCGGAACGTGATCGAGACCTGCCGCCTGCTGATCGAGCGCCACGGCGGCGAGGTGCCACGCGACCGCGAGTCGCTCGAGGCCCTGCCCGGCGTCGGCCGCAAGACCGCGAACGTGGTGCTGAACGTGGCCTTCGGCGAGCCCACCATCGCGGTGGATACGCATGTGCTGCGCGTGTCGAACCGCACCGGGCTCGCGCCCGGCAAGACGCCGGTCATCGTCGAACGCAAGCTGCTGAAGGTCACGCCGCCGGAGTTCCTGCAGCATGCGCACCACTGGCTGATCCTGCATGGCCGCCACGTCTGCGTGGCGCGGCTGCCCCGGTGCTACGCCTGCGTGATCCGCGCGGTGTGCCGCTACCGGCCGAAGACGCCTGCACCGGCCTGACGCGCGCCGGCCGGACCTCATTGCACCGTGCGGCGTGCCCGCCGCGCTACACTGCCGCGCATGTTCTTTGCCAGTTCCAGCCGCGAGGATCTTCGCCGTCGCTACATCGAGGCCTGGCGGCGGCATCGCGAGGGCCTGCCGCTGGAACCGCTGGACGCGCAGGTCGCCGATGTCGTCGCGCTGCATCCGGAATACCACGCGATGCTCGAGGCGCCCGATGCGCTGACGCGCGAGTTCACCGTGGAGGCTGGCGGCATCAACCCCTTCCTGCACATGGGCCTGCACCTGGGCGTGCGCGAACAGGTGACCACCAACCGCCCGCCCGGCATCACCGACGTGCATGCACGCCTGTCCCGGCGGCTGGGTTCCACCCACGATGCCGAGCACCGCATGGTCGAGGTGCTGGCCGAAACCCTGTGGGAAGCGCAGCGGGCCGGCCGTGCCCCGGATGAGTCGGCATACCTGGACCGGCTGCGGCGCCTGTAGCATGCGGCGCGCGCTG
>CAZWDR010000108.1:6108-8786 GCA_964632365.1 uncultured Steroidobacteraceae bacterium
CTGGTCAGCGCGGTGATCACGCTGATCCTCTGGCTGAGCCGACGCTGACAGCCGGCGTGGGCCTCAGCCCATGCGGGCCCATTTCACCAACGTGCCGAAGCTCGGCGGCTTGCCATGCATCAGCAGGCCGACGCGGAACACCTTCGAGGCGAACCACACGGCGACGCAGGCGGCAACGATGCCCAGCAGCAGCGACAGCACCACCTGCCACAGCGGCGGTGGCGACGTGGACGCCAGGCGCGCCATCATCGTGAAGCCGTTGATGGGCGGCACAAGGCTGCTCACTACGGCAAAGGTGGAATCCGGCGCGTTGCCGATCATCGCCGTCGCGATGTATGGAATGATCAGCAGGATCATGATCGGGCCCATCAGCGATTGCGCGTCGGCCATCTGGTTCACCGCCGCGCCGATCGACATCATCAGCGCGCCGAACACCAGGTAGGCCATCAGGAAGAACAGGAACAGCCACAGGATCAGCAGCGGATCGATCAGCCCGAACATCGCGAACTGCAACAGCGCGAGCACACCCACGGCGACATAGACGCCGAGCATCACAAGTCCGACGCCGAGCTGCCCGAGCAGCTTGCCCCACATCAGTTCCAGCGACGACACCGCAGCCAGCAGCACCTCGACCACGCGGCTGGATTTCTCCTCGACGGTGGAGGTCATCAGGCCCTGCCCGCCGGTCATGATGGCCATGAACAGCAGCAGGCCCATGATGAACGGCATCAGGCGATTGAGGCCTTGCGCGCCCTGCTGGCGGCCAT
This sequence comes from uncultured Steroidobacteraceae bacterium, assembly GCA_964632365.1. Taxonomy (GTDB): domain Bacteria; phylum Pseudomonadota; class Gammaproteobacteria; order Steroidobacterales; family Steroidobacteraceae; genus ZC4RG30. The sequence continues at coordinate 6,876 of CAZWDR010000108.1, forward strand.
CGGCGCCGATCAGTGTCGTGCGGGTGCGCGGGATGTCGGTCGCCGCGCGCACCAGGTCGGCATCCAGGCCGCTGCTGCGCAGGCGCTCGGCGATCAACGCCGGCCGCACCGCGGAGTGCAGGATGCCTTCCGCGTCGGATGGCAGGTTGCGCGGCGCATAGAACTCGTAGCTGGCATAGGCCTGCTGCGGGCCCGTCCGCACGGCCTCGGCGGGGATCACCACCAGCGCCCGACGCTGCTGCTTGCCAAGCTCCCCCTGCGTCAGCCAGCCCTGGTGCTGCGTGACCGTGGCATCGGCCGGCAGCGGACGCAGCGTGAACGAGGGCACGGCCATCGGTGGCGCGTTGAGGCCGGCGCCGCCCGCACCAGCCTGCTCCTGCGCTTCGCGCAACCCGGCCTGCTGCCGGGCCAGGATCGCCGCGGGCAGCAGCTCCTGCTGCAGCGTGCCGGCGAAGCCGCTGCCGCTGCGGTCGATGACCGCCACCTCCACCTGCACCTGCATGCCGCGGTTCGACATCAGCCGCGGCAGCACCAGGATGATGGCGGTGATCAGCACCGGCATGACCAGCACGCCGAACAGGAAACCCTTGCTGCTGACCGTGGTGAGGAATTCCCGGGCGGCCACCAGCCGGATGCGACGCAGGCCACCCTTCATGCCACGGCTCCCGTCAGGCCCTGCAGGTGCTCGCGCAGCGCCTGTTCCGATTCACTGCCCTCGCGCACGATGTTGACGAAGGTGTCCTCGAGTCGCAGCCGCGCAATCTCGACCCGCGCCGGCGCGAGCCGTGCGGCCGCCTCGCGCATCACGGCGGTGGGATCAGCGCCGGGCTGCAGCAGCAGTTCGAACTCCCCGTCGTTCACCTGCACGGCGGCCACTCCCGGCAGCGCATGCAGCACCTGTGGATCGGCGCCGGCATCGAGCGGCTCGAACAGCACGCGTGTGCTGTCATAGCGGCGGCGCAGCCTCGACATGGGTTCATCGAGCACCTTGCTGCCGCGGTGGATCATCACCACCCGGTCGCAGAGTTCCTCGGCCTGCGCCATCACATGCGTGGAGAACAGGATGGTGGCGCCGCGCCGGCGCTCCTGCGCCACCACATCCTTCAGCAGCCGCACGCTGACCGGGTCGAGGCCGCTGAAGGGCTCATCGAGGATCAACAGCTGCGGCTGGTGCACGATGGCGCCGACGAACTGCACCCGCTGCAGCATGCCCTTGGAGAGGTCCTCGCATTTGCGCTTCTCGATGTCCTCGAGGCCCAGCTGCGCGAGCAGCTGGCGCGCGCGTGGCATGGCCTGCGAGTCGGGTACGCCCTTGAGGCCGGCAAGGTATTTCAGGAACGCGCCCACGGTCATCTTGCGATAGACACCGCGTTCCTCCGGCAGGTAGCCGATGCGGTCCTTGGCATCGAGGGCCGAAGGCAGCCCGAGCACCTCGACCTGTCCTGAGTCCGGGAACAGGATCGACATGATGATGCGGATGGTGGTGCTCTTGCCGGCGCCGCTGGGGCCGATCAGGCCGCAGGTCTCGCCGCTGGGAATGACCAGGTCCAGCGCCTGGACGGCACGCTGCGTGCCAAAGGATTTCTCGACCGCCTGCAACCTGGCCGCGTACACGCTCCCCTCCCCTGCTGCGGTCATTGGCCGCGCGGGAGACAGTCCCGCGCGCCCGCCGTAACTTACCGCATCAGGGCTTTTTCGGCATGTACAGGTCGGTCAGCGTGCCTTCCAGCGCCTCGGCCGCCATGCCCACCGACTCCGACAGCGTCGGATGCGGATGGATGGTGAGGCCCACATCGGCGGCGTCGGCGCCCATCTCGATGGCAAGGCCCACCTCGGCGATCAGCTCGCCGGCGTTGGGGCCGACGATGCCGGCGCCGATCACCCGGTTGCTGCCGGCATCGACGATGAGCT
>CAZWDR010000109.1:0-8712 GCA_964632365.1 uncultured Steroidobacteraceae bacterium
GGTGCTGCTCAGCGCCGGGACCTGGCTCGCGGCGTCGCGGCTCAGCGCGCCGGATGTCGCGCAACGCGCTGGTGCGGCAACGGCGGGCGCGGCGCCATCCGCAGCGGATTCATCGAATGCATCGACGGCATCGCTGTCGTCGACGGCAGCGCTGTCGCCGACGGCAGCGCTGACGGCGCTGGCGCCCGAACCCCTGGCGCCCGCGCCGCAACTGGTCCAGCTGCTCGAAGGCCCGGCCGACATGGATCGTGCCTGGACGCAGCTGTTCGCACTGTGGAACCTGCACCATGCGCCCGGCTCTGAAGAGCCCTGCGTGCAGGCGCTGCGCCAGGGCGTGGAGTGCCTGGCCGCGCAGGGCGACCTCGATGAACTGCGCCGCTTCAACCGGCCGGCCATCCTCACGCTGCAGGATGACGCAGGAATGGACCACCAGGCAGTGCTGTCGCAGCTGCCCGATGGCCGGCATGCGCGCCTGCTGATCGGCGAGGGCTCGCATGACATCGACGTGGAGCAGATCGAGCAGCGCTGGGATGGCCGCTTCGTGTTGCTGTGGAAGCCGGCGCAGCTGGACACGCGCAATGTCGCGCTCGGCATGTGGGGGGAGCCGGTGCGCAACCTGCGCGAGCGGCTGGATGCGTGGACGGGCCGGTCCGGCGCGCCCATCACACCCGTGCCGGAGCCCGATTATTTCGACGAGGAACTCGAGGCGCGCGTGATGAACTTCCAGTCCGTGCACGGACTCATCGTCGACGGCATCGCCGGTGCGCGCACGCAGGCCGTGCTCGACGCGGTCACCGCCGGCCCCGGCACGCCGTTGCTCACCGCGGCCGCGCAGTAGGCGCCACGCAATGTCCTTCATCCTCGATGCACTGAAGAAGGCAGAGTCCGAGCGCAACCGCAACGTCGCGCCGGTCCTGATGGATGCGCGGATCGCCCCGCCGCGCCGCGGCCTGCCCGCATGGGCGTGGCTGCTCGGTGGCGTGCTGCTGGCCAACCTCGTGGTGCTGGGGTGGTTGCTGTGGCGTCAGCCGGCCACCGGCATCGCGGCCGAGGCTTCACAGATGGCGGGGCCGGCCAGCCGGGAAGGAACAGTGGCCGCGCCGGCTGACCCGCTTCCGGATGGGACAATTTCATCGCATGTCCCGGGCGCCATGCCGATGCCCGGGTCAGCGCAGATCCCGGGTTCCGTGCCTGCGCCGGGATCCATACCTGTGCCGGGATCCATGCCAATCCCGGGTGCCGCGCCCATGCCAGGATCCGCGGCGTCGGTGCCCGGCGCGATGGGGCCGCTGCCCGCCGCCCCGGCCAGCGCCCTGCCTCCCGTCGCAGCTGCGAGCGCCATGCAGCCAAGGGCCGCGCCCTCCACGCTGCCGCGGGACGCGGATCCGGCCGCCCTTCCCGCGCTGCACGAACTGCGCGCCGCCGGCATCGCGCTGCCGGCGCTGCAGCTGGAACTGCACGCCTATGACCCGGCGCCCGCGCACCGTTCGGTGCTGCTCAACGGCCATCGGCTGCGCGAGGGCGAATACACCCCCGATGGCGTGAAGGTCGAGCGCATCACCCCGGTCGGCGTGGTGCTCGAAGCCGCAGGCCGGCGCTTTCGCCTGGACGTGGGTGCCTGACTATTCGGCGATGTACCAGCGCTCGTCGACCTGCTCGACGATCCACCGGCTGAACGGCAGCCCCGAGCCAGCCAGGTCGAACACCGCGCGCGTGCCGGCATATTCATAGCGCGGCTCGCGCTGGCGCGCGAGACGGATCGCGGCGCTGTACTGCTCGCGCAGCGTGGCCCGGCTCTCGCAGGCGCTGATCAGCGTGCGCAGCGCGCGCGTGCCGGTGGTGCGACGGAAGTTCGGGCTCATCTGCTTCTCGAAATAGTCATCGCAGCGGCCCGCCTCCAGACTGGCCAGCGCATCGTCGAACAGCTTCACCATGCCGGGCGGCAGCGCAGGTCCCGCGGCCGCCGCGGGCGGCGAACCGGCGGCGCCGGCATCGCCAGCAGCGCCGCCGGTGCCACCGGTGCCCGCCGGACCACCTGGTGCCGGCGCACGCGCGACGGCCGTGGCCCGCGTGCGCCCGCTGCGCAGGTCGTCGATCTGCGCCTGCAGCTCGAACGGCAGCGCGGCCTTCCAGTCCTTGCCCCACGGCACGATGGACACGATCACCGGCACGCGCACATCGCCGGATTCCTCTGGCGGGATCAGCCGGCCCACCATGTGCACCAGGCCACCGCGGTCCTTCACCGCCTCGAGCCAGTCCACCTTGCGGAACTCGCGCCCGCCGAAGCGCAGCCGCTGCGACAGCGCGACGAAGAAGCTGTGCGGCGTCAGCCGCTCGATCTCGGCCAGCGGCATGCCCTCGCCGAACAGCCGCGCACGCACGAGGCTGTTGCCGCGATCGGCCTCCAGCCGCAGATCATCGAGCAGGCGCGTGCGCAGCTGCACCAGCTCGTCCTCGAGGATGGACATGGCCATCGCCTGCGCATCGCCGCGCGCCACCGCCCGCAGGTATTCCTCGGCCGCGCGCTGCTGCGACACGCCAGCGGCGGACGCCGGCAACGACGCGACACAGAGAACGGCCAGCAACAGGCTGAATGTGACCGACTTCACGCTACGCATTGGATGCATTCCCTTCTGATGACCGGCACCGGGCGACCGGTTTCACAGAACCGGCAAGCCGCATGCGGCAGAGGTTGTACCGGACGCCGCGCCCCGTAAAGTCCGTTCATATCACATTGGGGCAGGTACGCCCCTTGGCCACCGAAGAACGCTGGAGACGGACGTGAACGCTAGTCCCACGGTTCGCGGCGAACCGCCACAGCCCGCTGTGGCGCGCCAGACGGGCATCGGCCGGATCCTCGTTGCAGTGACGCACGACCCGGGCCTCATCGCCGCCTTGCAGGAGCTGAATGTCGACGGCCTGCCCGTCGACGTGGTGCCGGACCTGCGCGGCCTCGCCGACTTGCTGATGCAGCCTGGCGCGACCCTCGCGCTGCTGGATGCGCAGGCCCTGGGCGTGCCGCCCGACACCGCCGTGGACGCGCTGAAGAACCAGTTTCCCGACGTGCTGCTGCTCGTGGCCGGGCATGCCGCCGAGCAGAGCCTGCTGTCCGGCCGCATCGCCGGCCAGAAGGTGTTCCGCTTCATCCACAAGCCGGCCTCGGCGCAGCGCCTGCGACTGTTCGTGGAGGCCGCGCTGCATTCAGGCGGGCAACCCGCGGCGCGGGCGGCGTCGACCGCCGCCGCCGGTAGTGCGCGGCTTCCGCCGGACAGCAGCCCATCGATGCTGCCGATCCTGGCCGGCCTCGCTGCGGTGCTGGCGCTGGCCATCGGCGGCTGGGCGCTGCTGCGCGATGACCCGGCCGCGGGCGCGCCGGACGCGGCATCCACGCGCACCGCCGCGGCACCGCCGGAAGCACAGGCCGCCCTTGAACGCGCCCGGCTCGCCTTCGAAGCCGGCCGGTTCATCGCGGCCGACGGCAGCAGCGCGGCCGAACACTATCGCGCGGCGCTGCGGCTGGACGCCGGCAACGCCGCTGCCACTGAAGGCTTCGCGCGCGCCATTGATCGCGCGCTGGCCGGCGCGGAACAGGCCCTGCTGGCCGGCCAGCTCGAGGCGGCGCGTTCGGCCGCCGAGCCGCTGCGCCAGATCGTGCCTGACAACCCGCGCCTCGCCTTCCTGCACACGCAGATCGAGCGCGAGCTGGCGCGGCTGAATGCCGACGCCACCCAGCGCCAGGCCCTGCAGGCCCGGCAGGCACAGATCCGCGCGGCGGTCGCCGCGGTGGAGCAGCGCATCGCCCGCGGCGCACTGGTTGAACCGGCGGCCGACAGCGCCGTGACGCGCTTCCGGGAGGCGCAGTCCATTGGCGGCAGTGATCCGCAGGTTCGCGCGGCGCGGGACGCGCTGGTCGCCGCGCTGCTCACGGCGGCGGACCAGGCACTCAGCGCCGATCGTCCCGAGCCCGCGCGGCGGCTGGTCGAAGTCGTCGCAACGGTGAACAGCAGCGCACCGGGCCTGGACTTCGTGCGCAAGCGGATCGACGAGGCGCTGATCCAGCAGGCGGCACAGACCGTGGCGCCCGCGCTGGTGAGCACCGCGTCGGCCGCGGTGGTGAGCACCGCTGTGCCGGCGGCGGTGAGCACCGCGCCGGCTTCGGTGGTGGTGCCCCAGGCCGCGCCACCCGCCACCGCGCCCGTGGCGGTCAGGGCGCCGCCCGCGGGCGCCGCGCCGGCAACTGGTGCGACTGACCAGTCGCGTCCCGCCGCCGCCCGCGACGCCGTCGTCGCCGCGCACACGCTGCGGGCCACGCGGCGCGTGGAACCGGACTATCCGCCGCAGGCCCTGCGCAGCCTGGTCTCCGGCTGGGTGGAGATGGAATTCACCGTCGGTACCGATGGCAGCGTGCGCGATGTGACGGTGATCGAATCCGAACCCGGACGCACCTTCGACTCCGCCGCGATCACCGCGATGCGCCGCTACCGCTATGAACCGGTGCTGCACGATGGCGAGCCGGTGGAGCAGCGCGCCCGCATCCGCATCCGCTTCACCGCACAGGACAATGCCCGTTAACGCATCCGCCCCCGAACGGCCGCTGCGCGTACTGGTGGTCAGCGAGGAGACCCAGGTCGGCCGCTGGCTGCAGCATCGCCTCGAGTCCCTCGCCGCCGCCCACCAGGCCGAACTGGAAGACGGCGCCGCGTTCGAGCGGCGCCTGGCCACCACCAGCGCGGCCGGCATCGATGTGCTCGTCGCGGTGCTCGATTTCGCGCCGGATATGGCCGCCGCCAGCCTCGAATGGATCGAGCGCGCGCTGGGCATTCCAGACGTGCCGCCGCTGCTGGTGGTCGCGCAGAACGGCGATGAGCTGTCGGCGGTCGCGGCGATGCGCCGCGGTGCCACCGACTACCTGCCACGGCGCGCGCTCGATGCCGCGTTGCTCGAAGCGGCGCTGTCGACGGCGCGTGCGGCGCAGCGCCGCCGCGTGCACAGCGAGCGCGCCCGCGCCGCCCCGAAGGTGGCAATGCCCGCGCCGCTGAAGGTGCCGCGCGACCTGATTCCCCGCTACACCCTGCTCGACACGCTCGGCGAATCGGTGCGCGCCACGGTGTACCTCGCGCACAGCGCGGCGCTGAACCGCAATGTCGCGCTGAAGGTCAGCCAGGCGACCGAGGACGAGGAGTCGCAGTTCGCGCGCGAGTTCCAGACCGTCGGCCTGCTGCGCCACCCGGGTGTGGTGGACATCTACGACTACGGCATGCACGACGGCCGCGAGTTCATCGCGATGGAGTATTTCCCCTGCGGCGACCTGAAGGCGCGCCTGCAGAACGTGGTCACCGAACAGGAGGCGCTGGATTACCTGGAACGCATCGCCGAGGCCCTCGCCGCGGTACATGCGCAGGGCATCCTGCATCGCGACCTGAAGCCGCCCAACATCATGTTGCGCGAGGATGGCCAGGTGGTGCTGATCGACTTCGGCCTGGCGCGCAACGTCGAACGCGGCACGCGCAGCACGCGCGCCGGCGTACTGCGCGGCTCGCCCTACTACATGAGTCCGGAACAGGCGCAGGGACTGGAGCTGGATCCGCGCACCGACCTGTACAGCCTCGGCGTGATCTTCTTCGAGCTGCTCACCGGCGCGAAGCCCTATCTGGGCAGCTCCGCGATCGAGGTGCTGCAGCAGCATGTCCATGGCACCGTGCCGACGCTGCCGGAGGCACTGTCCGGCCACCAGGCCCTGCTCGAGGGCATGCTCGCGAAGGACCGCGACGATCGCTTCGCCGCCGCCGAGGACCTGCTGGCGATGCTGCGTCAGCGGCAACCGGAGGCGTGACGGCATTGGGCGCTCCAACCGACACCGCGCTCACCGCACTGCTGCTGGAACTGGGTCGCACCGTGGTGCTGCAGCTGGACCGCGGGTTGCAGCTCACCGCGGTACGCAACGAGGCGCTGCTCGGCGAATGGCGCGAGGGTGCGATGCGCCACGGCGATCGCCCTGCGACGCTGCAATCCCTGCTGGCCGAACTGATGGCGCCGCTCCGCGCCCGCGACCTGGGCGCGCGGATCGCCGCAGCCGCCCGTGACTCCACCGCGCCCAGCCTGTACCTGGGCGTCGCGCCGCTGACGGTGCTGCGCGGTGGCGGGTCCGGACGCAGCGTCGCACTGAGCCTGCATCACGCGGCCGCTGGCGAAGGCACGTGGCTGGTGCTGCGCGACCTCTCCGCGCTCAGCGATGCGCAGCAGTTGCTCGCCGACACGCAGGTGGCCCTCGATTCAGCGATGGCGGCGCTGCGCGCGCCGGCACACGCGCTGCGCCTGTTCCTGTCCTCGGCGCTGGCCTCGATCAGCGCGATCCGCGCCGCGCTGCGCCTGCCGGCCCGCGACACCGCGACGCTGCGCGACAAGCTCGTGCGGCTGCATGCCGCCACCGCGCAGCTGGCCGGCGAGGCCGGCGCCCTGTCGGTGGCGCCGATCCAGGATGCCTGCCATGCACTGCTGCACGCGGTGATGTCGCTGCAGGATCAGCCGCAGCTCACCGGGGACGCGCTGCTGCCGCTGGCCGTGCTGGTCGATCGCATCGCCGCCGCGGCCGGCGTGCTCTGGCGCATCGAGGAGCAGCGTCACATCGACGCGCAGGCTGCACGCCAGCGCGCGCGACGCCAGCCGGACTGGGCCTTTGCCTCGGAGCGGCGCTGGTCGAGCTTCCTGCGCCATCGCAGCGAGGAGCTGGGCGTGCTGGTCACGTTGCAGATGCAGGGCGCCACGCAGGTGCCGAAGTCATTGCGCGCCAGTGTCGATGGGCTGCTGCAGCACCTGCTGCGCACGGCGGTCGAGCATGGCATCGAGACCCCGGAGGAACGGCTGCAGGCCTGCAAGCCCGCAGCCGCCACCGTGCGCGTCGCGTTCAGCATGCCGCAGCCCTCGCAGCTGCGCATGACCGTGCATGACGATGGGCGCGGCCGCGGGCCCGGACTCACATCCGTGCGTCGCGCGATGGCACGCGTCGGCGGTCAGGTCGCGGTCGCCGCGAAGCCGGGGCAGTACACCGAGTTCACCATCGACCTGCCCGTCGATGCAGGCCAGAAGGCTGTCGCGCTCGTTGCCGCAACGTAAGCGCCGCGGACCTGCCGGTGTAGGGATGCACTGACCCGCACGTGATGACTGCGCGCAGGCGATCGCCTGCAATGCCGCCATTGCTTGACAAAGCACAGGGCCGGCGGGTGCAATGCCCCTCACCACCGTGGTGGGGGGCGCATGCATCTCGTTGACACAACGCTGTTTTACTCTCCCACCAGCGGTGGAGTACGCCGCTATCTGAATGCGAAGCACGCGTGGTATCAGCGCCAGCCGCACATCACGCATTCCCTGCTTGTCCCGGGCGATGCCACGCAGCTGCAGCGCGGCGGCGTCTCGACGCTGCGCGGCCATGTGGTGCCCGGCACGTTCAACTACCGCCTGCCGCTGGCGCCGCATCGCTGGAAGCGCATGCTGCACGATCTGTCCCCCGACCTGATCGAGGCCGGCGACGCGTTTCATCCGGCCTGGTGCGCGCTCGATGTGGCGCGCCGGCGCGGCATTCCGGCGGTGGCGTTCTTCCATTCGCACCTGCCCCGCCTGATCGGCATCCGGCTCGGACGCCACATGGGCCGCCTCACCGGCCGCTACCTGCGCTGGCTCTATGAGCAGTTCGACCTGGTGTTCGCGCCCAGCCGCGTGATGAGCGAGTTCCTGCGCAGCTTGGGCCTCACCAACGTGGCGTTGCAGCCGCTGGGGGTCGACACGTCGATCTTCCATCCCGCGCAGCGCGGCGCGCAGCTGCGCGAGCGTCTCGGCCTCGCGCCGGATGTGCGGCTGCTTGCCTATGCCGGGCGCTTCTCGGCCGAAAAGAACATCCACGTGCTGCATGACGCCTTCCGCCGCCTCGGCAACGGATACCACCTGCTGATGGTCGGTGGTGGCGAGTTCCAGCAGCCCGCGCCGAACATCACGCTGATTCCCTACCATCGCGACAGCCACGAGCTGGCGCGCACGCTGGCCTCCGCCGACGCGCTGATCCATGCCGGCACCGCCGAGACCTTCGGCCTGGTGGTCATCGAGGCGATGGCCTGCGGCCGGCCCGTGGTCGGCGTGCGGGCCAATGCCGTCGCCGAACTGGTCGACGACAACGTCGGCGTCACCGCCGCGGCGGCCGAGGGCGAACTGATGGCCCGCGCGGTGCGCGATCTCTACGACCGAGACATCGATGCGCTCGGCCGTGCCGCCCGCGCACGCATCGAGGCGAAATACTCCTGGGACCGCGCGCTGCAGCACCAGCTGGCGCTGTATGACGGCCTCATCGAGAAGAAGCGCACGCTGCCGGCAGGCTGGGTCACCGCACGGCGCACGCCTGGCGAGCAGCACGTGGTGCCGGCGCGGTCCTCGGGCAGCTGACCGGCCCGGGCCCTCGCCCCGCCGGCAGCACGGCGCGGCTCTGCTCATTTCGCCAGGCGCTGCCTCAGCAGTTCGATGTTGCGACGCTGCTTCCGTGTAGCCGGCGAGAGCCTGGTGACGCGGCAGCCGATGGACGCGCGATCGGCGCCCTGAAGTTCTACCGGCACACGCGCGGCAGCGCCTTTCGCCCGGAGCAGTTGCGGGAGCTCGCGTCGCGTGCGGGGTCCGGTCAGGCGTGGCTGGTGAGGGCGTAGAAGCGAAGGGTGCCGTCCGGCTGCGCCA
>CAZWDR010000110.1:0-8247 GCA_964632365.1 uncultured Steroidobacteraceae bacterium
ACGCCAATATCGGCATCAGCCTGCCGGGCACCGGCGAGCGGCCGGTGGCGCCGGTCTATGAGGATGGCGAGAAGACCGTGACGTTGAAGGGCGAGCAGATTGCCGAGGAGTTCCAGCAACTGCTCGAACGCTATGTCGATCGCACCTATCCCCGCCGCGACACCGCCCGTGTTAGCGTTGAGGCATGACCGAGGATCTGGCCAACCGCCGCTGCGTGCCCTGCGAGGGCGGCATCGCGCCGTTGTCGCGCGCGGCCGCCGAAGAAGTGCTGCAGCGGCTGGACGAGAACTGGCAGCTCGCCGTCGATGCCGCCTCCATCCAGCGTGAGTTCCGCTTCCGCGATTTCCTGCGCACGATGAGCTTCGTCAATGCGCTGGCACACATCGCGAACATCGAGGACCACCACCCGGATCTGGAAGTGGGCTACAACTACTGCCGCGTGCGCTTCACCACGCACGCCATCAAGGGCCTGTCCGAGAACGACTTCATCTGCGCGGCGAAGATCGACCAGCTGCCGCTTGCGTGACCAGCGTGCGCCGCGCCAGCGGTGAGCGCGCCACCATCGCCATGCCCGAACGGGCCATCCACGCCACCAGCGGCGCGGAACCGGTGAACAGCCGGTCGAGGCCGTCCACCACGCCGCCCACCAGCGCATTGCCAGCGCGGCGCTCGCGCTCGTAGCGACGCAGCGCCGCGGTGGCGCCGACGCTCTCGCGTGCCGGGCGCTGCGCCAGCACGGTGGCGAGCGCGGCCGCATCCTCGAAGCCCTGGTTCACGCCCTGCCCCGCCAGCGGATGGATCACGTGCGCCGCATCGCCCACCAACGCGGCACGCGGCGCGATGTAGCGCGCGGCATGCAGCCGCCGCAGCGGGAAGGACGCACGCTCGCCGGTGAGCGCCAGTGCGCCGAGCACCCCGGCACTGGCCGCGGTGAGCGCATCGTTGAATCCGGCCGGCGACAACGCCAGCAGCTGCGTCGCGCGTGCATCGGTGACCGACCAGACGATCGAGCAGCCATTGCCGGGCAGCGGCAGCAACGCCAGCGGCCCGGTGGACAGGAAGCGCTGGAAGGCCGTGTCACGATGCGGGCGCGCGGGCTGGATCGTGGCCACGATGGCGCGCTGGCCATACTCCTGCATGGCGGCAGGCAGGCCGAGCAGGCCGCGCACGCTGGACGCCGCGCCATCCGCGCCCACCAGCAGTTCGGCGCGCAGCCTCTGTGTGTCGAGCCCGAGGCACGCGCCATCGGCATCGACCTGCACGGTGCGCAGTGCGTCGTCGATCACGGGGATGCCGGCCTCGGCGCAGGCCTCGAGCAATGCGGCCTGCAGCGCGAGGTTCTCGACGATGACGCCGAGCTCCGCGACTCCACTCTCCGCGGCATCGAAGCGCAGCGCGTCGGGGCTGTCGGGCGGAATCGCCTCGTGCCAGATGGTCATCGCCTGCACACTGCCCAGCCGATCCGCATCGAGGCGCGCCCACACGCCCAGCTCAGCCAGTCGCTGCCGGTTCACCGGCGAGATGTTCGAGACGCGCTGACCGATGGGCGCTGCGCGCGGGGGCGCCACCGGGCGGTGCGGCTCGATCACCGCGATGCGCGCCGGTGACAGGCGGGTCCAGCGCACCAGCAGCAGCGCCAGCGCGGCACCGACCATGCCACCACCGGCGATGACCACGTCGAAGTCCTTCGTCGGCATTGCGCTCATGGCGGCGCCAGCGGCAGCCCGCGCGCCAGCCGCGGCGCACGCGCGCCGAATCCCAGGCTCACGCGGGCCAGCGCGCGCTTGGCCGGCGGCAGCAGGTCGAACAGCAGCAGGCCCGCATCACGCGCCGCCGCGAGCAAGGGACGGTTGCTGCCGAACAGCCGCACCAGCGAATCGGTGAAGCCGATCACACCCGCCCGATCCTGCTCACGGGTGGCCGCGTACGCGGCAAGGCGATCCGGCGCCCCCGGATCACTGCCGGCCGATTGCGCCAGCGCTTCCGCCAGTTCGGCCACATCGCGCAATGCCAGATTGAATCCCTGGCCGGCCACCGGGTGCAGCGACTGCGCCGCATTGCCCAGCAGCACGATGCGCCGCGCCACCGTGCCATGGCTGCGCGACAGCGCCAGCGGGTAGCGCCCGCGCGCGCCGAGCTGCAGTGCGCGACCGGCGCGCCAGCCGAACGCCCGCTGCCACGCGTCGAGGAATGCATCGGGCGCCAGTTGCATCAGGCGCTCGGCATCGGCGGGACGCGCCGCCCATACCAGCGTGCGCCATGCGCCTGCGCGTGCACCGGCCGCAGGCACGGCGTCGGCATGGCCGTCGCGCGCAACGCCGCGATGCACGATCGGCAGCAGCGCCATGGGTCCGGCCGTGGTGAAGCGCTCGTAGGCCGTGCCGTCGTTGGGCACGTCGGTGCGCAGCGCGGCGACGATCGCCACCTGGTCATAGTCGTCGACCTGCGCACCCAGCCCCGCCGCGGTGCGCACCAGTGAATGGGCGCCATCGGCGGCCACGACCAGCCGCGCGCGCAACCCCTGCGTCCCCTCACCATGCGCCAGCGTCAGCTGCACGTCATGGTCACCGATGGTCAGCCCGGTGACCCGCGCCGGCATGAAAGCGCGGATGCGCGGCGCATCGGCCAACCGCTGCCACAGCGCCCGGCCCAGCACGCGGTTGGGCACCACATAGCCCAGTGCAGCCTGCCCCATCGCCTGCGCATCGAGGCGCGCGAAACCATAGCGGCCGGCATCCGACACATGGATGGCCGTGATCGCGGCGGCCTCCTGCGACATCGCCGACCACGCGCCCAGTGACTCGAAGATGCGGCGGCTGGCATTGCCCAGCGCGGTGGTGCGTTCATCGAAGCTCGGCTGCGCGGCGCTGTCGGGCGCGAACGCCTCCACCAGCGCGATCGACAGCGGCAGGTCGCGCAGCGCCACGGCGAGACTGGCTCCGGCGAGTCCACCGCCGACGATGGCGATGTCGAAGTGCTCAGCTGGCGCGGCCGGTGCCGCGCTGTGCGCGTCAGTGTCCGGCACCGACCGCGGCCTCGACTTCATCCGGATCGCCGGGAACGTCCGCGGTCAGCACCTCGCAGCCACTGGCCGTGACCACCACGTCATCCTCGATGCGGATACCGCAGTTCCAGTAGCGCTTCGGCACGCCGCGCGTGCCGGCCGGTATGTAGATGCCCGGCTCCACCGTCATCACCATGCCGGGCTCGAGCACCCGCCACGCGTCACCGACCTTGTAGTCGCCCACATCGTGCACATCCATGCCCAGCCAGTGGCCGGTGCGGTGCATGAAGTACTTGCGATAGGCCCCTTCCTTGATCAGCCGCGGCACGCGCCCCTTCAGCAGGCCCACCGACACCAGCCCCTGCGTGATCACCTGCACGGCGGCCTCGTGTGCCTCGTTCCAGTGGTTGCCCGGCTTTGTCGCCGCGATGGCGGCCTTCTGCGCGGCCAGCACGATCTGGTAGATCTCGCGCTGTGCCGGCGTGAACGTGCCGTTCACCGGCCAGGTGCGGGTGATGTCCGAGGCGTAGTACTGGTACTCGCAGCCGGCATCCACCAGCAACAGGTCACCATCCTCGAGCCGCGCATCGTTCTCGCGATAATGCAGGATGCACGAGTTGGCGCCGCCGCCCACGATGGGCTGGTAGGACGCGGTGGCGTTGTGGCGCCCGTACTGGTGCATCAGCTCCGCGGCGATCTCATATTCGTAGCGGCCGGGTGCGGTCAGCGCCATGGCGCGCTTCTGCGCCGCCGCGGCGATGCGCCCGGACTCGCGCATCAGCCCGATCTCGGTGCGGCTCTTGTACAGGCGCATGTCGTGCAGCACGTGGTCGAGTGCCACCATCTCGAGCGGTGGATGCTTGCCATGCCGCGCCATGCCGCGCAGCGTCTGCAGCCACGCGAGCACCTTCTGGTCGAACTCCGGATGCGTGCCCATCGCGTAATAGACGCGCTCGCGGTTCTCCATCAGTCCGGGGAGGATCTCGTCCAGGTCGCCGATGGGGAACGCATCGTCGGCGCCATGACGCTGCACGGCGCCTTCCGGTCCGGCGCGCCGCCCTTCCCAGGTCTCCTTCAGCGGATCGCGGTCACGCACGAACAGGATGTATTCGGCCTGCGCGCGGCCCGGCACCAGCACGGCAACCGCCTCGGGCTCGGTGAAGCCGGTCAGGTAATGGAAGTCGCTGTCCTGCCGGTAGGGATATTCGACGTCGTTGTTGCGGATGCGCACCGGGGCGGCGGGCACGATGGCGATGGTGCCCTTGCCCATCTGGCGGGCCAGCTGCCGACGGCGACGCGCGAACTCGGTGTTGCCGGCGCGCAGCGTGGCCGCGCGGGCGGCCACGGCCGCCGGACCGTCAGCGCGGCGGGCCATCAATGCAGGCGCTCCGAGGGCGGAATGGTCGGCGGCGGCTCGCGCAGCGGCTGCAGATGCTCGAACAGCAGCTGCACGCCCACGCGCACGAACTCCACCAGCTCGGCGTAGGCGGCCTCGTTGGACTCCTCGCCGTCGGCCGGATCAACATCGACATGCGTGATCTCGGTCATGTCGCGCAACACCTCGGCGGCGTCGCCCTGCAGTGATGCGGCATCGGGTACGGCAACGCCGGTGCCGAGTCCATAGAGGAACCCCTGGCACCATTCACCCAGCGCGGAGGTGCGATCGACGATCGGTGCATCATCGCCGGGCAGCAGCGGCGTGAATTCCATCGCGCTTCCGCGCAGGGCGCCGCTGGTGTGATCGAAGATCTCGCGCAGCTGCCGGCCGGCCGTCCCGTCGGCACGGCCTTCGGGGAGGATCTCCGCGAGCCAGTCGTTCAGCGTGCAGCGCGAGGCGCACAGCGAACCCACCAGCGTGCCATGCGCCTCGGCGGCGTCGGTCACTGCGTGCGCCTGGGCCAGCGCGCGCTGCAGGTCATCGAAGGTGTGGACAGGTTCGGCCATGGCTGCACTTCATTATGCCTCGCCGGCCCGCAGCGCGCGGGACTTGCCGCCCCGCCATCGGTGCAGGCAGTATCGCGGCATGAGCCAGGACATCGGCCACAGCCCCCTCGAAGCCGACCTGCAGCGGCTCGAAGTGCGCATCAACGAGCTGCTCGCGCTGGTGCAGCAGCTCACCGAAGAGAACCGCGCACTGCGCCACCGCCAGGACAACCTCTCCAGTGAACGCGCCGCGTTGCTGCAGAAGAACGAGCAGGCCCGCGCCGGCGTCGAGGCGATGATCGGCCGCCTGCGCATGCTCGAGAACGGCATATGAGCGCCGCCGAGCCGGTCAGCATCCGCATCCTCGAGAAGGACTACCTCATTGCCTGCCCGCCAGATGAACGCGAGGACCTCCTCCGCGCTGCGGCATTGCTCGAGACCCGCCTGAAGAAGGCCCGCGAGAGTGCGCGCGGCATGGGCATGGAACGCTGGCTGATCATGGCGAGCCTCACGATGGCCAATGAGCTGGGCAAATCGCAGGTCCGGGAAGAGCGCGCGGCCCTCGACATGGGCACCCGCGTGCGGCAGATGCGCGAGCGGGTGGAACGTGCACTGGTGCAGGGACAGCAGCTCGAACTGTAGTAGAGTGGACCTCGCGCCACCTGCGGTGTTCGACACGCGGTCCGGGTTACCTCGGACCCTAATTGAAAAACCCAGGGGCGGGCCTTGTGGATGTGCTGTGCATGTCCGCCTCGTGCGGGAAGCCTTACCTTCCGCATGCCTGCCCCACCTTGTTGCTCTGGTTCGAGAGCAACGGCCCGCACCGGCACCCGCGGGTGGCGTCTCCCTCTCCTGCAATCCGGCAGCGCCGCATTGACCCTTCCAGATCCGGGCCATGAGGCGCGCCGTCGCCTGCGCCGCGAACTGCGCGCCCGCCGCCGCGCCATCCAGGGTACCGAACGCAGCCGCAAGGCGCGCGAACTGGCCGCGCGCGTCGATGCGCTGCGGCTGCTGCGCCCCGGCCGGCGCGTCGGGCTCTACTTCTCCACGGATGAGGAGATCGACACCGCGCCGCTGATGGAACTGGCGAAGCAGCGCGGCTGCCGCATCGCCCTGCCGCGCGTCACCAGCATCCGCCATGACCGCATGCGCTTCTTCGACTTCGACGGCCGGCTGGCGCGTGGTGCCTACGGCATCCTCGAACCGGTGGGCACCATGGCGCGGGCGGCGCGCGAGCTCGACGTGATCTTCATGCCGCTGGTCGGCTTCGATGCCGAAGGCCATCGCATGGGCATGGGTCGCGGCTTCTATGACCGCCATCTCGCCTTCCGCCGACACCTTTTATATAGCCGCCGTCCGCTGCTCGTCGGTCTCGCCTATGGCATCCAGCAAGTGCCATCGCTGCCCGACCAGCCGCATGACATCCCGCTCGATGCGATTGTGACCGAGTACTCATCCCTGAGATTCCAGCGAAGGTCCCCCCGATGCGTCACTGGTTGATGAAGAGCGAGCCGGACACCTTCGGCATCGATCACCTGGCCGCGTCACCCGGCACGACCACCAGCTGGGAAGGCGTCCGCAACTACCAGGCACGCAACATGCTGCGTGACGAGATGAAGGTGGGTGACCTGGCCTTCTTCTACCACTCCTCGTGCCCGGAGCCGGGCATCGCCGGCATCGTGAAGGTGGTGCGCGCCGGCTACCCGGATGCCTCCGCATGGAATCGCCGCAGTCCCTACCACGATGCGAAAAGCCCTGAAAACAAGCCACTTTGGTACACAGTGGACGTGCGGCTTGAAGAGCGGTGGCCGCAGGTGCTGAGCCTTGCGACGCTGCGCGGACATGCCGATGGCCGCCTCGATGGCATGCTGCTGCTGCGTCGGGGCAACCGGCTGTCGATCACGCCGGTGGATGCCGCGCACTGGAAGTTCATCCTGTCGATCGCGCCGCGTTGACCATCACGATCGAGATGGGCGACCCATCGTGATGGATGACGGGTCCATCCATCCATCGCAGTGCCATCGATGATGGCTTCGACCATCGATGATCAATGCGATGACTTGATGAGCGCATCGATGCGCATGTCGATCACATCGAAGTCGCTACCATGCTTGCTTGTATTTTGGCAACGCGTGTATATACTCGGTCCCCGGACTAACCTGTAACTGGAGAACTGTCATGGCGAAAGCCAAGAAGAAGGCCAAGAAGAAGGCCGCTAAGAAGAAGTAACTTCTTCTGGTGACCGGCGGATCAGGACCAACATCCCCCGCCGGTTCACCAGACAAGCTACTTACCCTGTGCCCGCGAAAGCGGGCACAGTCATTTCCGGACCCATGAAATCCAGCGTGAACGCATCCATGAACGAACAGCAGCAGTTGAAGCGCCAGGTCGGTGCAGCGGCACTGGCCTTCCTCGAGGAAGGCATGATCCTGGGGGTGGGTACCGGCTCGACGGTGAACGCGATGCTCGATCAGCTCGGTGACTGGGCACCCCGGTTGAAGGGCGCGGTCTCCAGCTCTGAAGCGTCCACCCTCAAGCTCCGTCAGCTCGGCGTGCCCGTGCTGGACCTGAACGACATCGATGGGCTTGGCGTCTACATCGATGGCGCCGACGAGAGCAATGGGCGGCTCGAGCTGATCAAGGGAGGCGGCGCCGCGCTGACGCGCGAGAAGATCATCGCCGCCGCCGCGCACCGCTTCGTCTGCATCGCCGATGCATCGAAGCTGGTCGACCGGCTCGGCCGCTTCCCGCTGCCGGTGGAGGTGATCCCGATGGCGCGCAACCTCGACGCGCGCGAGCTGGCCGCGCTGGGTGGGCGCCCGGTGCATCGCGCCGGCGTGGTCACCGACAATGGCAATGACATCCTCGACGTGCACGACCTCGTCATCGAGCAGGCGGTGGAACTGGAAACCCGCATCAACCAGATCACCGGCGTGGTGACGGTGGGCCTGTTCGCGCAGCGGCCCGCCGATGTGCTGCTGCTCGGCACCGCGGACGGTGTGCGTCGCATCGACCGGTCGGCCTGACCGGACTTGTGACTTCGGCTCGCCCCCGGAATGGGCGGGCTTGCCTTCGCCCCACGCCCTGCATCGGAGGCGAGAGCCCTGCCCTGCAGCCCACTCTTTATATATAGGTGCTGTGCGCGTGACGCTTCGACGCGCACGCCATGAACCCCGCCGGGTGCCATTTGCCGGGGCCTCGGCCCCCTGCTAGTCTTGGCCCATGCGTCAACAGCAGCACATCATCGCCATAGCCATCCCCGGCTGCGAGCTGCCGCTTGCGCGCCTGCACCTGCGCCGCCCGGCGCACTGATCGACTGC
>CAZWDR010000111.1:0-8157 GCA_964632365.1 uncultured Steroidobacteraceae bacterium
GAGCCTGGACTCGGAATCCGAGCACCTGATCCAGCAGGCGGTGGACCGGCTGATGGGCGGGCGCACCGCCATCGTCATCGCGCACCGGCTGTCCACGGTGCGTGCGATGGATCGCATCCTCGTGTTCGACCATGGCCGCATCATCGAGGAAGGCACCCATGCGGCACTGTTGCAGCGGCCGGATGGCGCCTACCGCCGCCTGTTCGAGCGTCAGTCGGGCGACACCGCCGCCGTGGAGCCGCCGGCCATCATCGCGAAGGGCGGCTGAGCGGCCGCCCGTTCAGCGCGGACTGTGCGCCAGCTCCCGCTCCAGCGCGTCGATGCGCTCGAGCAGTTCCATGGTCAGCGCGACGCCCGCGATGTTCACGCCGAGATCGCGATGCAGGCGCGCCGCAAGGCTCACCCGCCGCAGCACATCGCCCCCGAAGCGCAGCGACTCCGTTTGCCCGGGGCGCCACTGCCCGTGCCCTGCCCCCGCATCGCGCAGTTCCAGCGCGCCGTGGGCCACCAGTTCGACCATCCACTCGCGCTCCACCGCGCAGATCCGGCACACCTCCTCCAGGCTCCATTCCTCGTCGGCGACGAGGTGGCCGACAATGACCGGCGTCGAGGGCGGGTTCATGGGCGTTCTCCCAGTCCGGCGCGTGGATCGAATTGCGGCGCGGCCGCCTGCAGCGCGCGATAGGCCTCGCGCACGGCATCGCGGTCGGCCGGCGGCTGCACCACCTTCAGCGTGACGAACAGGTCCCCCGCCGGCGTGGACGGCAGGCCGCGGCCTCGCAGGCGCAGGCGCGTGCCGCTGCCTGATCCGGCCGGAACCTTCAGCTGCACGGCGGACTCCGGCACCGGCACCGTGATGCTGGCGCCGAGCGCTGCCTCCCAGGGGGCGACCGGCAGTTCCATGTGCAGGTCACGCCCGTCGGGGCGGAACAGCGGGTGCGGCGCGAAGCTGACCTCCAGCAGCAGATCGCCGCGCTGCCCACCGCCCGGGGACGGCTCGCCCTGCCCGGCCAACCGGATGTGCTGCCCGGCCTGGATGCCACGCGGAATCTTCACGTTCAGCGTGCGGGTCGCCGGCTGCCCCTGCGCGTCCCGTCCCGGCACACGCAGCGTCAGGGTCCGCGTGCCACCCTGCAGCGAGGCGTCGAGGTCGATGACCACGCGCGCATGATGATCGGCGCCGGGCCCGCCCGGTCGGTGCGCGCCCCGTGCCCCGCCGAAGCCGGCGCGGCCGAACAGCGACTCGAAGAACTCGCTGGGATCCCCTTCGAACGCGAAGCCGCTGGCGTCGCCGGCATCTGCCGGACCGAAGCCCGTGTCCCAGTCCGGCGGCGGCCGGAAGCGCTCGCCGGGCGGCGGACCGCTGCCCAGCTGGTCATAGGCGGCGCGTCGGCCGGGATCGCGCAGCACCTCATAGGCCTCCGCGACCTCCTTGAACCGCGTCTCCGCGTCCGGCTCCTTGCTGACGTCAGGATGGTACTTGCGGGCAAGCTTGCGATAGGCCTGCTTGATCTGGTCGGCGGTCGCGTCGCGCGACACACCCATGAGGGCGTAATAGTCCTTGAACTCCATCCGGCATCTCCCGCCTCTCCGGCCCTGCCGGGGTGGCATTCGCTATAATTGCCCGACAATGACCGCATCGCGCAAGCGGGGCCGGGCACGCAGCCCCGGTCGCCCCCGTTCCGACACCGCCCGCAACGCCATCCTGAAGGCCGCCTACGAGATCCTGCGCGAGAGCGGCTTCGCCGGATTCACGGTCGAGGGGGTGGCCGCGCGTGCCGGGTCCGGCAAGGCGACGATCTACCGCTGGTGGCAATCCAAGGGCACGCTGGCCATCGAGGCCTTCCTGGTGGCGCTCACGCCGCGGCTCGACACCGTGCCGCAGACCGACTCGGCGCTGGCCGACCTGCGCGCGCATGTGCAGCGCGCGGCGACCATCTATCGCGGACGGGCCGGCCAGCTGCTGCGCGAGCTGATCGCATTGGGGCAGGAGGATTCGCAGACCAGCCGCATGCTGCGCACCGAGTTCGTGGCGCCGCGCTATGCGGAGGCGATCCGCATCCTCACGCGCGCCCAGCAGTCCAGCGAGATCGCAGCCGATGTCGATCTGGAAGTGCTGGCCGACGCGCTGTGGGGACCGATCTTCCACCGCCTGCTGGTCAGCCGCATGCCCATCGGACGCGATTTCATCGACAAGCTGCTGGATCTGGTGCTGGCCGGCGCGTCGCGCCAGCCCTGACGATCCGCCCGTCACTCAGGGCTTCGCGTATTCCTCGGCGAACGACGGATCGCAGTCGTACGCGCGCACATGATCGCCGTCGACGCGCCGCCAGCCGATGTACCGCACGCCGCGGTTGCCGAGCATCGGCGGGTCTTCGTATTCCTGCGCCACCATCAGCGTCTGGCCGTCGTCCTTCAGCCGGTAGCGCTCGGTGACGCGCATCGACTCGCTGTGGTCGAGTCCGTTGTTGGTCAGCGTCGATTCCTTCAGCCGCGTGGTGACCACCACCAGTTCATCGCCCTCCCAGTGCGCGCGCGAATGGCCGGTCTTGGTATGCGGCGCCTGCTCTTCCTTGATGAAACGGTCGTCGAGGAAGAACACGCGCGTCATGTCGAAGTATTCCATGCGCATCACGATCAGGTCGCTGCCCTGGAAGATCTCGATCGGAAACGGACCCTGCAGCGCATAGGCGATCGACGGGATGCGGCAGGAGTTCGCCACCGTCATCTCCTGGCGCGGATCCCAGGTGCGCGCCTTCTCGAGCGCCTCGGGCGTGAGCGCAAGGCCGCCGAATTCCATCACGCCGAACTCCGCAGGTCCGGTGTCACGCAGCACCACGGTGCCGGCGGGCACCTTGCGCGCGAGGACCGGATCCGGATCCGGGATGCCGGGCAGCGGCATCCAGAATCCGCTGAGATCAGGCGGCGCGGCCGCGAACGCCGCATTCGCGGCAAGCGCCAGCAACAGGATCCGCAACGCCTTCATCGCCGCTCACCGGCGGCACGGGCATCGGCCCACGCCCGGATGGTCGTGCACGGCTGCGCGGCCCCGCGCGTGCGTGCTGGCAGGCGCGCGATGCGCGCATCGTGGTGTGCGTTCATGATCGCCTCCGGGCCGGGATGTGCCTATACTGCATCCAACGACAACGATGTGGTATCCGCCGTCCGCCAGGGCCGCGCGAACCAGTGGGGTATGCCGCTTGGATCTGCAGCAATTCAGTGACTGGCTCTCATCGACCGGGCTGAGCCAGTCCATCCAGTTGAGCACCTGGTCGATTCCCACCATCCAGACCGTGCACATCCTTGCGCTGGCGATGCTGTTCGCCGCGGCGCTGATCGTGGGGCTGCGCTTCTTCGGCAAGGGCCTCGCGGTCGAACCGCTGCACCTGCTGGCACGCCGCTTCATCCGGCTGATCTGGCTGATGGTGGTGGTGCTTGCGGCCACCGGCACGCTGCTGATCATCGCCGAGCCCCATCGCACGATCTCCAATCCGGTGTTCTACCTGAAGGTGGGGCTGCTGGTGGTGGCCGTGGTCACGACCGCGTGGCTGTCACGGGCGTCCGCCCAGCAGCCGAATCGCGTCGCCGCCCCGCATCGCGCCGCCGCGGCACTCAGCGTGCTGCTGTGGATCGGCATCATGATCGCCGGCCGTTTCATCGCCTACTACGATCCCTACTGACATGAACTTCCTCCAGTGGCTGCAGAACACACCCCTTGCCGTCGTGGTCGGCGAAAGCTGGTTCCCGTGGGTCGAGGCCTTCCACGTCGTATTTCTGGCCGCGGTGGCCGGCACCATCTTCACCGTCGATGCGCGGTTGATGGGTTTCGCGTCACGGCAGCTGCGGGTCAGCTATCTGGCGCAGCACATGCTGCCGTGGACGTGGCTGGCCTTCGTCGGTGCGGTGATCACCGGCGTGCTGATGTTCATGGCCAACGCGGTGGGCTATGTCGAGAAGCTGCCGTTCCTGATCAAGATGGGGCTGCTGGTGGGCGCCGGCATCAACATGCTCTATTTCCACCTGGTGACCTATCGCGGCGTCACCGGATGGGATGTCGGCCCGCCGCCCGCGGCGGCGCGCATGGCCGGCGGCGTCTCGATGGTCTGCTGGATCGGGATCGTGGCCTTCGGCCGCTGGATCGGCTTCGTCTAGGGCGCGCCCGGCGGCGCGCTGACCAGCACCGGAATCGCATAGACCGTCTCGGCGCCGCCCTCGCCCGACAGGCGGGCGGTCAGCTCCATCAGTCCCGGCTGCTGCGCGGTGACGCCGAGTTCCAGCGTGGCGGCCTCGTCTGCTGACAGCACCAGCTGCGACACCGCGGGAGAAACTTCCAGCTCACGCGATTCCGCCCGCACCGTCAGCATCGGCACCGCCTGTGCCGCGGAAACCGACAGCGTCACGGGGAAGGGTTGTCCGACCACGGGGCGTCCGCCGACCTGGTAACGCACGGCGGCCAGCGCCGTGCCCGGTGTCTGCAGCACCGCCGCCACCGTGTCGCCCCCGGCGCGCGCCGCGGAAGTTGCAGTGCTGCCCGCATCCTGTGTGGACGACGCGGACTCGCTGTCGTTGCCGCTGCATGCCGCCAGCAGCGTCGCCATCATCACCGTCGCAATCGTGCGCACCCTGGAGCCTCTGCCGACCGCGTCGGCGGTTCACATCCGCAACAGCGGCGGATCATCCAACGCCTGCAGCTGTTCGCGCAACTCACCCACATGGCGTTCCCAGTAGCGCCCTTCGGCGAACCACGGAAAAGCCTGGGGGAACGCCGGGTCGTCCCAGCGCTGCGCGAGCCAGGCCGCATGGTTCAGCATGCGCGTGGCGCGCAGCGCCTCGATCAGCTGCGCCTCGCCCGCGTCGAGGTGCGCGAACTGTTCATAGCCTTCCAGCAGCAGCGTCCATTCGCGGCGCATCTGGTCAGGGCTGCCGGCGATCAGCATCCACAGGTCCTGCACGGCCGGTCCGCCCAGGCTGTCGTCGAAGTCGACGAACAACGGCCCGGTGGCCTGCCACAGGATGTTGCCGAGGTGACAATCGCCATGCAGGCGCAGCCGGCGCAGGTGTCCCACCGATTCATGGCACGCGGCGATCGATTGCACCAGCTGTGCCGAGACTTGTGCGTACTGCGCATCGATCGGCGCGGGCACCACATCGAGTGCCAGCACGGCATCGCGCGCGCGCTGCCCGCACTGCCAGTCGTCGATGTCGTCGCGATGGCGGAAGCCGCGCCGCGCACCCACCGCATGCATGCGGCCCAGCGTGCGCCCGAGCAGTGTGCGCGCCTCGGGGGCATCGAGCTCCGGGGCGGTGCCCGGCCGGCACTCGAACAGTGCCAGCCGGAAGCCCGCGTGCCGGTGCAGCGTGGTGCCGTCGATGCGCAGCGGCGCGGCCACCGGCAGCTCCGCATCGGCCAGTTCCAGCGCGAACTGGTGCTCCTCGATGATCTGCGCGTCGCTCCAGCGGCCGTGGCGGTAGAACTTGGCCACCACCTGCCCGGCGATCGCCCCCGGGGATGCGCCGGGCAGCGGACTTTCGAGCCCGATGCGATAGACCCGGTTCTCGTAGCTGTTCAGGGCCAGCAGGCGCCCGTCCGGCTCGACGCCGAGGGCCTGCGCGGCATCCAGGACCACGTCCGGCGTCAGGCCGGCATAATGATGGGATTGCAAGATTGAACGACCCGAAGGAGCAAGGCAGCGATGGGTGAAAAGATCCTGGTGACCGGCGGAGCCGGTTACATCGGCAGCCACACGGTACAGCAGCTGCTGGCGCGCGGCGAGTCTGTGGTGGTGCTCGACAACCTCTCCACCGGATTCCCGCAGTCGGTGCCCGGCGCCACCTTCGTCGAGGGCGATGTGGGGGACCAGAAGCGGGTCGGCGCGCTGCTGGACGAACATGGTGTGCAGACGGTGATCCACTTCGCCGCGCACACCATCGTGCCGGAGTCGGTGTCCGATCCGCTCAAGTATTACGGCAACAACACCTGCCAGACGCGCAGCCTGCTCGCCGCGTGCGCCGCGCATGGCGTGAAGAACTTCGTGTTCTCGTCCACCGCGGCGGTGTATGGCGTTCCCGAGTCCGGCCTGTGCGCCGAGGATGCGAACCTCTCGCCGATCAACCCCTATGGCACCTCGAAGCTGATGTCCGAGTGGATGCTGCGCGACCTCGCCGCGGCCACCGACCTGCGCTATGTCGTGCTGCGCTACTTCAACGTCGCCGGCTCTGATCCGCAGGGACGCATCGGCCAGTCCACGCGCAAGGCCACGCTGCTGATCAAGGTCGCCTGCGAGGCCAGCGTCGGGCGCCGCGACGCGGTGAGCATCTTCGGCACCGACTACCCCACGCCTGACGGCACCGGCGTGCGCGATTACATCCACGTGGTGGACCTCGCCGACGCCCATCTGCTGGCCGTGGACTACCTGCGCAAGGGCGGCGCCAGCGAGACGCTCAACTGTGGTTATGGCCACGGCTACAGCGTGCGCGAGGTGCTCGACAGCGTGAAGCGGGTGAGCAAGGCGCCGCTGAAGATCGTCGAGATGCCGCGCCGCGCGGGCGACCCGCCGTCGCTGGTGGCAAAGTCCGACCGCATCCGCCAGGTGCTGGGGTGGGTGCCCCGCCTGGATGACCTCGATGGCATCGTCGAGAGCTCCCTGAACTGGGAAAAGCAGCAGCTGAAGAACCCCTGGTAAGGGCCTCCTGCGACGGCCGGGCCGCCGTTGGCCTAGAATCCCGGGGCATGAGGTACCTGCGCCCCGGGTCGCTGAGCTCGCTGGTGCTGCTGGCGCTGGCCATCATCGCCCTGCCGCTGGTGGCCGGGCTGGTGACCGCCGGCATGCAGCTGCGGCAGCTGGGCATGGCCGGCGAGCGCATCGTGGCCGAGGGCGTCGCGGCCACGCGCCTCAGCCAGGAACTCTATTCCCAGACCAATTTCATGTGGCGCCGCCTGCGCACGCTGCTGCTGATCGGCAGCGCGGAGCTGCGCGAGCTGCACGCGGAGGAAGACACTCGGCTCGGCGAGATCGAACGCAACCTGTCGGCGTACCTGCGCAACGAGGATGCACAGCGCGCGCTGCGCGACTTCTCGCAGCTGCGGCGCGCCACCGGCGTGCGCATCCGCTCCGGCGACGCGCGGCTCGATGACTTCGATGCCGATGTCGACCGCATGCTCAACAGCGCCACGGTGGTGTCGGCGCGCACCGCCGCGCAGATCGACGCCGCGACGCTGCAGCTGCGCGAGAGTACCGCGCGCGCGCAGGCCGCCATGTCCTGGGGCTTCCTGCTGCTGATCCCGCTGACCGCGGGGGCCGTGCTGCTGTTCTCGTTCAAGGTGGTGCGGCCGCTGCGCCAGATCGACCGCGCGATCAGCGAGCTCGGCAGCGGCGCGCTGCACCGGAGCATCCGGGTGCGCGGCCCCAGCGACATCGGCAAGCTGGGGCGGCAGCTGGAATGGCTGCGCCTGCGGCTGCTGGAGCTGGCCGAGGAGCGCAACCGCTTCCTGCGGCACATGTCGCACGAGCTGAAGACGCCGCTGGCGAACATCCGCGAGGGCACCGAGCTGTTGATGGATGGCGCCGTGGGCGAGCTTGCGCCGGGGCAGCGCGAAGTCACCGGCATCCTGCGCGAGAACGGCCTGCGGCTGCAGCGCCTGATCGAGAACCTGCTGTCGTTCTCGGCCTGGCAGAGCAGCTCGGTGGGCATCGAGATCAGCGAGTTCCGCCTGCGGCCGGTGGTCAAGCAGATCATCGAGAACCAGCAGCTGGCGCTGCTCGCGCAGCGCGTGCGCCTGGACGTGAACATCGAGGACCTCACCCTCGCCGCCGACCGCGGCAAGCTGCGGCTGATCCTGGAGAACCTGCTGTCCAATGCCATCAAGTACACCCCGCGCAGCGGCACCATCCACATCCACGCGCGCGCCGACCAGGCCGATCTGGTCCTGGAAGTGGCCGACAGCGGACCTGGAATCCCGCCAGAAGAGCGCAAGCAGGTGTTCGAAGCCTTTTATACTGGCGCGGCACCGGCCGGACACATCCGGGGCACCGGAATCGGACTGTCGGTGGTGATGGAATTCGTGAACGCACATGGCGGGCAGATTGAAATCGTGGACGGACAGTGGCCCGGCGCGCACTTCGTCATCCGCATGCCGCTGCGCGCCCTGCCCGATGC
>CAZWDR010000112.1:0-8081 GCA_964632365.1 uncultured Steroidobacteraceae bacterium
CGCGCCGCCATGGCGGAGAAGATCTGCCACGGGCTGATCGTGTACATGATGGCCGAGGAAGAGATCTTCTATCCCGCCTTCCTCGCGTCCACCGATGACCAGGAGCTCTACTGCCAGGCGCTGGTCGAGCACGATGCGATGAAACAGCTGGTCACGCTGATCCTCGATGCGCCGATGCACGGCCAGCTGTTCCTCGCGCGCATGCACCTGCTCGCGGCCATGCTGCAGCATCATGCGGAGGAATCGGAACGTCCGGATGGCATGCTGGCCGAGGCGACCTGTGCCGGCCTCGACTGCGAGGAACTCGGGGAGCGGCTGCGTCAGCAGCGCGACCTGCTGCGCAAGCGCATGCCGCTGCTGCGCTGGCGGATGCCGCCGCGGCGCACGGCCGCCGCGCAGCGGGACGGCATGACGTGATGGGCATCGCGCGACCGGGCCCTGGCTGACATCACCGTTGCCGGCCGTCGCTTCGGGGGCGGGTGGTGGACGCGCTCGATCCTGGCGGGACCTACTCGATGTTCTGCACCTGCTCGCGCATCTGCTCGATCAGCACCTTCATCTCCACCGCCATGCGCGTCGTGGCGAGGTCCTGCGCCTTGGATGACAGCGTGTTGGCCTCGCGGTTGTACTCCTGCATCAGGAAGTCCAGGCGCCGGCCGGCGGCCTCGGGTTTGGCCAGGATGCGGCGCGTCTCGTCGATGTGGCCATCCAGGCGGTCGAGCTCCTCGGCGACATCCATCTTCTGCGCCAGCAGCACCACTTCCTGTTCGACGCGTTCGGTGTCGGCGCTGACGCCCAGTTCGGCGACGCGCTCGGCATAACGCTGGCGGATCGTCGCCTGCACCTCGGGCAGGCGCTCGCGCACCTGCGCGGTCAGCTGCGCGAGCGCGTCGCAGCGCTGCAGCAGCAGGTCGCGCAGGCGCGCGCCTTCGCGCTCGCGCATCGCCTTGAGTTCGGCGATGGCGCGGCCGAATACCTCGCGCGCCGCAGCCAGCTGCGACTCCGGATCGGCCGGTGGCTCGGCCAGCACGCCCGGGAAGCGCAGCAGGTCGACGAGGTTCACCGCCGGCTCGATGCCGCTGGGGCGCACCACCTCGGCCAGGCGCGACAGCATCGGCTGCAGCCGGTCGAGCACGGCGGCGTCGAGCTCGAGCCGGTCATCGGGCCGCGCCGTGCCGCGCCAGGTGAACGTGCAATCGACCTTGCCGCGACGCAGGTCCTGCTGCAGGCGCGCGCGCAGCTCCGGGTCGAGCGCGCGCAGCTCCTCGGGCAGGCGCAGCGAGGACTCGAGGAAGCGGTGGTTCACGCTGCGCAGCTCGCAGATCAGCGTGCCCTCGCGGGTGCTGGCCTCCGCGCGTGCAAAGCCGGTCATGCTCGCGATCATTCGATACCTGCCCGTGTTGCGGGGCGCAATGCAATAATGGCCGGCAGTCTAGCGCTTGCGGGGGCGGGTTTTGCAATTCGAGTTGGCCGAGATCAGCCTCATTGGCGCGCGCGAAGAGAACCAGGATCGCATGGCCACCGCCATCGATGGCGCCACCGCGCTGATCGCCGTGTTCGATGGCATGGGCGGGCATTCCGATGGCGCCGCCGCCGCCGAACTTGCGCGCAAGGTGGTGCTGTCCCGCTTCGCGTCCGTGCCGCATCCGATGCTCGATCCGATGGCCTTCCTGCACATCAGCGTGGGTGCGGCGCATGCCGGCATGGTGACGCTCGGCGAGAACCTGCCGCTGGAGCATCGGCCGCGCACCACCGGCGCGCTGTGCCTGGTGCAGGACTCCACCGCATGGTGGGTGCATGTCGGCGACAGCCGCATCTACCACCTGCGTGATGGCGCCGTGATGTCGCGCACGCGCGATCACAGCCATGTCGAACTGCTGGTGCAGGAAGGCCTGATCAGCGCGCAGCAGGCGCAGAGCCACCCGATGCGCAACTATGTCGAGAGCTGCCTCGGCGGCGATGCGATGCTGCCCGAGATGCTCGTCGGGCGCCGCGTGCGTGTACAACCTGGAGATACGATGCTCGTCTGTTCCGATGGTTTCTGGTCCAACCTCCTCGATGAGGACATCGCCGCATCGATCTACTCCGGCGTGCCGCTGCCCACGGCGCTGCAGGCGATCAGCGAGTTTGCCGTGCGGCGTGCCGGCCCCTCCGCCGACAACGCCACCGTCGCTGCGCTGAGGGTGCTGTGAGCGCCGCGCCCCGCCACGATGGCCGCGCGCCCGATGTGATGCGCGCGGTGAAGTTCACGCGCGGCTTCACGCGCCATGCCGAAGGCTCGGTGCTGGTGGAGTTCGGGCAGACCCGCGTGCTGTGCACGGCCAGCATCGAAGAGGGCGTGCCCCCGTTCCTGCGCGGCAAGGGCCAGGGCTGGGTCACGGCTGAATACGGCATGCTGCCGCGCGCCACGCACACGCGCAGCCCGCGCGAGGCAGCCAAGGGCAAGCAGTCCGGCCGCACGCAGGAGATCCAGCGCCTGATCGGCCGCTCGCTGCGCGCGGCGCTGAACCTCGGCGCGCTCGGCGAGCGCACCGTCACGCTCGACTGCGACGTGCTGCAGGCCGATGGCGGCACGCGCACCGCGGCGATCACCGGCGCCTATGTGGCGCTGGCCGATGCCTGCGCGCGCGTCGTGGCGGCGAAGGGCATCAGCAGTCCGCTGCATGGCCAGGTGGCCGCCGTGTCGGTGGGCATCGTCGGCGGGCGACCGGTGCTCGACCTCGACTACATCGAAGACTCCACCGCCGAGACCGACATGAACGTGGTGATGAACAGCGGCGGCGGCTTCATCGAGCTGCAGGGCACGGCCGAAGGCCATGCGATGCGCCGCGACGAGGTGGACGCGCTGCTGGCGCTGGCCACCCAGGGCACCAGCGAGCTGTTCGCGCTGCAGCGCGCGGCACTGGCGCAGCCGGCGGCGTGATGTCGGCGCGCCGCGTGGTGCTGGCCACGGGCAACGCCGGCAAGCAGCGTGAGTTCGCGGCGCTGCTGGCGCCGCTGGGCATCCACATCGTCACCCAGGCGGAGCTCGGCATCACCGGTGCCGACGAGACGGGCACCACCTTCGTGGAGAACGCGCTGCTGAAGGCGCGTCATGCGTCACGCGCGTCGGGCCTGCCGGCGCTGGCCGATGACTCCGGCCTCGAGGTGGATGCGCTGGACGGACGTCCGGGCGTGCACTCGGCGCGCTATGCCGGTCCGTCCGCCAGCGACGCCGACAACAACGCGCGCCTGCTGGCCGAGCTCGCCCGGCTCGACGATCCCGCGGCTCACCCCGCCCCCGCCCCCGCATCCCGCCGCGCCCGTTTCCGCTGCGTGATCGCCTACGTGCGCCACGCCGATGATCCGCACCCGCTGATCGCCGAGGGCAGCTGGGAAGGCCACATCGCGACGGCGCCGCGCGGGCAGGGCGGCTTCGGCTACGACCCGCTGTTCATCCCCGATGGCGACACGCGCAGCGCCGCGGAACTTCCGGCCGCCGCGAAGAACGCCGTCAGTCATCGCGCCCAGGCGCTGTCCGCCTTGCTGCGCCAGATGCCATGAATCTCGCGCTGTACCTGCACTTCCCATGGTGCGTGCAGAAATGCCCCTACTGCGACTTCAACTCGCATGGCCTGCGCGACGCGCTGCCCGAGGCGAACTATGTCGATGCGCTGCTGGCGGATGTGGCCGCCCAGGCGCCGCGCGTCGCCGGTCGCACCATCGGCAGCCTGTTCCTCGGCGGCGGGACTCCGAGCCTGTTCTCGCCGGGCGCGCTGATGCGACTGTTCGACGGACTGCGCCGCGAGCTGCACATCGATCCTGAGGCCGAGATCACGCTGGAGGCAAACCCGGCCACCGTCGAGCGCGGGCAGTTCGCCGAGTACCGCGCCGTCGGCATCAACCGCGTGTCGCTGGGCGCGCAGAGCTTCAACGATGACATGCTCAAGCGCCTCGGCCGCATCCACCAGATCGCCGATGTCGTGCGCGCCGCCGGGGAGCTGCACGCCTGCGGGCTGTCGAACTTCAACCTCGACCTGATGTATGCGCTGCCGGAGCAGACCCCGCAGGCCGCCATCGCGGACGTGCAGGCCGCGATGGCGCTGGAACCCGCGCACCTCTCGCACTACCAGCTGACGCTGGAGCCCGGCACGCTGTTCGCGGCGCGCCCGCCACCGCTGCCGGACGACGACACCGCCTGGCAGATGCAGCAGGACTGCCAGGCGCTGCTGGCGGAGCGCGGCTACAGGCAGTACGAGGTCTCGGCCTATGCGCGTGCGGGCCACACCTGCCGCCACAATCTGAACTACTGGCTGTTCGGCGACTACCTGGGCGTCGGCGCCGGGGCGCATGGCAAGCTCACCGGCGTGCTGCCCGGGGCACGCGTGGCGCGCAGCACCCACCTGCGCGAACCGCGCCGCTACCAGGCGACCGCGGCCGCCGGTCCGGCCTGGCGCGCCGTGCCAGCCGCGGACCTGCCCTTCGAATTCATGATGAACGCCCTGCGGCTCACCGACGGCTTCGGTGAGGCGGATTTCACCGCCACCACGGGCCTTCCGCTGCGCGCGGTGGAAGGCACCCTGGGCAGGCTGGCGGACCAAGGCCTGGTTGAGCAGGCCGGTGATCGCTGGCGCGCTTCCGCGCGCGGCATGCAGTTCCTGAACGAGGTGCTCCAGCACTTCCTGCCGGTTGCGCAATCCCCTGCCGAGGCCGCGAGTGCGTCAAATTCGCAGCCCGGGCAGTGATCATCTATCCACAACGCCGGCCGCGCGTCCGAGATTGAATGCATTACATGCGAAACGCGTCACATCACGCGATGTTCCGTCTGTAACTCATTGATCAGACAGGCTGAAATGCGGTGGTCATATTTTGATCAATCGCGCAGAAACGCATTTTCCGTGCGGTTTCGATGGCCTGCCCTCCGGTTCATGCACAGACTTATCCACAGATTTTGGGGATAAGTGTCGGACCCCTCCGACAGCCCGGAGGAAAACCCTCCGTGGCCTTGATACCCCCCGCGCATGTCGCTAGACTGCGCGCCCCCTGTGGAGCGCCTGCCGTCATGAAAGCCAATACGCACCCGAATTACACCGAGATCACCGTGACCTGCGGTTGCGGCAACTCGTTCAAGACCGGCTCGACGCTGGGTCAGGACCTGCAGGTCGAAGTGTGCGCCGCCTGCCATCCGTTCTACACCGGCAAGCAGAAGATCGTCGACACCGCCGGTCGCGTCGACAAGTTCCGCAAGAAGTACGCCCGCGGCGGCACCGCCGCCTGAGGCCCCCGGGCGCCCCGCCGGCGCCCGTGCTTCCCATCGCCTGCCGGCGGCATAGAATGCCGCCATGACCCGCAGGCTCCGCTCGCTCCTCGCCGTTCCGGTCGCCTTGTTCGCGGCCGTGATGCTCCTTTCCTGTGCCACGAACCCCGCCACCGGGGGCCGCAACGTGGTGTTCACCTCCATGGAAGGCGAGGTCGAGCAGTCCCGCCGCTGGTACGACGAGATCGTCCGCTTCTACGGCATCTATGAAGACCAGGCGATCCAGGATTATGTCAACGGAGTGGGCCAGCGCCTGGCGCGCAACAGCGACCTGCCCGACCTCAACTGGACCTTCACCGTCGTGGACGAGGGCTCCATCAATGCCTTCACCACCGGCGGCGGCTACGTCTATGTGCACCGCGGCCTGCTGGCCTACCTGAACTCCGAGGCCGAGCTCGCGGCCGTGCTGGGCCACGAGATCGCCCACGTCACCGCGCGTCATCCGGCCCGCGGGCAGAGCAAGGGCGTGGGCGCGAACCTTGGCGTGCTGGCCGCCATCATCCTGACCGGCAATGCCGCAATGGCGGATCTGGCCAGCATCGGCGCGGCCGCCTGGGTGCAGGGCTATGGCCGCGAGGCCGAGACCGAGGCCGACACCATCGGCATGAAGTACATGGTGCGGGCCGGCTACGACCCGCGCGCGGCGCGCAACGTGTTCGACGCGTTCAAGGCGCAGGAAAGCTTCGAGATCGCGAGCGCCCGCGCCGAGGGTCGCCAGCCGCAGATCTACCACGGCGTGTTCTCCTCGCATCCCGCGCCCGATGCCCGCGCCATCGCCGCCGCCCGTTCCGCAGCGGCCGTCGCGGAGCCCGAGGGTGGCTTCGTCACCAACCGCAACATCTACATGCAGGCCATCGATGGCCTCGCCTTCGGCTCCAGCCGCGCGCAGGGCGTGGTGCGCGACAACCGCTTCTACCACGCCGACATGGGCATCACGCTGGCCTTCCCGAAGGACTGGATCATCGAGAACCATCGCGACCAGCTGCTGGCGTTCACCCGCAACCAGGAATCGATGATGCAGATCAGCGTCGAGGCGCGCCCCGCGAACCAGTCGCCGCGCGAGTTGCTGATCCAGAAGCTGCGCGGCGCGCAGCTGGTGGGCGGCGAGCCGCTCACCATCAATGGCATGGATGGTTACACCGTGCTGACGCGCAATGGCTCACCGCTGGACCGCGGCGCAGGCCCGCTGCGGTTCATCGCGCTGTACCGGGGCAACAGCGCGTTCATCTACGCGGGGGCGAGCCGCTCGTCGCGCAATGGCCGGCCGGAATCCGACGGCATTTTCCGCTCCGTGGCCGAGACCATGCGCGACCTGCGGCCGGCCGAATATGCGCTCGCCGAGCCTTACCGGCTGCGCATCCTGCGCGCCACCGACAAGACGCGCCTGTCCGAATATGCCGAGCGCATCCCGGCGCAGAAGTACCAGAAGGAAGAGCTGGAACTGATCAACGCCGTCTACCCCGGCAAGCCCTTGCCGATTGGGGAATACATCAAGATCGTCGAGTGAGCGCGGCTATGCATCAGGCGGCGGGAGCGTGTAGGCTTCGGCGACTACACCCAGGATTGCTGCCATGGCCGACAAGACCTTCGAACTGACCAATACCGCCACCGGCAAAAAGAGCCTAGTTCCGGTGAAATCGGGGACGATCGGCCCCGATGTGCTCGACATCAGCGCACTCTCGAAAGAACACGGCGTCTTCACGCACGACCCCGGCTTCGGCCTGACCTCCGGCACCGAGAGCGCCATCACTTATATCGACGGAGACGCCGGCGTGCTGATGCACCGTGGCTTCCCCATCGAGCAGCTGGCCGAGAAGTCCAGCTTCATGGAAGTGTGCTACCTGCTGCTGTACGGGGAGCTGCCGAAGAAGGCCGAGCTCGAGAAGTTCAACGGCGACATCCGTCATCACACGATGATCAACGAGTCGCTGCTGCGCTTCTACAACGGCTTCCACCACAATGCCCATCCCATGGCGATGGTGTCGGCGGTCATCGCATCGATGTCGGCCTTCTACCACGACTCGATGGACATCTATAACCCGCGCCATCGCGAGATCTTCGCGCACCGCATCATCGCGAAGATCCCCACCGTGGCCGCCGCCGCCTACAAGCATTCATTGGGGCAGCCCTTCGTCTATCCGCGCAACGACCTGTCGTACTGCGCGAACCTGCTGCACATGTTCTTCGCCGTGCCGTGCGAGTCCTACCACGTGGACCCGGTCGCGGCCGAGGCGCTCGACCTGCTGTTCATCCTGCATGCGGACCACGAGCAGAACGCCAGCACCTCCACCGTGCGCCTTGCCGGCAGCACCGGCGCCAATCCCTATGCGGCCATCTCCGCCGGCGTCTCGGCGCTGTGGGGCCCGGCGCATGGCGGTGCCAACGAGGCCGTGCTGAACATGCTCGAGCAGATCGGCACCGTCGAGAACATCCCCAAATACGTGGCGATGGCCAAGGACAAGTCCAGCCACTTCCGCCTGATGGGCTTCGGGCACCGGGTCTACAAGAACTTCGATCCGCGCGCCAAGATCATCCGCGCCGCCTGCTACAAGGTGCTCGAGCGCCTGGGCCACACCGACAACCCGCTGCTCGAGCTGGCCGTGAAGCTCGAGGAGATCGCGCTGAAAGACGAGTACTTCGTCGAGCGCAAGCTCTATCCGAATGTCGATTTCTACAGCGGCATCATCTACAGCGCGCTGGGCATCCCGCGCTCGATGTTCACGGTGATGTTCGCGGTGGCGCGCACCGTGGGCTGGGTGGCGCACTGGCAGGAGATGATCTCCGA